>NZ_JBIBEP010000012.1:0-280422 GCF_042955185.1 Streptomyces sp. NPDC012474
CTACGAACGAAAAGCCGAGCACTTCCTGGCCTTCACCAGCATCGCCTGCACCCTCATCTGCTACCGCCGACTCGCCAAATGAGACGATCTCTTAGGAGAGTCCCGCAGTCGCCCCAGGGCGACGAGGATCGCAACGCCCCCTAACCCAAAACACCGCGAAACACTGCTCAGGTGGCGGTCGCCCTTCGGGGCGACCGAGAATCTAACGGGCCGGTGTACACAGTGCTGAACCACCACACTGCCGTGGCGGGCCCCTCCGGGGCAGCCGACGATCGCAACCACGCCGTCTCCGTCGCGACGGACCTGCACAAGTCGGTGGCGGTCACCATCCGGGAGCGGCCGAGGATCTCAATGATCTAGACCTCGGGCAGACGGCAAACGCGGTCGGCGTGGCGGGCACCCTTCAGGGCGGCCGAGGGTCGCAATATCTCCAAATCCCACGCCCATGCCTGCATCTTGGACGTGGCCGTCGCCTTGCGGGACGGACTAGGATCGCAACTCCGCGCCGGGCTGACGGCCGAAGTCGTCCAACCGTTGGCCGTCGCACTTCGGGGCGGTCGAGCATCGCAACGTGGTGGTGTCGATCATCGGGAACGGCATCCGCGCCGGTGGCGGTCGCCCTCAAGAGGCGGCCAAGGATCGCAACGTCAACAAGTACGGCGCGCGGTTCCCATTCTGCTGAGAGTTGCGGTCCTCGGTCCGCCCTTCGAGGCGACCGAGGACCGCCATGGCTGGTCGTCGCTGAACGTTACGGCGGGCTCCTACAGTGCGGTCGTCCTGCGGGATGACCCAGGGCCGCAACGAGAATTGGCAATCCGAGGGGCTGCACGTCGCGTTCTGGCTGGCAGTCGCTTCGGAACCACCAAGGGTCGCAGCCTGCTGTACGGGCTTGAGGAGGAGCTCGAGGACCACTGACGGTAGCCCTACGAAGTGAGCGAGAATCGCAACAGTAGCCGGTCCTGACGACGGGTGCGCACGCCGATCTGGCGGTCGCCCTTCGAGGCGACCGTGAATCGCAACGTCACCTGGTTCTACGCCATCAATCCTGACGACACCTGGCGGTCGCTCTCCAGGGCGCCCGAGGATCGCGACGACGGCCTGTCAAGAACCTTGACCGGCCGTCCACATGGCGGTCGCCCCTCGGGATGACCGGGGATCGCAACAGGAGCCGGACCTGACGACGGGTGCTTACACCGATCTGACGGTCGCCGCTCAGGGCGGTCGGCCGAGAATCGCAACGCGGTTGCGGTGAATGTTCCGAGGCAGAACAGCAAGCTTGCGGTCGCCCTTCGAGCTGACCGAGGATCGCAACACACCGTGGGGCTCCACAGCTCCAATCCGCACTACCTAGCGGTCGCTCTCCAGGGCGATCGAAGATCGCAATGGGTTGAGCGGCGATGACAAGGCGCAACGCCGGCGGTCGCCCTCAGTGCGGCCGAGAATCGCAACGGCACACAATCGGAAGACCTGGGCAATGCCCTCTTTGCCCTGGCGGTTGCCCTCCGGGGCGACCGAGAATCGCAACGTGACGCTAATCAGGTCTGGGCCCCCAGCGGGGCTTGCTGGCCGCCGCCCTCCGGGGTGGCCGTGGATCGCAACGTACCGGAAGTAATCGGTGATGAGTTCCTCAACGGGTCCCTGGCGGTCACCCTCGGGCACGGCCGAGGGTCGCAACCCGACGCGAGGGTTCCGTCATGATCGCTCGGACCTCGCGGTCGCCCTCCTGGAAACAGACCCCTTGCGGTCGTTCTTGGAAGCGACCGAGGATCGCAACGAGCCAACTGACCTGGTAGTGGTGGCATACGTGGCGCCTGACGATCGCTCCCAGGGGTGTCGAAGCGACAAGGCCACGGTCCAACTCGCCCCTCAACCCCCAGTGCGGCAGTCTCTCTTCAAGGTCAACGAGGATCGTAGCGTCGTCAGCTTGCCAGTCCAGTCGGCCAGATCGACGGTGTCGGTCGCTCTCCGGGGCGACGGTAGATCGCATCTGCCGCCGCTGCACTCGCTCACGAACGACAAACTGGCGGTCGCTCTCTGGAGCGGCCGAGGGTCGCAACCTGCTTTACGGGTTGAGGAGGAGCTCGAGCACCATCGGCGGTTCGCTCTCCGGGACGGCCGAGAGTCGCAACGACAGCTCGACAACGTCCTGGCCGCCGAAGCCAGCTTGGCGGCCGTTTCTGGGTGGTCCAGAATCGCAACTACGAGCCCTCCGCCCTCGACGACATCGAGACCAGGCGGTCGTCCTCACGGGACAGCTGAGGATCGCAACGCCGCGGCCACGGCTGCCATGACCCGGCCCATCGCGCTTGCGTTCGCCCTTCGGAGTGACCGAGGATCGCAACGTGCCCAAGGGCGATCGCATAATCATCGCTCGGGTGCAGGCGGTCGGCCCTCGCGGGCGACCGAGAATCGCAACATCGTCCAGACCCTGGGCAACCTGAATGACCAGCTGGAGAGTCGCTCTTCGGGACGGCCCACGATCGCAGCATAGCCAACGTGGCAAAGCAGTCGAAGGCGAAGCCGTGGCGGTCGCCCCCTGAGGGGACCCAGGATCGCAACGAGGCGGCAATCGACGCGGCGTCGAAGGCTGCCAAGGATTTGATGGTCGCTCTCTATGTGTCAGAGGATCGCAACGGCGAGGCGTGCGAACGCGTTTTGCGCTTGGCTTTTCGTGGCGGTGCCCCCCCAAGACGGGCGGTTGGCGCTAACCGTGCTATTGTCGGTCGCCCTCCGGGGCGACCGAGGGTCGCAACCGCATGCTGCAGCCGCACGAAATCGGCCGGGCCATGTTGGCGGTCACCCTTCCGAGTGGCCGAGGATCGCAACCAGAAGGTGGCGGTGAGCATCGCGGTCACGGGCTTGCTGGCGGCCGCCCCTTTGGGCGACCGAGGATCGAAACAACCGCAAGGGCACCACCCGTATCTACTTTCTGCCGCTGCGGTCGCCTTCCAGGGGACCGAGGATCGCAACGTCATCAGCGTGGACGAGCACACACAGACTGCCGACACGTGAATTGGTCTTGTTTGCCGTGTTGCGCCTTGTGAGCGCCGGGCTGGGCCCGACTTCGGCAGAGCGTTGAGCACGTTGGCCGTCTTGTGAACCCAGCACCTTTGATGCCGGGTGGCGGGGAAGACCTCGGCCAGGGCCTTCCCGAAACCAGGAGCCCCGTCACCGAACCAGGACCGGGGTACGCATCCCCGGGCGGGCGCAGTCGCGCAGCAGGTCCAGGACTCGCCCGACTCGCGGTAGCCGTCCTTGAACGCGACCAGTTCCTCACTGCCGTCGGCCCATACGCCGACGAGGACGAGTACGCAGGCTTTGACTTCCTCCAGGCGGACATTGAGGTGGATGCCGTCGGCCCACCCATATACGTAGTCGACCTCTGCGAAGTCGCGGTCCACGACCGCGGCGTGGTCGGCCTGCCACTGCTGGGTCAGCCGCGTGACCGTGGCCGGAGACAGGCTGGCCGAACTGCCCAGGAATTGCTCCAGCACGGGCACGAAAGCAGGGATGGGCCCTCGTGACGACACCGGCGACCAAGATCCGGACCATATGCGGGCCAGCCTCCGTCCGACCTTCTCTGTGGCCGCCATTCGTGCTGGTCAACGGCTTACACCGCCTGTACCACCAGCAGACGAAGAACGTTTTGGTTTCATACAGCCCGAAGAAACTTGGGTTCTTCTAGAGCCTGAAGTCGGGTTGCCCGGAGGCATCGTTGCGCTCCAGGCAACCCGTATGGCGTCCAAGGGAGTTCCCGCCGCTGCTTCCCGGCTCTCCCTCCGTGACCGGGGGTGTCGGGGGCAGGCCGGCCACATGGGGCACGGAGACCTGACGAACGTGGCCCGCGACGACGCCGGCGCGCCCGGCGTACGGCGCCCGGCTCGGCGCTCTGCCGTGGGGGCACTCGAGGGGCTCACTGATGAGTGGTCCGTCGAGGCCCGGGGAAGAACCGGTTGGTGACGCGCTGATAGCGGATGTAGTCGGGGCGTCGCTGCCGGCTGAAATGCTCGGCAGGCACGGCGCCCGTGTAGTGCACGAGCATGTGGTACGTGGTCCAGGAGATCCAGGCCAGGGCAAGGGCGGTGAGCAGGCCGAAGACGATGTGGTGGTGTGGCCGGCGGTCGATCAGCACGGGCAGCGACAACAGGATGAGACTGTTCCACTGCATCCACTGACCGAAGTAGTTGGGATGGCGGCTGTAGCGCCACAGCCCGATGTCGCAGGTGCGGCGCACACCGTCTCGTCGGGTGCGGTCGGTGAATCGGGCCTTCTGCAGGTCCGCCACCGATTCGAAGACCCAGAACACTGCCCACAGCGCGATCGCCGCGACACTCACGGCATCGAGGCCGGCCGGGCGCACGGTGGCGAGCGCGGCCGGGACCGCGAGCACGGCGATGTTGGCGCCGCACTGGACCATGATCTCGACCTGGAGCGACACCTTCTCGTTGCGGAACCCGTCTCGCTCCCAGCGCATCCGCTGGTACTGGTACCGCGGCAACTCGCCGGGCAACCGCTTGAACACCATGAACCGCAGCGCCCAGGCGCCCATACGCACGCCCATCAGCAGGTAGATCGCCGCAGTCACGACAGCCGCAGGCGAATCCAGGCCGCCGAACGCCAGGACCTGCACCCCGATCAGTGCCAGGCCCCACGGCCAGGCCACATCCACATAGGACATGAACCCGGTGCGGTGGGCCGGCAGACACGCACCCACGACGAAGACGGCCAGTTGCACAAGCAGGTTGCAGACCATGAACCCCGTGAGGTCGCTCTGCAGTGCGAGGGCCGCGAACATCACGACGTAGATCGCGAACGGTATGGTCCGCCTCGCTGTGGCCACGGGCAGCCCCCTCCAAGAATGAGACACTGATACGCATGTGTCTCGGCGCATGTAGTGAGACACTAGGACGATGATGTCTCAGATGCAAGAGGCTCCGCCTCCGCTGCCCCCGGACGAGCCGGTGCTGCGCGCTGCGGTCGCGATGTTCCTGCGGGACGGCTGGATCGACGCACGGGCGCTGGCTGCCGAGGCAGGCATCGGACGCGCCACCCTCTACCGGCGCTACGGCGACCGCGACCGCCTGATCGGCGAGGCGATCTGGGCGATCGCCACAACCGAGTTCGCCCAGATCTACCCCCGGAGTCGCGGGCAAGGTGCCGACAAGGTCGCCGACCTCGTTCACGCCATGCTGTCCACCAGCGCACAACTGCCGGCCATGCGTCGGTTCGTCGCCGAGCACCCCGACACCGCGCTACGGGTGATGACCTCGCGCGACGGCGTCATCCAGGACCGCATAGTCGAGACCGTCAGCCGGCTCATCCAGTCCGAGATCGGCGAACCCGACGACATCGACGCCCCGACCCTCGCCTACGCCGTCGTCCGGGTCGCCGAGTCCTTCTACTACCGCGAGCTCCTCACCGGGCAGCCCACCGACATCAGCGCCGCCACCACCATCATCCGCAGACTCCTGCGCTGACCGGCCGACCTGACGACGCTCGACCACGCGTGCGCTGCAGAGGCCAGGCAGGATTCGGACGGACCGGAAGGCCCCGCCGTCTGTGGCTCGGTGGCAGGACCACGAAGCCATGGACCGTCCACTCCTCCCGTTGTCCGTGAACAGGGGCTGTTCTGGACACCGCTGCGAGCGCAACACGGAGGCTAGTCCTGGGTGAGCAGGTAGGCCCGGTCCGGGTCGAAGGAGACCTCGACGTTGGTGCCCTCGGCCAGCGCTCCCCGTGGATCGACGCCCGGCTCGGTGACCGTGATGGTGCCGACGGTCGTCTCCACCTCGTAGTCGATCGTAGGACCGTGGAACGTGGAGCGCAGCACCACTCCGACGCCGGTGCCGGCGTCGGTGATCGCGGAGAGCCGGGCCGTTTCCGGGCGCACCATCAGGTACGCGCCGGTGCCGCCGGCGGTGACCTTGGGGTGCGCGGCGACGGTGAACTGTCGGCCGAGCGCGGTCACGGTGGCCCTGCCGTCCCCGGCATGCTCGGGTACCACCTCCAGGAAGTTCGCCCGGCCGATGAAGTCGGCCACGAACACGCTGGCCGGCCGGGCGTAGATCTCGCCCGGTGCCGCGGCCTGCTCCACCTTGCCCTTGTTCATGACCACGATCCGGTCGGACATGCTCATCGCCTCGTCCTGGTCGTGGGTGACATAGATGCTGGTGATGCCGAACATCTTCTGGATGCGCCGGATCTCCGCCCGCATCGCGTCCCGCAGCTTGGCGTCCAGGTTGGACAGCGGCTCATCGAAGAGCAGTACCTTCGGCTGCACCACCAGGGCGCGGGCGAGCGCGACCCGCTGCTGCTGGCCGCCGGACAGCTCGTGCGGGCTGCGGTCCTCCAAGCCGACCAGATTCATGCTGGTGACGGCCATCCTCATGCTGGTTGCGATGTCGTCGCGGGTACGCCGCTGCAGCCGCATCCCGTAGGCGATGTTCTCGGCCACGGTCATGTGCGGGAACAGCGCGTAGCTCTGGAACACCATCGCCATGGGCCTGCGCTGCGCCGGCATGTCGTCGATGGCCTTGCCGTCGAGGAGGATGCTGCCGCTGGAGGACTCCTCGAAGCCGGCCACCATGCGCAGGGTGGTGGTCTTGCCGCAACCGGACGGGCCGAGCAGGGTGATGAACTCCCCCGGCTCGACGTCGAGCGAGACACTGTCCACGGCGGTCACGATGCCGGAGCGGCCGGTGAACCGCTTGGTCAGAGCGTCGAGCCGCAGGTGTCCGCTGTCGGCCTCGCGCGGTGGCGCGGTGGTGAGTTCGGGCGCGGCGGCGGTCATGACTTCTGCCTTTCGGAGGTGGCGGTGCGCTGCAGAGCGGCCCCGGTGCCGACGAGGACGCGAATGAGTCCGAAGCCTGTCAGTACCAGTGCGGTCAGTACGGTGCAGTAGGCGAAGGCGACGCCGTACCGGCCCGTGCCGGCGGCGCTGAGGACCTGGGACGTAATGATCTTCGTCTCGGGCGTGACCAGCAGGACGATCGTTGAGACGGAGGTCATGCTGCGGGCGAAGCTGTAGCTCAGCCCGGTGAGCAGCGCGGGCCGGATCAGTGGAAGGGTCACCCGGCGGAAGGTCTGCAGCGGACTCGCCCCGAGGTCCGTCGACGCCTGCTCGATGTATGGGTGCAGTTGCGTGAGCGAGCCCACCGCGGTGCGCTGGCCCGCCGGGACGCTGCGCACGATGTAGGCCAGGACGATGGCGACCGCACCACCGGCGACGGCGCTGCCTCCCACCAGGCTGGGGAACGCGTGCACCGGGCCGATCCACCGGTCCGGGCGGTAGGCCAGCACGAAGCCGATGCCCAGGACGGTGCCGGGCACGGCGACGCCCAGCGTGCCGCCGAGGTCGAGCAGCCAGGCCGTGCGGTCCAGGTGCCGCACGACCAGCCAGGCGACGGCCAGACCCACGAGACCGGCGACGGGCGTGGCGATGGCGGCGAACCTGAGCGTGTCCAGCACCGCATCGACCCCGACCCCGGCAACGACCTCCTTGAGGTAGTCGAGCGTGAAGGTGTTGTCGACCCCGAACACCCGGGTCATGGAGCCGACGATCACCGTGCCGTAGAGGCTCAGAATCACCGCGGCGGCCAGCAGCGCCAGCGCGTAGACCGGCCACCGTGCCCAGCCGGTGATCAGGTGGACGCTGCCGGACGGGCGGCCGGTGATGGTAGTGCGCACCTTGCGGTTCATCCAGCGCCGCTGCCCGAAGTAGATCGCCAGCGACGGCACCAGCAGGATCACGCAGTAGACCGCGGCGCCGGTGATGTCGTACTCGCCGGTGACCGCCAGATAGGCGCGGCCGGCGAGGACGGTGTAGTCACCGCCGAGCACCAGGGGGTTGGCCAGGTCGGCGATCGCCTCCACGAACAGGAGCAGGAAAGGCGCGACCAGACCGGGCGCCACCAACGGCAGGATCACCGTGCGCAGGATCCGCCACCGGGAGGCGCCCATGTTCATGGCCGCCTCCTCCAGCGCCGGGTCCAGCCCCCGCAGCATGCCGAGCAGCCCCAGGTACGCCACGGGGAACAGCGACAGGGACAGGACGAACACCAGCCCGTCCAGGCCGTAGATGTCGTATTCCACACCGAACACGCCGTTGCTGATGACGCCGCGCCGGCCGTACAGCACGACCGTGGCCGTGGCGATCGCGAAGGGCGGGCTCACGATCGGGATCAGGGCGATGACGTGCAGGACCTTCTTCCCCGGCACGTCGAGCCTGGCCTGGACGAACGCGAACAGGAAGCCGAGCGCCGTACCGCAGAAGCCGACGAGCGCGCCGAGCACCAGGGTGTTGCGCAGGACGGCGAGGTCGACCCATGACGTGAAGAACTCCGCGTAGCGGGGCAGCGCGTCGGGGGCGAAGGCGGTGGCGAGCACCGCGACCAGCGGCACGACCGCGCCGATCACCACCAGCAGCGTGACGACGGCGATCAGGACTCGGACGCCCAGGTCGGCCCGGCGGCGCCGCCGCGGAGCCGCCACCTCGGGCAAGGTGGCCGGCTCGCGGCCGGAGAGCATCGTGGTCATGACTTCGGCGCCTGCGCGACTTCTTCGTCGAACCGCTTGGTCAGCGCCGCCTTGGCCGCTCCGGCCTCCTCCGCGTCGTAGTTCACCAGCTTGATGGTGTCCAGGTCGACGACCTTGTCCGACACCTCGGTGGCCGGGTTGGTCGGGAACTGGTACGCCTTCACGCGGGGGCCGATCTCCTGCGCCTCGGGGGTCAGCGCCCAGTCGACGAACTTCTTGGCGCTGGTGGGGTTCTTCGCGCCCTTGATCAGTGCGACGCCGCCGGTCTCGTAGCCCGTGCCCTCGGACGGGAAGGTCACCTGGAGGTCGGGGAAGCCGGCCTCCTGGGTGGCTATGCAGTCGTGGGAGAAGATGACGCCGACGGCGACCTCGCCACGCGCCGTCATCTGCGACGGCGCCGAGCCGGACTTGGTGTACTGCAACACGTTCGGGTGGAGCCCCCGCATGTACTTCAGCGCCTTGTCCTCGTCCCCGCCGGCCAACTGCACCTGCGTCCACAAGGCCGTGTACGCGGTGCCCGACGTGGACGGGTGCGCGATGCCGATGTCCTTCTTCAGCTCCGGATCCAGCAGGTCGGCCCAGGATTCCGGGGCGGCGAGGCCCTTCTCCTTCAGCAGCTTGCCGTTGCTGCAGAAGCCCAGCGCGCCGACGTAGACGCCGGTCCACAGCCCTGAGGCGTCCTTGTACTGGGCGGGGATGGCGCTCGCGTTCTTCGACACATAGCGCTCCAGCAGGTCCTGCTCGCCCGCGGCGGCGTACCCGTCGGCGGGCCCGCCGTACCAGACGTCGAACTCGGCGTTGCCCTTGCCGGCCTGGATCCTGGCCAGCGCCTCGCCGCTGGAGAGGCGGACGAAGTCCGCCTTCACTCCGGTGGTCTTGGTGAACTGCTCCGCGGTGGCGGCGCACCACTCCTCGGTCGCACCACAGGCGACGTGCACCACGCCGCCGTCCTGGTCGGCGCTGACCTCACCGGCCTCGCGCGCGCATCCGCTTGCGGCCGCGACGACCACAGCCGCCAGCGCCATCGTCAGTGTCGCGCCGTGGCGCGACCGTCTTCCCTTTGTCACGACGTTGACCTCCGCGTATGCGAGCCGGAACCGGCTCGGCCGAGCGATGTTTCGGCCAGATTAGGAGCACGTGAACGGGGCGCCGGTGACGGCGGAGTGATCCCCGGTGACAGCGCCGTCACCCGACGGGCGGCCCGCCCGGCTCCTCGGCCGGACCGCTCTCCTCGGCGTCCACCGGGAGGTCCGGCACCAGGTAGCCGACCCCGCGCAACGTGCGGATGTACGCCGCGCCGCCCGGAACCCCCGCCAGCCGCGACCGCAGCCGGTACACCGTGGACTTGACCACGTCCCGTCCACCCAGCAGGTCGGCGGTGCCCCACACCTCCCGCAGGAGGTCCTGCCAGGACTGCGGCACACCTCGCCGGGAGGCCAGGTGACTCAGCAGCTTGAATTCCGTGAACGGCAGGTCCAACCGGCGCCCGCCCAGCGTCGCCGACTGCGCCACCGGGTCGATCACCAGCCCGCCGACGCGGACCGCGGCGCCGCTGCCCCGGCGGTGACGGCGCACCAGAGCCTGGGCACGCAGCGCCACCTCACGCGGGTGGAACGGCTTGGTCACGTAGTCGTCGGCGCCGTGTTCCAGACCGGCGATGACGTCGTCGTGCTGGGACAGCGCGGTGAGCAGCATGACCGGCACGTCCGACCGGGCCCTGATCCGCTCGCACAGGGTCAGCCCGTCCATCGCCGGCATCATCACGTCCAGCACGACCAGGTCGACGGTGCGGGTCCTCAGCAGATTCAGCGCGGTCGCGCCGTCATGTGCGGTGAGCACCGTGAACCCCTGCGTCTGCAGGGCGAACTCGATGATGATCGTCATCTGTGGCTCGTCGTCGACCACCAACGCGGTCGGCCCCGCCGCAGTCGGTGCCTCCGCCGTCATGACGCGTCGGGCAGGGTCAGCAGGAACGTCGTCCCGCGGGTCGACTCGGTGTGCACCATGATCTCGCCCCCGTGCAGCTCCACCACCGTCTTCGTGATCACGAGACCGAGACCGGTCCCGTCTGCCAGGGGCCGCCCGGTGGCGAAGCGGTGGAACAGGCGACGGCGCTCGGCGCGCGTCATGCCTGCGCCGTCATCGGTGACGTACACCGCGACGCCGGTGTCGATGAGCGCGACCCGGACATCGATGCTGCCGCCTTTGGTGGTGAACCGGCTCGCGTTCGACAGCAGGTTCGTCAGCGCCTGGGTCAGCAGCATCGGGTCCGCGGGGATCCGCGGCATCACCTGCGGCACGTCCAGGCTGATCCGCTGCTCGCGCTGAGCGCACAGCGGCCGCATCGCGGTGACGACGTCCCGTGCCACGACCGACACGTCCACCTTCTCCATTCGCGGTGTGAACAGGCCCGCCTCGATCTTCGCCTGAATCAGCAGGCTCTCGCACAGCGAGGTGACCTGCGTCGACTGATGGGCAGCGACCTGCAGCAGGCGCTCCTGCGCCGACGTCAGCGGGCCCGGAGCCCCTTCCCGCAGCAGATCCACCGCGCCCTTGATCATGCTGAGCGGCGTACGCAACTCATGGCTGAGCGCGGCCACCTGCTCCGCCCGGCGTTCCACCACGTGCTCCAGCTGAGCCAGCTCCACCACCCGGGCCGCGGCGGTCCGGCGCATCCGTATGTACGTCAGCAGGACACCGGCACACGCACCACCGAGCGCTGCCATGGGCAACCACCAGACGGTCACCACGGCATGTCCTCCTCAGGTCCGCCCTCGCGCACGCCGCTGGGCGGTCCCGTGCATTGTGCATGGCATCAACCGTCACGACAATCGCCCCGCTGCCCGACATATCGGGGGCACGATCAGGTCAGGCCCGGCTTCGAGAGCGGTCCCATCAGCGTCTGCCCCGGCAACGGCATGGACGACGATCCACACGGCCTCACCCAGGTCCGGCACCATCGGGTCCTGGATCGCCTCCCAGATGGCCCCCTCGTCCAGCTCCGCGTCGCCGAGCAGGGAGTACCGCCGCCCGGTGCCGGCGCCGCCGAAGCGGCCCTCCACGCAGCGCCGGGCGAGAGTGCCCCACAGGGGCGCGGTGGCGCCGATGCCGACCGAGCCGGTGGAGTACTCCACCATCTGCTCGACGGGCCCGACGGCAAGCGCTGGTACTTCTACCACACGGCCGGACGGGAGCCCTTCGACCTGGGCACCCAGCGCATCCATGTGCTCGAGAGCGCCGGTACGGACCCGATGGGGCCCTACACCTTCAAGGCCGACCTGCTCGACCCGGCCCAGGACAACACCTGGGAGCTGGACCCGGGCATCCTGCGGCTCAACGGCAAGCTCTACCTGCTGGGCACCTTCTACAACGGCTCGCAGCCGATGTTCATCCGGCCGCTGTCGAACCCGTGGACCGCGAGTGGCACCCGGCGTGTGCTGTCCACACCGACCTACAGCTGGGAGACGGTGGGCGGCGCGGTCAACGAGGGCGCCGAGGTGCTCCAGCGGGGCGGCAAGACCTTCATCGTCTACTCGGCGAGCCACTGCTCCACGCCCGACTACAAGCTGGGCATGCTCACCTACAACGGCGGTGACCCGCTGAGCTCCTCCTCCTGGGTCGAGTCACCGAACCCGGTCTTCCAGAGGTCCGACGCCAACGGCGTGTACGGCCCCGGCCACAACGGCTTCTTCAAGTCGTGCGACGGCACCGAGGACTGGATGGTCTACCACGCCAACGACTCGGCGGGCGGCGGCTGCGACATGAACCGCTCCGCTCGGGCACAGAAGATCACCTGGAACGCCGACGGCACACCGGACTTCGGCACACCGGTCGCCCTCGGCGTCCCCCTGCCCGCGCCCTCAGGGGAGTCGCCGTGACGCCGGAAGACAGGAGGGCGCCTGACCAGGACACACACGTCCTGGTCAGGCGCCCCTGCCGGTAGGGAGGACCGGCCTAGCTGCGGTGCTTTCCTATGGTGATGACGCCCTTCGTGCCGGCGCCGGTCCTGTTGTCGTAGAGGACGTCGCCGGTGGACTTCTTCCAGATCCTGATGCGGAAGGTGTCCGGGCCGTCGGTGGCGGTGACCCTGAAGGCGTAGCCGCCCTTGCCGCCCACCGTGCCCGTGCCCTGGTAGACGGCCCGGGAGCCGTCCACCACGAGCCAGTCGGAACCGGTCGAGCGGAAGGCCAGCCGGGCGGAGCCGAAGACGAACGTGGCCTTGCCGGTGGGGACGGCGACGCCCTTGCGGTACTGGGCGCCCAGGGTGAACGCCGCCTTTCCGGTCAGCCCCGGCCCGGCCGGGTAGGCACCGGCCGGCGAGGTGATCGTGCCGGCGCCGACGGCGGGCCCAGCCGCACCGTCGTAGACGATCAGCTCGGCGAGCGTCGTGCTGTCCGTGCCCTTGTCGTCGTCGGTGACCGTGACGACCGGGCGGTGGATGCCCGCGTCGTCGTAGACGTGTGCGGCGCGGCAGCCGGAGTCGGTGACCGTGCCGGTCGTCGGCCGGCTGCCGTCCTTCCAGTCGACCGTGCAGGTGTGGCGGTCGCTCGTGCCCGGGTCGTCGAAGGACGCGGTGACGACGGCGGCCCTGCCCACCGCGAGGGGCGAACCGGGGCCCTTGGCGGAGGTGATCGACGGGGCGGCGTTGGAGACCTTGACGGTCGCGGTGTCGCTGCCGCGCCCGCCGGTGAGGGTGGCCTGGAAGGTGCCGTCGTCGGTGCAGGTGAGGGTGGTGCGGGCCGCCGCGGGGTCCTTGACGGTGCACGGGGCGCCGTCCTGGACGGTCCAGTTGGGGGTGCCGGCGCCGGAGACCGTGCCAGCGAGCGTGATCGCCTCGCCCTCGGCACCGGCGGCGTCCGGCCCGGCGTGGACGACGGTGACCGGGTCGATGCCACCGAGAGTCGGAACGACCTTCCGGATCAGGCCGTCGGAACCGAACTCCAGCTTGTCGATGGTGGTTTCGCGGTGGGTTCCGTCTCCGCCGGGGATGGCGAAGCGGTGGTAGGCGATGTACCAGTCGTCGGTGTTCGGGACCTGGACGACGGAGTGGTGGCCCGGGCCCTTGATGCCCAGGGACAGGTCCTTCTCCAGGATGACGCCCTGCTTGGTCCACGGGCCGGTGGGCGAGGGGCCGGTCGCGTAGGCGACGCGGTAGTTCTCGTCCCGGGTGTCGTTCTCCGACCACGTGAAGTAGTAGGTGCCCTTGCGCTTGATGACGAAGGTGCCCTCGTTGTAGCCGCTCGGGGTGATGTCCTTGACCTGCGAGGTGTCGATGGAGGTCATGTCGTCGCCCAGTGGGACGACGTAGGCACGGCCGTTGCCCCAGTAGAGGTACTGCTGTCCGTCGTCGTCGGTGAAGACCGCCGGGTCGATCATCTGGCCGCGGAAGTCACCGGCCTTCAGCAGTGGTTTGCCCAGGGCGTCCTTGAACGGCCCGGTGGGCGAGTCGGACACCGCGACGCCGATGTTCGCGTCGGCGCAGAAGTAGAAGTAGTACTTCCCGTCCTTCTCCGTCATCGCGGGCGCCCAGGCCCTGCTGTCCGCCCAGGCGACGTCCGGCCCCAGGTCGAGGATGACGCCGTGGTCCTTCCAGTGGACCAGGTCGGTGGAGGACCAGGCCTTGAACTGTGTGCCGCTCCAGCCCTCGAAGCCGTCGGTCGTCGGGTAGATGTAGAAGGTGTCGCCGAAGCGCACGATGTTCGGGTCGGCGTTCAGGCCCGGCAGGACCGGGGTCTTCATGATCAGTGCCGAGACCTTCCAGGTGCGCTTCTTGCCGTCCGACCCGGTGACCTCGTACGTCACCGGCCGGGTGAAGTCGCGCACGCTGCCGGAGGCGGGAGTGATCGTCGCTCCCTCGGCGAGCGTGAACCGCGGTGCCAGCGCGGTGAGGTCCGTGCCCGCCTTCATCGGCAGGGTGACCGTGCCGCCCGCGTTGTCGACGAGCGCGTCCACCTTGAGCGCCGGGTGCGTCGCCTTGGCGATGCCCGCGGTGTTGCCGCTGAGCCGCATGACCTCGGTGCCCGTGAGGGCCCGGTCGTAGACGCGGAAGTCGTCGACCTCGCCGCCGAAGTACGGGTCGGCCGCGTACAGGGACCGGCCGATGTAGCCGCTGTGGTCCTTGGCCGCGTCGTACAGCTCGGACGGTTTGACGGTGGTCGTCGTGCGGGCGGCCTCGACGCCGTCGGCGTACAGGACCATCGTGCCGGTGGCGCCGTCCAGCGTCACCGTGACGTGCCGCCACTGGCCGGGCGTGAGCTGCGAACCGGCCGTCAGCTTCGACTCCGCCGACCAACTGGCCTTCGTGATGGCCGAGTAGAGGCTGGAGCCGCCGTTGGAGGGGGTGGCGAACAGGTACTTGTCACTGTCGGGCCCGAGCCCGAACAGCCACTGGAAGCTGCTGCCGCCCTTCCACTTGGCGTACGTCGACACCGTCACGCTGCCGGCGTTCTTCAGCACACCGTTCGGGATCTTCACGTACGGCGAGCTGGACGGGTCGCCGGACATCTTGAACGAGCCGCCCTCGACCCCGGTGCCGAACTCGGGGGTCCGCACATAGGTGCCGTGGTGGCCGTGCCCGCTGGAGTCACGGGCGATGCCGCCGCCGGTCTCGTCGAAGTCGTAGTGCAGCAGCAGGTCCGCCGGGACGTCCGGCGTCTCGTTCGACACGGTGACCTCGGCCCGGACCGGGATCGCGGCGCCGCCGGGCAGGCTGCCGGTGACGGTGAAGGTGCCGGCCTGGGCGTACTTCGACGCCGGGACGTCCTCCCAGTCGACGGAGACGGGCCGCTTGACGCCGTCGGCGTATTCGGCGATCACCGTGGCCGGCAGCACCGGTGCCTGGCCGATGCCGGTCTTCACGGAGACGTCCTCGACGCTCTTCACGATCTGGTCGGGCTGGTAGGCGCGCAGCAGCCGGTCGTACTCGGCCTGGGTGACCGGCAGGACGGTACCGTGGCGGGGCTTGGACGGCAGGTCGTAACCGGTGGAGGGGGTCCAGGTCCCGGAGTCGAGGTCCGTCGTCTCGAAGGGGATGTAGCCGCGGCCGCCGAACTCGTCGAGGAACGCGTACCACTTCTCCTCGGTGTTGGACTTGAACACCAGCGGGCCCTCGGCGGCGTTCATCGCGCCCTTGCCGATGCCCTCGGCGACGGGGGTCCAGGACGGGTCGAGGATCGAGTCGCTCTTCTCCTGGAAGATGAACTTGCTGTTGGGGGTGGAGGAGCTGTTGTTCCGCTCGTCCTTGGACAGCCGGTGGTAGGTGCCGTCGTGCCGGATCATCGTGGAGTCGATGACCGAGTAGCCGCGGTCGATCCAGACCTTGGGCTCGCTGAAGGTGTGGAAGTCGCGGGTGGTGGCGTACATCATGCGGTTGTACGTGTCGCCGGAGTGGTCGGCGTTGTCGTACAGCTTCGACGCCCAGAAGACGACGTACTCGCCGCGCTCGGCGTCGTAGAAGGCCTCCGGCGCCCAGGTGTTGCCGGCGCTGTCGGGTGAGACCCTGACCAGGCGCTGGTTCGTCCAGTGGACCAGGTCGGTGGACTCCCAGACCATGATGGATTTGCTGCCGGTGCGCTGGGAGGCGTCCCAGTCGCCGTTGCCGTAGATCCTGAGGTCGGTGGCGATCTGGTAGAACTTGTCGCCCTCCGGGGAGCGGATGATGAACGGGTCGCGCAGGCCCTTCTCGCCGAGCGTGGAGGTGAGGACCGGCTTGCCGTCGTTCAGCTCGCGCCAGTGCAGCGGGTCGTTGCCCTTGCTGAGGGCGGCGTAGAGCTGTTCGCCGTCGGAGGTGCCCTCGCCGGTGAAGTAGCTGAACATGTAGCCCTTGAGGGCGGCGTCGGCGGGCAGTTCGGGCACCTTGGCCGTCATGACGCGGGTCGCCCGGGCCTCGCCCTTGGTGACGGTGGCGGTCAGCTCGACGGTGGTGGCGCCGTCGCCGTGCGCGGGGCGGTGGACCTCGCCGCCGGCGGAGACGACGTCCGGCTTCGCGGAGGACCAGGTGACGGCCGTGCCGAGGGCACCGTTCCTGGGCAGGGTGAGGTTGCCGCGGGCGTCGTCGAGGTTGTGGACCGTGAGCGCTTCGGCTGCCTGCCGGACGGCGGCCGCGTCGTCGAGTGCGGGCCGGACCGTGACGTCGAAGGTCTTGGTGCCGGTCACGGTGCCCTTCTTGAGGGTCGCCGTGAGGGTGGCGCGGCCGTCCGGTGAGCCGGCCTCGGGGCGGGTCACCTTGCCGGTGTCCGAGACGACGGACGGGTTGTCGCTGTCCCAGCTGATGGCGGAACCGCCGGCCGGGCCGGTCTTCGGCAGGTCCAGGTCGGCGGTGACGCCACTGGTGTCACCGAGGCTGAGGGCGTCCTTGTCGTCGGCGACGCCCTGCGTGGCGACGGGGAGGGAGAGCTGCTCGGCCTCGGAGCCGTCCAGTGCCCGGTCGTACACCCGGAAGTCGCGTACCCGGCCCTTGAAGAGCTTGTCGCCGTCGTAGACGGACTTGCCGATGTAGTTGGCCTTGGTGGTGCCGGAGCCGATGGCGCCGGGCGTGGTGGTGACGGAGGTGTTGCGGGCGACCTCGACACCGTCCTCGTAGAGCACGCCCGTGGAGCCGGTCTGGGCGTAGGTGATGTGTTTCCACACGCCGCGGGTCAGGTTGTGGGAGTCGGAGGGCTTGGTGGTCTGCTCGGTCGACCAGTTGCCCGTCGCGACGGAGGTGCGGAAGGAGTTGCCGGTGGTGAACAGGTAACCGTTGCCGCTGCCCGCGCTGGTGTTGCCGAAGCCGTAGAGGAAGTAGGGCGTGCTCTGGGCGGGGTCGATCAGTACGTCCATGGAGACGGTGATCGCGTCCATGCCCTTCATGACGTCGTCCGGCACCTTGATGTAGGTGTCCGACCCGTTGAAGGCGAGCCCCTGCCCGGAGGCCGACCAGTCGGCGGCGCCGCTGACCGTGCCGTTGCGGCCGTTGCCGGAGGCGTCGGTCACGGTACCGCCGGAGCCGGCGTCGAGCTTGTACCACAGGGCCAGGCCGTCGGTGATGTCCGCGGCTTCGGCCGCGGGGGCCGCCGGGGCGGCCTGTGCGGAGACGGCGGGTCCGGCGAGAGTGAGCAGCATCGACGCGGCGGTCAGTCCGGCGAGATGGCCCGCCCGGCGTCTCGCGCGGCTGCGAAGTCGTGCGACGTGCGTCATGTCAAGGTTCCCTGCTGAGGCATGGCTGATGACGGACAAGGCAGCGGTACGAAAAGGAGGAGCCGACGAGGCGACGGCATGTGCTTGCCGTGGGCCTGCCGTTACACGCAGGTGAAGTGTGTTGCGAGAGTTTCAGTCGGCACCCGGGCCAGCGTCAAGAGGTTTCGAACAATGTCCGACTGGCCGAACGGCATCGTCCGACTCGTGGTGGTTCACCGGGCCGGGCGGGCGGGTCGGCCGTCGCCTGCCTGCGCGAACCACCGGGTCGCCCAGGCCGCAGGGATACCACCGAGCAGCGGGATTGTCCGTGATCGGTAACAGACGGATCCGCCGGCCGCCGTCCGCCCTCTTGCCCTATGGACGGGCTCCACGGCGACGGCGAAGGAACAGAAGACATGGTGGGAAGCGGCGGACGGGGATGGTACGCCAAAGTGCTGGCAGCGGCGCTCGGGGTGACCGCGGTGGCCGGCCTGACCTCGTTCTGGAACGCGCAGGTCGGTCCCGGCGCGGGAGGATCCGACCGGGGCGTCGCGGCTCCTCCCGCCCCGTCCCAGGACCGGAGGGCCGCGCCCGTGCGGGCGGGCATCGTGCATGCCTCGGACGCAGGCGCACGCGGCGTCAACATCACCATCGACGACGGACCGGATCCCGTCTGGACACCTCAAGTGCTGGAGCTGCTACGGGACAACGGTGTCAAGGCCACCTTCTGCATGGTGGGCACACAGGCTCGCGCCCACCCCGGCCTGGTCAAGGCGGTCGTGGCGGCCGGGCACCGGCTCTGCGACCACACGGTCTCGCACGACGTCACCATGGATCACAAGTCCAAGGCCTACCAGTCGGAGCAGATCAGGGACGCCGAGCGCATGATCACCGAGGCCTCCGGAGGTGTGCGCCCCCTGTACTACCGGGCTCCCGGAGGGGCCTTCACCCCCTCCAGCCGTCACCTCGCCGTGTCCCGCGGCATGCGCCCGCTGGGCTGGAACATCGACTCCAAGGACTTCGAGCGCCCCGGCACGAACGCCATCGTCGCAACCGTCAAGAACGAGATCTCCAACGGCCCGACCCTCCTCTTCCACGACGCGGGCGGAGACCGCTCGCAGACCGTCGCCGCCCTGCGGGAGCTCCTGCCGTGGCTGAAGGAGCAGGGGTACTCCTTCGGCTTCCCCGTGCGCTGACACCCCTGCGGCCGTCCGGACTCCGGACGGTCGCGTCACGAACGCCGGCACCATCGCGTCACGAACGCCGGCACGATCGCGTCGCGAACTCCGGCACCACCGCGCCGCGAACTCCGGCACCACCGCGCCGCGAACTCCGGCACGATCGCGTCGGGCTCCCGACGGGCCCCTCCGCCGGCCCGTACCGGCCTTCGGGGGAATTCCGGGCTCGCCCCATGGTTCGACGGCCCCAGGGTGGTACGGGCATGAGATGTCGACGCCCCCCGATCCACCCGTCTCGGCGCTGCCGCGCCTGAACGATGCCGGGTCGCGCGTACCGGGCGGGCTGCGGACAGCCGCCGCGTACGCGTGGCGGCTCATCGCGGTCGGCATCGTCGTCCGGGTCGCCTTCTCCGTGCTCGGGCAGTTCCACCGGATCGCCGTCGCCGTCTTCCTCGGTCTCGTGATCACCGCCGTGCTCCGCCCGGTGGCCGGTCTGCTGGCCCAGTTCATGCCCCGGCCGCTCGCGGTCGCCGCCGCGCTCATCGGCGGCATGGTCCTCGTCCTCGGGGCACTGGCCCTGGTGGGTGAGACCGTGGCGGACCAGCGGACCGGGCTGGAGAAGGAGTTCGTGGCCGGGATCGACCGGATCGAGCGACGGCTGGAGGAACCGCCCTTCCGGCTGCCCGCCGACGCCTTCGACGATCTCCAGTCCCGGATCGGCAAGCTCCTGTCGGACCACCGCTCCACCATCATCAGTACGGCGGTCAGCGGCGCGAGCCGGCTGGTCGAGGTGCTGACCGTGCTCGCGCTTGCCCTGTTCTGCGCGGTCTTCTTCACGCACTCCGGCGAGAAGCAGTGGCAGTGGCTGTGCGACCAGCTCCCCGACCGGGCCCGGCAGCGGTTCGCGGTCGGGGCCGGTGCGGCCTGGCGGACCTTCACCGGTTACACGCACGGCATCCTGCTGGTGGCGGCGACCAACGCGGTCCTCGTGGGCATCGCGCTGTTCGCCCTCGGGGTGCCGCTGGCCGTGCCGTTGGCCCTGCTGGAGTTCCTGGCGGCGTTCATCCCGCTGATCGGCTCGCCCATCGCCCTGGCGGTCGCCGCCGTCGTCGCCCTGGCGTCGAAGGGGCCGCTCATCGCCCTGGTGGTGGTGGCCCTGATCGTGGTCATCGGCCAGATCGAGGGCCACCTCCTGCACCCCATCGTGATGAGCTGGGCCGTGCGGCTGCACCCGGTGGTGGTCGCCCTGGCGGTGGTCGGCGGGGCGGTGGCGGCGGGGGTGATCGGTGCGGTGGTGGCCGTACCGCTGGTGGCCGTGGTGTGGTCCGTGTACCAGGCGCTGCGGGGCGGTACGGGCGCTCCGGCCCGGGGTGCCGCTCCGGCGGACTGAGCACGGGGCGGCCGGCGCCACTCACCCGGTTCGTGCGGTGACGGGCCTCAGCCCCTGCGGCCCGTCGTGGAGGCGAAGCCCAGCCAGGTGTGCCGGTTGTTCCACCAGCACCAGCCGACCTTGGGCGCGTTGCGGCGCTCGCGGCCGTCCCGGCCGGTGCCGTTGCTGATCCAGATGGCCGGGGTGCGGGCGTCGAAGGTGCCGTTGGGTTTGCGCAGCCGGGAACCGATGGTCATGAAGCAGAGGTTGCGCTCCAGGGCCTCGGGCTGCTGGAGCACCCAGTGGATGCCCTCGGTGAGCACCAGCGGGGTGCGGTCCTCCTTGGTGAGGGCGGGCAGTGCTTCGTCCGGGGACCAGTTGGCCATGTGGTCGCCGCGGTCGATGCCGTGGACGAGGTAGAGCGGGGCGTCGGGCAGTTCCAGGGCGCAGGGGGCGAACTCGTCGACGTCGGGCATGTCGACGACGACGAAGCCCGGCTTGCCGTCACGGCTGAGCAGCGGCGTGAGGGCCGAGGCGGGGGCCCGGTCCGGGTGCACGGCCAGCAGGGCACCCTGGCCGTCGGCCCCGGCTTCGCCCGTCGCGGCGCATGTGCGGATCTCCTCGGCGGACAGCCCGGCGATCTCGTGCACCCCCAGCTCGATCAGCCGCTCGGCCTGCGCGCTCAGGGCCGGGAGTGCGGGGAGGACGGTGGACGGGTCGGGCTTGGTCTCGGGCACGATGCTCCCTGGGTCGGCGATACGGGCGAACTCGGAGGTGAGTGAACTCATGGGCAACGATCCGCCTCGCCGGGACGTTCCCGCTCGGCCGCGCCCGTCGTCCCCGCGCCGGACAGGCCGCGGCTGCGCCACTCGCGGGGTGATATCCCGTAGGCCGCGTGTCACACGCGTGCCGGGACAGCACGCCTGGGTCGACGACGCGTCGGCCTCACCAGTGCAGGTTGGTGCGGGCAGCCCTGGCCTTGGTAGTTGTCGCGCGATGCCGGGCTATCTGCCGCGGTCGAGGAAGTCCAGCACTCGATGAGAGACCTGCGCGGCGGCCTGCTCGTCGTAGGGCGGCAGGCTACTGTCGGTGAACAGGTGTCTGTCGCCGGGATAGAGGAACAGCTCGGCATCCGCCGCCGTTTCGACGAGCGCGCGGGCGGCGTCCACGTCGCCCTCCCCGGCGAAGAACGGATCCGCGTCCATGCCGTGGACCTGGACCGGGACATCGTGGGGCCAGGTGTCGCCGAACTCCGCGACCGGGACGCATGCCTCCAGCAGCAGCGCACCCTTTGCGCCGGGGCGAGTCTGGGCCAGCTTCTGCGCGGGCAGGACGCCGAGCGAGAACCCGACGTAGACGAGTTCCGCAGGGAGCTCCTCGGCGGCGGCGGTTCCACGCTCGACGAGCGTGCCGAACCCGACATCCTCGGCGTAACCCATGCCCTCCTCGAGACTGTCGAATACCTGCCCCTCGAACAGGTCCGGGACATGGATGGTGTGTCCGGCCCTGCGCAGTTGCTCGGCGAACTCACGGACGCCGTCGGTCAACCCGTGCCCGTGGTGGAACACCAGTACCTCAGCCATGCCGCTCCCCTCGCCCTGCGGTGCCGGGCGGCGCCGCGGCACGAGTATGGCCCGCACCACTGACATCTACGGGTCGTTGCCGACGGGATCAATCGTTGGCTCAGCGCATCGTCCGTCTGATGATCGCCGGCAGAATCCATCGCACCGGCTGCGCCACCTCGCAGCCGCTACTGCCGTGGCAGTCTCAGTTTCAGCGGGCCGCAGCCGAGGCGGGCGGCCTCGGCCTCGACGTATCGAGGGAAGAGGGTACGCACGTCCGCGGCCTTCCCACTCTCGTTGGCCTGTACGAGGAACACCGTCGCGCCCGTCTGACAACGGGCCTGGAAGACACCGAGATTGGGGCCGAGGCCGCCGTAGCCGGCGGCGGAGCGCACTTGGTCGCCCTCTTTCAGGGCCATCCTGATGAAGATCGCGGCCAGCCGCGGGTCCTCGACGGTCATCAGTCGCTGCTTCGGCTGCGAGCCGGTGATGTCGCGGTCGCAGGTGCGCACCGGGCCGTGTCCGTCAGTGATCATGGGGTCGTGGTACTGCTTGCGCTTCTTGCCCAGGGTCAGCCCTTTGATGCCGCAGAGCGCGTCCGGCTTCTCCGTGCGGGTGTAGTGGGCGGCCTTCGGGAGGCGTTCAACCGGATCGGCGATCGTGCCGGCGCAGCCGAGGTCCGCGCTGACCTTGTTGACGAGCTTCACGACCATGCGGGCCATCCCGTCCCGCTGTTCGGTTCGCGGCTCCATGTCGGTGATCCAGCGGCCCTGGGCGATGTCGACGACGGTCGGCCCGTCGAAGTCGCTCGGGCGGCCCAGACAGCCGTCCGGGATGGCGAGCCAGGCGCGGTTGTCCGAGGCCATGCCCAACAGGCCGCCGCCGAGCGGGGTGAGACGGGCGGAGAGGAACTCGTCAGCCCACTTGCCGTCGTCGCCGGTCCGGTCGTCCAACTGGTGCACCCGGGCGGTGAGCGCCCATCCGTCGCCGTCGCTGTTCGTCAACTGGCAACTGCCGACAGGGCCGTCCAGGGAACGCCCGCTGTGCAGCACGGGCGCCTCGACCACCTTGACGTCCTCGGGCTCGCGGAAGGTCAGGGCGAGGTCGTCGCGGGACAGCGCGCCCCAGCACACCTCATCCGGCGCGAACGGCCCGGCCTGCGTCTGCCAGGCCATGCCGCCGGCGCCGAGCAGTACCCCGGCAAGACCAGCGGCCAGCGGCGGCCGGACCCGGCCACGCAGCAGCCTGCGCCAGTGCCAGCGGCTCAGACGCCGCTCGCTGAGCGGCTCCGGCTCGGCGGACAGGGGCGGCTCACATCGGTTCGGCTCGTCCGCGGTGCTGCTCACCGGGCGGCTCCCTCGGGGGCGATGGGGGCGCAGCGCAGACGGGCGGCGGCTGCGTTCGCGAAGGCGGCGAGGTGGCCGAGGTCGGTGGAGGCGCCCATCAGAAAGACGGTGGGCCGGCCGGCGCAGTCGGCTCGTACGATCGCGTGCTTCTCGCCGGTGGTGCCCGTGCCGCGCCAGCCGCGGGCCGCGGGGCGTTCGCCCGCGATGCCGTCGAACACCGCGGCCAGCCGGGGCCGCGCGACCATCGCCAGCTGCAGATACGGCAGACCGTCGCGGTCGTTACGGACGCTGCACGTCTGCAGGTCGCGGGTGACGACGCCGGTCTGGTACTCGATGTCCTCCGTGCCGAGATGCAGGCCGCGGATGCCGCAGACGTCGTCAGAGGTGCTGAAGACGCGCTCCCGGCCGCCCGGCAGGTCGTAGACGGGTGAGCTGACCCTCATGGGCTCGTCCGGCGCGCAACCGGCCGTCTCCATGCCGCGGTTGGCCGCCGCGACGAGCAGCTCCGCCGCCTGACGGGCGCCGCCCAGATCGGCCGGGTCGTTCCGGATGTACGAGGGGCCGCTGGTGTACGTGCCGGACGCGTGCATCGTGACGACGGTCGGTCGGCCGTCCTGTGTGTCGCAGGACTCGGGAAGCACCAGCAAGCCACCGCGCCCGTTCACCGTACCCGGCAGACCGTCCGGGAGCGGGACCATGTCGCCGCCCAGGAAATCGTCATGGACCATCGCGAGCCGGGCTTCCGCGGCCTTGGGGACCGGGCCGTACTCCACGGACACCTGCTGGTCGGTGGAGACCTTGTCGCCGTCGTAACTGCTCTTGTGCTCGCCGGTGATGGTGACGTCGCACCTGCCGGTCGGGTGCTCGCGGGTGGGCGCCGTCTGCTTGCCGGTGCGTGACCCGTCGTCGTCGAGGGCCTCGTCGCCGAGGAAGCCCGGGCCGCTGTCTTCCTGCCACGCCCCCCAGCAGTAGCGGTCCTTCGGCCACGGCCAGGTGTCCGCCGCCCACGTGCCGAGCCCGGTGCCCGCAAGCACGAGCACCAACGCGGATATCAGCGACAATCGGCCGCGCCTGCTGTGCGGCAACGCTCGGCGCAGCCGACGACCGGGAGCTGCGGCCGCCGCCAAGTCCCTTTCACTCACCCCGTGATCCCCTCCGGCGCAGGAGTCTATCCCTCGTCGTCAGTCAGGAGCAGGCGTCCCCGTCCATGGAAGATCTGCCGTTCAGCAGGCAGTCGTCCGCGGCGGCCATTTCGAGTCGGCAGGGCAGTACGCTCTCCGCATGGAAGGGTTCATGACACCTGATCAGATGTCCGCCCGCACCTCCCGTGCCCTCGCGGCGGCCGTCGCCGCGGGGCGTGATCTGGGGCTCGACGTGGCCGACGCGCGGGTCATCTACGACGTGTTCTCCGTCGTGGTGCACCTGGCTCCGTCACCCGTTGTGGTCAGGGTGCCGACCGTCCTGCCGTCGTACGCCGACGCCGGCTCCCAGGCCGCCCGGCAGCGGCAGGAGCTGGCCGTGGCGGGATGGCTCGCGGATCAGGGGCACCCGGTGATCCCGCCGAGTCCGCTCGTGCCGCGGGAGCCCGTGCTGCGGGACGGGTTCTCGATGACGTTCTGGCAGTTCGTCGAGCTGGACCAGAGCGCCGAGCCCGACTTCGTGCGCCAGGCGGGCCTGGTCGCCGACCTGCACGTCGCGCTGCGCTCCTACCCGGGTGAGCTGCCGTTCCTCTCGGCGGCGGAACCCCGGTTCGTCACCGATGGGCTTGCCGTGCTCGAAGCGCGCCCCGATCTCCTGGAGCCCTCCGATCTCGACCGGGCGCGGCGCGAGTGGGATGTCCTGGAGCCGGTCGTCGCCTCACGGGCGGGGTTCGAGGCGGTGTTCCCCGGCATCGGGGTGCAGCCGGTCCACGGGGACGCCCCGGCGGCCAACATCGTCGCCGGCCCGGACGGCCCCCTGTACTCCGACTTCGAACTGACCACGCTCGGACCGGTCGAGTGGGACCTGGCGGCCCTCGGCCCTGAGTGCGAGGCCGCTTACGACGCGGCGGCCGGGCGGTTGGGTCTGCGCCGGCTGGACAAGGACGTGCTGCGGGTCGTCAACGCGGTGGGCATGTCCCGCGCGGTGGCCTGCCTCGCGCTCGCGCCGCAGCTGCCCCTGCTGGTGGACGCGCTCAAGCCGGCCGTCGAGCAGTGGCGGTCGATGCCGTTCGCCGGGGGGCTCGGAGGCTGAGGCGCGCCGCCCGCGCGGTCCGCAAGACGGCTCGACCGCCGACGCACCACGCCCGCCCCGTCCGCAAGACGGCTCGACCGCCGACGCACGCCGCCGCCGGGGTTCACCGAAGGGCTCGGCGGCTGAGGCCCCGCCGCCTGCGCGGGGCCGCTCACTCGGGCAGCGGGCGGTCGTCCACGACGTGCTTCATGACGAGGGTGGAGTTGAGGCGCTGGACGCCGGGGAGCCGGGCGAGCCGCTGGTCGTAGAGCTGCTGGAAGGCGGTCAGGTCGGTGGCGGCGACGCGCAGGAGGTAGTCGGGGTCACCGAACAGCCGCTGGGCCTGGAGCACGTGCGGGACGGCGGCCACCGCCTCTTCGAACGCGGAGACCGTGTCGGCGTCCTCCAGGCGCATGGTGACGAAGACCAGCGCCTCGAAGTCGAGGCCCACGGCGGAGGGGTCCACCACCGCGCGATACCCCCGGATCGCACCCTCCCGTTCGAGGTCGCGCAGCCTGCGGTGGCAGGGCGAGACGCTCAGCTTCACCCGCGCGGCCAGCTCGGTGACCGTGAGACGGCCGTCCAGCTGCAGCTCGGTGAGAATTTTCCGGTCCAGGGCATCCATGGAGAAGATTCTGCCTCAGAAGACGCGATCAAGGAGGAAATTCGGGAACACCTTCGCATCGATCCGACCTAACCTTCCTCTCGCACCACCGCATGTGAGAGGGAACGATCGATGGACACGACCACGCTGGCGGCCTTCCTGGCAGTGGATCTGCTGCTGGTTTTCACCCCCGGCGCGGACTGGGCCTACGCGATCACGGCAGGCCTTCGGGACCGGTCGGTCGTGCCGGCGGTCGCCGGGCTGATCGCCGGATACGCGGGCTACACCCTGCTCGCCGTGGCGGGCCTGGTGGTGATCGTGGCGAGCTCGGCGACGCTGCTCACCGTGCTGACCATGGCGGGGGCCGGCTACCTGGTGTGGCTCGGCTGGGGCGTGCTCCGACAGCCGGCCGTCTTGCCGGCCGCCGGGGAGGACGTGGGCCCCGAAGGCACCTCCAGGCTGCGGGTCATGCTCAGGGGAATCGGCATCAGCGGGCTGAACCCCAAGGCGCTGCTGCTCTACTTCTCCCTGTTCCCGCAGTTCATCGATCCCGCGGGGGCGTGGCCGGTCGCCGGCCAGACCGGCCTGCTCGGCTCGCTGCACATGACCGCCTGCGCCGTGGTCTACCTCACCGTCGGAGTCCTGGCCCGCACGGTTCTGAGGACCAGGCCCGCCGCGGCCCGGGCGGTGACCCGTGTCTCCGGCGCGATGATGATCGTCATCGGCGGGTTCCTGCTGGCGGAACGCCTGGCCGGCTGACGGCTCTCCCGCCGGGGTCGAGCACGGGATCCGCACGGTCCTGGCGTTCGCGCTGGTCACCGCAGCGCGTCTCGGCAGACGAGCCTCAGCAAGTCGGTAGCGGGACAATCGGTGCAGAGAATCGTGAACAGCAGGGGCGGCACAGCCGGAGGCACCGTGGAGGGACGCGTACCGGAGGACCTGGTGGTCGTCGTCGACGCCGACGCGGCGATCATGGTGTGGAGCGACGGCGCTCGCCGTCTGCTCGGCTACGAACCCGCCGAACTCCTGGGCAAGCCCGCCACCGACCTGCTCGCCGCCCGGCTCCCGGAGTCCACGCGGCGGCACGCGGCCGAAGGCCGGCGCTGGGCCGGCGAGGTGGCGCTCCGGCACCGGGACGGCGACCGCGTCGTCGTCCGGCTGCAGGGGACCCCGCTGGCGGACGCCGAGGGCGGACGGCTGTGGCTCGTGACCGGCACCGTGCCGGCGTACACGGCGGCCCCGGCCGAGCAGGGAACCCTGCCGCTGTGGGACCTCACGCTCGCCCAGCTCCCCGTGCCGGTGGCGGTCTACGACCTCGATGCCCGGCTGGTGGCAGCCAACGACATCATGACCGAGGTCATGGGCAGGTCCGAGGAGGACATGAAGGGCCTGACCCTGTGGGAGATCGAGCCGAACCCGCCCTTCGACGAGTACGACCGCCTCCAGCGCGAGGTCCTGCGCACCGGCGAGATGATCTTCCATGAGGAGCACGGCAAGGCCCCGGGCCAGACCCGGCCGCACGCCTGGTCCATGTTCGTGTCGCCGCTGAAGGACGAGACCGGTGCGGTCCACGGCATATCGGCGACCGTGTTCGACACCACGGAGCAGTACTGGGCCCGCCGCCGCCTCGCGGTGCTCAACGAGGCCAGTCTGCGGATCGGCAGCACCCTGGACGTGACCCGGACGGCCGAGGAGATGGCCGAGGTGGCCGTGACCGGGGGGTTCGCCGACTTCGTCACCGTGGATCTGCTGGAGTCCGTCGCCCTGGGCGACGAGCCGGGGCCGCTGCCGCCGGACACGCCCGTCACCGTGCGGCGCACCGCGCAGCTGTCGGTGCTCCAGGGCTGCCCGGAGTCGGTGGTCGCCTCGGGCGGGACGATCCGCTACCCGGTGGGGACGCTGCCGATGCGGACCCTGAACGCCGGCCGGGGCGTCCGGCACCGGCCCGGGGACCCGGAACTGCGGGAATGGCTCCGGTCATCCCCCGCCCGCGCCGAGACCGTGTCCCGGCACCTGATCCACTCGGTGATGATGGTGCCGCTGCGCGCCCGGGGTGTGACGCTGGGCCTGGTGCACTTCCTCCGGCACCGCACGCCCGAGTGGTTCAGCGAGGACGACCTGCTGCTCGCGGAGGAGATCGTCGCCCGGGCGGCGGTGAGCGTGGACAACGCCCGCCGGTACACCCGGGAACGCCGCACGGCGCTGGCGCTCCAGCGCAGCCTGCTTCCCGAGCGGCCTCCGGAGCTGGCCGCTATGGACATCGCCTACCGCTATCTGCCGACCGGGGCCGGCGCGGACATCGGGGGCGACTGGTTCGACGTGATCCCGCTGTCCGGCGCCCGGGTGGCGCTGGTGGTGGGCGACGTGGTGGGCCACGGCATCCAGGCGTCGGCCACGATGGGCCGGCTGCGGACGGCCGTACGGACGCTCGCGGACGTCGATCTCGCACCCGACGAGCTGCTCACCCAGCTGGACGACCTCGTCATCCGGCTGGACCGTGAGGAGGGCCCGGAGGTGCGCGGCGAGCAGGAGGCGTCGGGGCAGGTCGGCGCCACCTGCCTGTACGCGGTGTACGACCCGGTGACCCGGCGCTGCACCATGGCTCGCGCCGGGCATCCGGCGCCCGCCCTGGTCACCCCCGGGGGCGGCGTGAGCTTCCTGGATCTGCCGGCCGGGCCGCCGCTGGGTCTGGGCGGTCTGCCGTTCGAGGCCTTCGAGGTGCAACTGGAGGAGAACAGCCTGCTCGCCCTCTACACCAATGGCCTGATCGAGGCGCCCGACCACGACATCGAGGTCGGGATCGGCCTGCTGCGCCGGGCGCTGAGCAGCCCCCAGGGCACGCTCGACGAGACCTGCGACCGGGTGCTCCGCACGGTGCTGACCGGCCGGCCCGAGGACGACATCGTGCTGATGCTGGCGCGGACGGCCGTACTCGACGCCGCGAAGGTCCGCACCTGGCAGCTGCCGCCGGAACCCTCGGCCGTGGCTCGGGCCCGCAGGATGGCGGGCGCGCAGCTGGCCGAATGGCGTCTGGCGGAGGCGGAGTTCGCGACCGAGCTGATCGTCAGCGAGCTGGTCACCAACGCGCTGCGGTACGGCGGCGCCCCCATCGAGCTGAGGCTGATCCGCGACTCGACCCTCATCTGCGAGGTGTCCGACGGCAGCAACACCGCGCCGCACCTGCGCCGGGCCCGGGTCTTCGACGAGGGCGGGCGGGGACTGCTGCTCGTCGCCCAGCTCGCCGAGCGGTGGGGCAGCCGCCAGACGGCCACGGGCAAGACCATCTGGGCCGAACAGCCCCTGCCCGCCGGGAACGCCGGGAAGTGAGCCCGGCTACCGCGTGTCGACGATGCCGCCGGTCACCGCGATGACCTCGCCGACGGTGTAGCTGGAGTCGGCGTCGGAGGCGAGGTAGACGTACGTGGGCGCGATCTCCTCGGGCTGGGCCGCGCGTTCCAGCGGGGCCTCGCTGCCGATGTGGGCGAGTCCTTCCGGCGGCATGTGCGGATCGGCCTCGTTGAGGGGTGTCCACGTGGGGCCCGGCGCGACCACGTTGGCGCGCACGCCCCGCTTGGCCAGGTGAACGGCGACGGACTTGGTCAGGGTGATCAGCGCGGCCTTGGACGCCGCGTAGTCGATCATCGTCGTGCTGCCCTTGAGGGCCTCCTCGGTGGCGGTGGCGATGACCGCGTCGCCGGGCTGCAGATGGGGCAGGGCCGCCATGAGCAGGTGGAAGTACGCGTAGACGTTCGTCTTGAACGTCAGGTCGAAGTCCTCCGCGGTCAACTGCTCCAGTTCCAGTTTGCTGTTGAGGTAGGCGGCGTTGCTCACGAGGATGTTCAGCCCGCCGAGTTCCGCCGCCGTCCGTTCGACGGCCGCACGGCAGAACTCCGGGTCGGTGAGGTCGCCGGGCAGCAGCAGACAGCGCCTGCCCTGCTCCTCCACCTCGGCGCGCACCCGCTCCGCGTCCACCTGCTCCTCGGGCAGATGGACGACGGCGACGTCGGCGCCCTCGCGTGCGTACAGCAGCGCCACGGCCCGTCCTATGCCGGAGTCGCCGCCGGTGATCAGCGCGGTCTTCCCCTCCAGCTTCCCGCTAGCCCGGTAACGGCTCGCCCGGTAGCGCGGCTTGGTGCGCATCTCGGCCTCAAGGCCGGGCCGCTGCTGCTTGTCGGAGTCGTAGGGCGGGTCCGGCTCGGACACGACCTGGGGTGCGGGCCTTTCCTGCTCGGGCTGCACGACTTTCCCTTCGCCGGTGTCGTCCACGGCGCGGCCCGCTTCACCGGCCGCGCCGTCCTTGCCCGGCCCGCGTTCCCAGAACGGCGGCGGGCATGTCCCCGGCGCCGTGGACGCGCGGCGGCGCGGCGCCCGGAACGGGCGCGATGCCCGGACCGGAATGCCGGCAGGCACGACGGGTACTCCAACGATCTTGCAAGTCGGCCTTCGGGCCGTACGCCGTCGGAAGGAGAGCCGTGTCTGACGAGACGGTGAAGAACGTCTTCGTGATCGGACTCGACGAGGCGAATCTGCCCACGCTTCAACAGGTCCCGGGAGCCGAACGGCTGCGATTTCACCAGCTGCTGACGATCGAGGAGCTCCAGTTGGGCGAGGTGCACCTGCCCACGCTGCTCGACAAGGCCCAGGGCGTGCTCGACGCGTTCGACGGCAGCATCGACGCGATCGTCGGCTACTGGGACTTCCCGGTCAGCACCCTCGTCCCGATGCTGAGCGAACGCTACGGCACCCGCAGCACCAGCCTGGAGTCGGTGGTCAAGTGCGAGCACAAGTACTGGAGCCGGCTGGAGCAGCAGAAGGCCACCGACCGGCATCCGCGTTTCGGCCAGGTCGACCTGTCCGCCGAGCCGCCACGTCCCCCGAAGGGGGTGACCTTCCCGATGTGGCTCAAGCCCGCCCTCTCGTACTCCTCGGAACTCGCCTTCGGAGTTGATGACGAAGAGGAGTTCGGCAAGGCCGTCTCCGAGATCCGCGAGGGCATCTCCCGGATCGGCCGCCCCTTCGAGCACATCCTGGAGCGCATCGACCTGCCCCCGGAGATGGACGGCGTCGGCGGCCGGGTGTGCCTCGCCGAGGAGGCGATGTCCGGCGTCCAGGTCGCCGTCGAGGGCTATGTGCACCAGGGAGAGGTGACGGTCTACGGGGTCCTGGACTCCATCCAGTACCCGGACTCCCCCTGCTTCCTGCGCCACCAGTACCCCTCGACGCTGCCGCCGCCGGTGATCGCCCGGCTCCACGACGTCAGCGAGCGCGTGATGCGGCAGATCGGGATGGACTCGGCCACCTTCAGCATCGAGTACTTCTACGACCCGCGGACCCAGGAGATCAACCTGCTGGAGATCAACCCGCGGCACTCCCAGTCGCACGCGGAGCTGTTCCAGTACGTCGACGGCGTACCCAACCACCACTGCATGATCAGCCTCGCCCTCGGCGAGGACCCGCACATGCCGCACCGCGAGGGCCCGTACGCGATGGCGGCGAAGTGGTACCACCGCTGGTTCACCGACGGTGTGGTGAGCCGGGTGCCGGGCCCCGAGGAGATCGCGCGCATCGAGCGGGAGACCCCGGGCGTCCGCATCGAGGTGATCCCCGAGCGGGGCGACAGGCTCTCCGAGCTCCCGGGACAGGACAGCTACAGCTACGAGCTGGCGCACATCTACACCGGCGGCGCGGACGAGGCGGAGCTGCGGGAGAAGTTCGACCACTGCGTGGCCGCCCTGGGCCTGGCCTTCGAGGACGCCCCGGCCGAGGCCGACGCCGCGCACCAGTGAGGAGCACGGTTCCATGCGTTATGTGACCAACCTGCCGTACGAGACGAAGGAGGAGGAGCACGTCACGATCCCGATGTCCGACGGGATCCGGCTCTCCGCGCACATCTGGCGCCCCACCTCCTCGGACCAGGAGCCGGTGCCGGCGGTGCTGGAGTACATCCCGTACCGCAAGCGCGATCTGACGGCCGTACGGGACTCGATCCACCACCCGTACCTCGCCGGGCACGGCTACGCGTGTGTCCGCGTCGACCTGCGCGGCACCGGCGACTCGGAGGGCGTGCTGCGCGACGAGTACCTGGAACGGGAGCAGGCGGACGCCGAGGAGATCCTGGCCTGGCTGGCCGAACAGCCCTGGTGCGACGGCGGCACGGGCATGATGGGCATCTCCTGGGGCGCGTTCGCGGCGCTCCAGGTGGCGGCCCGGCAGCCGCCGGGTCTGAAGGCCATCGCCATCGCCTCGTTCACCGACGACCGGCACGCCGACGACATGCACTACATGGGCGGCGCCCTGCTGTCGGACAACCTGGCCGAGGCGGGCACCATGTTCGCCTACGGCACCTGCCCGCCCGACCCGGCCGTGGTCGGCGACCGCTGGCGCGGGATGTGGCACGAGCGGCTGGAGAACACCGAGCCCTGGGTGCTGGAGTGGCTGCGTCACCAGCGGCGCGACGACTACTGGCGGCACGCCTCGGTGTGCGAGGACTACACGAGCGTGCGCTGCCCGGTCCTGGCCTCCAGCGGCTGGGCGGACGGCTACTCCAACGCCGTGACCCGGCTGCTCGGGAACCTGGACGTGCCCCGCAAGGGGCTGATCGGACCCTGGTCGCACAAGTTCCCCCACCTCGGGGAGCCCGGCCCGGCGATCGGCTACCTCCAGGAACTCGTGCGGTGGTGGGACCACTGGCTCAAGGGCGTCGACAACGGCGTCATGGAAGGCCCCATGCTGCTGGCGTGGATGCAGGACAGCGTGCCGCCCTCCACGTCCTACGAGGAGCGGCCGGGTCGCTGGGTCGGCGAGCCGGACTGGCCGTCGCCGCACATCCGGCCCCTCACGCACCCGCTCAGCCGGCACACGATCGGGCCCGCGCAGGACGCCTCGGCGGCGCCCTCCGAGGGCGGTGAGGCGATGACGGTGCGCTCGCCGCTGTCGGTCGGCCAGTTCGCGGGCAAGTGGGCCTCCTACAACGCTCCCCCGGACCTGCCCTACGACCAGCGGGAGGAGGACGGCGGCTCGCTCGTCTTCGACAGCGAGCCGCTGACCGAGCCGGTGGAGATCCTCGGCTCACCGAGCGTGGAGCTCGACCTGACGGTCAGCGAGCCGGTCGCCCTGGTGGCCGCGCGGCTGTCCGACGTGAGCCCCGACGGCGCCGCGACCCGCGTCTCCTACGGCATTCTGAACCTGACCCGCCGTGACAGCACGGAGTCGCCCGAGCCGTTGGAGCCGGGCCGGCGCTACCGGGCCACCATCCCGCTGAACGGCGTGGCGCAGGCGTTCCCGCCGGGCCACCGCATCCGGCTGTCCCTGTCGACGTCGTACTGGCCGCTGGCCTGGCCGGCGCCCAAGCCGGCCCGGCTCGGCGTCCACGAGCACTCCAGCACGCTCACCCTGCCGGTGCGGCCCGTGGACGAGCCCGACGAGGTGCCGTCGTCCCCCTTCGGAGAACCCGAGGGCACCGCCCCGCTCGCCATGACCCAGGTGACGCCCCCGGAGGAGCGCTGGGAGGTCAAGCGGGACCTGATCGGCTACCACTCCGAGCTGGACATCGTCAAGGACCGGGGCACGGTCCGCTTCGAGGACATCGGCCTGGAGGCCGGCCGCCGCGCCCACGAGCGCTACACGGCGGTCGCAGACGACTTCACCTCGGTCGGCGGCGAGACCACGTGGACCATGCGGTTCCAACGGGACGACTGGGACGCGCGGGTGGTCACCAGCACCCGGCTCACGTGCGACGAGACGGACTTCTTCGTCGACGCGACCCTCGACGCCTACGAGGCCGACCGCCGGGTCTTCTCCCGCACCTGGAACGAGAAGGTCCCCCGCGACCTGCTGTAGCCGGCGTGGCCTCAGCGGGGCGGAGCGGCAGGGGAAATGCCCGTCGCGGCGAAGCAACGGCTCGGCTCGGGAGTGCGGGGGCCGTCTCGGGCCCCTGCACGTCCCGGTCGGCGGCCGTACCGCGGCCTCGTCCACGTGAGGGTCGGGCGGCACTCCGGTTCCGGCCGGCGCCCGCGCGAGCGGACACTGCCCCTCCCGCCCTGTGGCCCCCGCCCGTCCTCGGGCGGATACTGGACGACTCGCGATACGGACCGGTTCCCGACCCCGCCGTCACCGCCAGGAGGAACACATGACCGTACGCACTGGGCGCGTCGAACTGGCCCCCGCCGCGGAGGAACTGCTGCGGCGGCTGACCGGGACGCACGGGCCGGTGATGTTCCACCAGTCCGGCGGCTGTTGCGACGGCAGCGCTCCGATGTGCTACCCGCGCGGTGAGTTCCGGGTCGGCGCCTCGGACGTCCTGCTGGGGCACGTGGCCGGGGACACCCCGTTCTGGATGAGCGCGGACCAGTTCACGTACTGGTCGCACACCCATCTGACCGTCGATGTCGTGCCCGGCCGGGGCAGCGGGTTCTCGCTGGAGGCTCCGGAGGGCGTCCGCTTCCTGCTGCGCTCCCGCCTCCTCACCGACGAGGAACTGCGCCGCCTGGACTCGGAACCGCCCTTGCCGAACGGGGCGGAGTACAGGCCCTAGGGTGGGGCCATGTACACGTCCCGGGTCTCCGGCCATGTCGACGCTCCCCGTGCCGCCGTGTACCGGGCGCTGGTGAGTGCCCAGGCGATCGCGCGCTGGCGGGTACCGGACGGGATGAGCGGCGAGGTGCACGAGTTCGACGCCCGCGAGGGCGGCGGTTTCCGTGTCTCGCTCACCTATGAGGCTCCGGACGCCTCGGGGAAGTCGGCCGCGCACACCGACACCTACCATGGTCACTTCGCGCGGCTGGTGCCGGACGAGCAGGTGGTCGAGGTGCTGGAGTTCGAGGCCTCCGATCCCGCGTTGCGCGGCGCCATGACGCTGACGACCACGCTGACCGACGCGCGGGGCGGCGGCACCGACGTCCTCATGGTCCACGAGGGCATCCCCGACGCGGTGCCCGCCGCCGACAACGAGACGGGCACGCGCATGGCGCTGGCGAACCTGGCCCGTCTCGTCGAGGCCGGCGGTTCTTCCTGAACGACGGGGGCTTGTCAGGGGGCGGCGCACACCGACGGCAGTGCCCGGCCCAGCCCCTCCCAATGCAGGGCGTCGAGCCGGTGGGTGTACGCGGCACCAGCCGACTGCGGCGGCCAGGCGCGGGCCGCACGTCGGCAAGGTCCGGATGCGCTCCGTGTCCCGCAGCGCGGCCGGCAGCCCGGTGGTGACGCTGTCCAGGGCCGGCCGGACTTCCCCGGCCAGGTCAGGGCGCTCGGTGGGGCCCTCGCCCGGGTGCGCGTCCCAGCGGGCGTACAGAGCGCGCTGCACCAGCTTGTTCGCCTCGACCCGGTCCCGGAACTCGGCGGCCAAGGCGTCCGGCCGGATCGCGAGGGAGGCTGCCCGGGCCCGGACGTCGTCCAGGCAAGTTCCGCCCCATGGGGGGCGAGGCAGGAGCCGCCTACCGATCACCGCCGGGCTGCGCGACAGGGTCCGTCCCGTCAAGTGCCGCCGCGCGGCGCGTCGTCGGCGGCGACTCCCGTGGCGGCCGCAGTGCACCAATGGACCCACCGCCCCCGTCTGGACGCCCTCGCACAGCCTCGCCTAGGGTGCATCGGTAAGCGCTTTCTAGCCTGCCCATGCCAATCCCCAGTGCGCGCAGCCCCGCCGACGGCCCGTACGAGGAACCGCCGCGGAGCCGGCGCGGAAAGGCAGTGTCCAGTGCCGCAGAGACCGTCGTTCCCCTTCGTGACCCGCAAGTCCTTCTTACGGGGGATGGCAGCCGCCGGCGCCGCTCCCCTGCTTCCCGTGACCGCCGCCGCGGCCGCCCCCTCGGTCCGCCGCCCCGACTTCCCCCTGCTCCGGGACGGCACCGCCGTGGACGTGTACGTGGACGCGGCGGACGACCCTGCCGTCATCCGCGCGGCCGGTGACCTCCAGGCCGATGTGGAGCGCGTCGGCGGAGTGCGACCGAGGCTGCTGCACACCGTGCCGCCGCGCGCCGAACTCCTGGTCCTGGTGGGCACGATCGGCGCGAGCCCGGTGATCGACCGGCTCATCGGACAGCGACGCCTGGACGTCTCAAGGGTGAAGGGCCGCTGGGAGGCGTCCGTCACCCAGGTCGTGGACCGCCCACTGCCCGGTGTGGGGCGCGCCCTGGTCATCGCCGGAAGCGACCGCCGCGGCACGGTCTACGGCGTCTACGACACCTCGGAACGCATCGGCGTCTCGCCCTGGTACTGGTGGGCCGACGTCCCCGTGGTCCGCCGCGAAACGGTGACGGTCCCGGCGGGCCCCCTCGTCCGCCGGGAACCCGCCGTCCGTTACCGGGGCGTCTTCATCAACGACGAGCAGAACCTCACCACCTGGTCCCACCGCACCCAGGAGCCGGACAAGCACATCGGCCCCAGAACCTACGAGCGGGTCTTCGAGCTGCTGCTCCGCCTCAAGGCCAACTACCTCTGGCCCGCGATGCACCCCTACTCCGACTTCTTCAACAAGCACCGCGAGAACCCCGAACTGGCCGACCGCTACGGCATCGTGGTGGGCTCCAGCCACCCCGAGGCCATGCTGCGCAACGGCGTCCACGAGTGGCAGCCGTGGGCCGAGGAGCACCGTAACCCCGACGGCACACTGCCGCTCTACGACTACACGGTGAACCCGGCCGTCATCTCCGACTACTGGCGGGCCCGGGCCCGCCAGAACGCCGCCTACGAGAGCAGCTGGACGATCGGCATGCGTGGTCTGCACGACTCCGCGCTGGAGACCAGGCACGCCACCACCATCCCGGAGAAGGTCGTGGTGATGAACGACATCATCGCCGACCAGCGCCGCATCCTGGCCGAGGAGGTCGGCCCGGCGGCCGAGCCGCAGATCTTCATCCCGTACAAGGAGGTCCTGGAGCTGTACAACGCGGGCGTCGAGGTTCCCGACGACGTGACGCTGATCTGGCCGGACGACAACCACGGCAACATGCGCCAGCTCCCGGACGAGTCCGAGCGCCGCCGCCCCGGCGGCAACGGCATCTACTACCACCTCTCCTACTGGGGACGCCCCCGGAGCTATCTGTGGCTGGACACCACCCAGTTGAGCAAGGTGTGGCAGGAGCTGCGCCGGGTCCACGAGCACCAGGTGGACCGCATGTGGATCTTCAACGTGGGTGACCTCAAGTCGATCGAGACGGGTCTGTCCTTCTGCCTGGACATGGCGTGGGACGTGGACCGCTGGGGCCCCGGCGACGTCGAGGACTTCCTCGTGGAGTGGGCCGGGCGCCAGTTCGGCCGGAGGTACGGCTCGGAGATCGCCGCGATCCGCACCGAGTACTACCGCCTGGCGGCGCAGCGGCGCCCGGAGTTCATCGACAAGGCGGTCTTCTCGACGGTGCACCACGGCGACGAGGCGGGCCGGCGCATGACGGACTACGAGCAGTTGCTGGACCGTGCGCGGCGGCTGGGCGCGAAGCTGCCCGAGGCCTACCGGGACGCCTACTTCCAGCTGGTCGAATACCCCGTTCACGGGGCGTACTTGATGAACCTGAAGTACTACTGGGCGGACCGCAACGCGCTCGCCGTCCGGCAGGGCCGCGGCGCGGGCACCAACCGCTTCGCGGACCTCGCCGAGGCGGCTCACGCCGAGGAGCAGGCGATCACCCGTCGCTACAACACCGTGATCGCGGGCGGGAAATGGGACGGGATCGTCAACCCCTACCCCTCCGAGATCCCGAAGGCGCCGGGCCGCCCGGCCGTGACCAGGATCCCCCGGCAGGAGACGTCGGGCCTGGGCCTGGCCGCCGAGGGCAACGAGACGGGCGCCGGACGCCCGCTGTCGTTCTCCTCCTACACCCGGGACCGCCGCTTCGTTGACGTGTTCAACACCGGTTTCCTCCCGCTGGAGTGGCGGGTCGAGCCGAGCGCCCCATGGATCCGGCTGAGCTCGGCGGGAGGGGAACTCACCGACCAGGTCCGGGTGTGGGCCGAGATCGACTGGCCGCGGGTGCCGCAGGGCACCCACCGCCCGACGCTGACCTTCACCGGTGCCGGCCGGAGCATCGAGGTGCCGCTGCTCGTGGCCGACGACGGGGAGCGGGCGCGCCGGCGGGCCCGCGGCTTCGTCGAGGCCCACGGCTATGTGTCGATCGACGCCGCGCACTTCGACCGCGAGGTGCCGCGTGGTGGGGCGCGGTGGCGGATCGTCCGCGGACTGGGCCGCCGTACGGCCGCCGTCGAGGCGGTACCGACGACGGCACAGCCGGTCACCGAGGACCTCGCCGCCCGCTCACCGGAGCTGCGGTACCGGGTCCGTTTCACCACGGCCGGCACCTTCCCGGTGACGGTGTTCCGGTTGCCCTCCCTGGACGAGCGCGGCAAGCGGCGCCTCGCGGTCGGCCTCGACGACCAGTCGCCGACGGTCCTGTCCGGCCAGGCGGTCGCCACCGGCAACCGGGGCGACGCGTGGGCCCGCAACGTGGAGGAGGGCGTCGAGAAGCTGACGGCCCGCGTGACGGTGTCCGCGCCCGGTGAGCATGTGCTGCGGGTGTTCATGGTGGATCCGGGGATGGCGGTCGACCAGATCGTGATCGAGACGGCCGGGTCGGCGGGCGGGTACCTGGCGCCGCCCGAGAGTTACCGCCGCACCTGACCGCGGGGGCCGGGAGAGGCGTCCCGTCCGCTCGTCGGACGGGACGCCCCTCCAACCAACGGCGTTCTTCTCCGGATTCGGATACACGGAAAAGACGTTGGAAGGCCTCGGAAACCCGAGTGACGGAAGAAGACCATCCGTTCGGGGCGTGCATCGGAAGTGATTCCCCCAGCGCCTTCCCTGTGCACCTGTGCGCCCCCTCGGAGAAAGGGTTCGCCAAGTCGGCGGGAGGCTTGGACTGGGCAGGACATGGTGCAAGCGCCACGTCGGTGAAACGTCACCGTTTTCCCTGGTCGACTGAAGCAGGTGGTATTCGATGAACGGCTGCGTTCCTGAACCGGAACAGGCATGGACGGTTGGTACTGCTCCAGGCATATTCCCATCCATCGGCCACGGTATCGCCTTGTTCCGTCGGCCGCTGGAATTTCTGAATTCTCTTCCCGCGCAGGGCGATCTCGTGGAGATACGCCTGGGCCCTCAGCGAGCCTGGATGGTGTGTCACCCGGAACTGGTGCACCGGATGCTCCGGGACACCCGCACGTTCGACAAGGGCGGTCCGCAGTACGAGAGGCTGCGGGCGCTGATGGGCGACGGCGTCGTGACCTGCCCCCATGCGCAGCACCGGCGCCAGCGCCGACTGCTGCAGCCCACCTTCCGCCCCGCCGGCGTCGCCGCGCAGACGGACGCGATGGCCGAGGAGGCCGAGTCGCTCTGCCGTGACTGGCGCAGTGGGCAGCGCATCGATGTCAGCGCGGCCACGCTGGGCCTGACGACCCGTCTGATCAGCCGGCTCCTGCTGTCCGACTCGCTCTCCCCCGCCGCGGCCGACGAGGTGCGGCACTGCCTCGCCGCCATCGTCCGCGGCCTGTTCGTGCGCACGGTGGTCCCGGTCGACGCCCTGTTCCGTCTTCCCACGCCCGCGAACCGCCGCTACCGGCGTGCGGTGGAGCGAGTGCGCGTACTCATCGACGATGCCGTCGCAGAGCGCCGCCGGGGCACCCCGCGCGACGACCTGCTGGGGCTCCTGCTGGCCGCCGCCGAGGCCGAGGACGGCGGCATCCCGGTCAGCGAACGGGAGGTGCACGACCAGTTGGTGTCCCTCCTGCTCACCGGTTCCGAAAGCCCCTCGATGTGCCTGGCCTCCGCCTTCAGCCTGCTGGCCCGGCACCCGGAGGTGGAGCGGCGGCTGCACGCCGAGGTCGACATCGTCCTCGCCGGCCGGTTACCGGACGTCGACGACCTGCCGCGCCTGGTCTACACCCGGTCCGTCCTCACCGAGACGCTGCGCCACTCCCCGCCCGGCTGGCTCTTCACGCGGGTCACGACCCGGGAGACGGAGCTGGCCGGACAGCCGCTGCCGCGTGGGACCACGGTCCTCTACAGCCCCTACCTCCTGCACCACGACCCCGCGTCGTTCCCCGAGCCCGACCGGTTCCTGCCCGAGCGGTGGCTGGCGGGCGAGACCGCCGCCGGTCCGCACGGGGCGCTGATCCCGTTCGCCGCGGGCAGCCGCAAGTGCATCGGCGACCTGTTCTCCATGGCCGAGATGACGGTGGCCCTCGCGACCGTCGCCGGTCGCTGGCGGCTACGGCATCCGGCCGGGCGCGTCGCGCCCCCGCGCCCCGGGGCGACGCTGGGACCGAGGTCGCTGACGATGATCTGCACAGCGCGTACGGACGCGCCGGGCGGCACCGCGCCGCACGCCGTGGCCCTCGCGCCCGGTTCCCCGACGGCGGCGTCCGGGCCGGAGAAGACCCGGAGGGACGGTGACAACGGTGTCCACCACGCATGAGGAAAGGGCGGCCGTCGCCCGGGACGTGATGCCCGCGACCACCTTGGGGGAGCTGATCGACGCTCACCTCTACATGCCGTTCCCGTTCCGGCGCAGTCCTCACGAAGCGGCGGCCGCGGCAGGTGTCGACCAGTGGCTGCGCGCGACCGGGCTGAGCGAGGAGCCCGGGGTCCCGGCCATGATCTCCCATACCCGTCCGGCAGAGCTGGCGTCCTACAACAGCCCCGACGCGGATCCCGGCGTTCTGGAGCTCGTCGCCCGCCAGATCGCCTACCAGTTCGTCTACGACGACCGTGCCGAGGAGGTTGGCCGGCACCGGCCGGGCCAGTTGCTGCCCATGCTGTGCGAGAGCATCGCGATCCTGCGGGACGGCGCACCGCCCGGTACTCCGCTGGGAGCGGCCCTGTCCGACCTCTACCGGCAGGTCCGGGACCGGTGCACTCCGGCCCAGGCCGCGCGCTGGGCCTGGAAGAGCCGTGAGTACGTGCACGGACTGCTGTACGAGGCGGTGGCCCAGACCCATCCCTCCCCTCTGCGGTCCGGGCTGTGCACCTCGATACGGTCCCTCACCGCGGGAGTCGAGCCCTTCTACCCGCTGTGCGAGGCCGCCCAGCCGTGCGAGCTGACCTCCGGGGAACTCCATCACCCGCTCATGCGGCACCTGAGCCGGCTGTCGGCCGACGCGGCGGTGTGGATCCCCGACCTCTTCTCCGCAGTCAAGGAGCAGCGGTCCGGCGGCGTGATCAACCTTGCCCTCGCCTACCAGCGGGCCCACCAGTGCCCCCTGCCGGTGGCCGTCACCCTGGCCATCCAGCAGATCAACCACACGATCCGCGAGTTCGAAAGGGTCTACGCAGAGATCGAACCGGAGTTGAGCCCTTCGGGCGTCGGCTACGTGGAAGGGATGGCCGGCTGGATCCGCGGCTGCTACTACTGGTCCCGCACCGTGCCGCGCTACGCGGACGCCGGGGCCCCGGCCCTGCGGTGAGGGAGCGCTTCGCCAGGCGGCGGGGCGAGTGCCCATTCGAGCCACGGTACCCGCGGAACCCGCACTTCACGCGGCTTTAGCAGGTCATTCACCCTTCTTCGTCGTGCTCGTTCCAGAATCCGGAACGGTGGCCATCGGGAGGCGTACGCTCGCGCTGCCACTCGATGGCCGACGACAGGAAGCGGTACGGCACATGGCGAACGAGCCGCGGCAACCCACGCCCGAATCACGGCCGTTGCTCGAGCGCCGCAAGGAGCTCCGGGCGCTCGACTCGGCGTTGAACGCCCTGCGGGACACCGTCGACGGCGTGCCCCAGGCGCCACGCGGAGGGCTCGTCGCCTTCACCGGGCCCGGAGGGATGGGCAAGACGGCTCTGCTGACCGAGGCCCGGGCCCGCGCCCGGGCGCAGGGGTTCACCGTGCTGTCGGGCAGGGGCGGTGACAAGGAGCAGGAGCTGGCGTTCCACGTGGTGCGCCAGGTCGTCCAGCCCTCGCTGGCGTCGATGGACGAGCAGGAGCTCCGTACGTTCCTGGGCGGGTGGTACGACATCGTCGCCGCCGCGCTCGGCCTGGTCGCCGCGCCGAGCGGCCATGTTCCGGACCCGACCGGGGTGCGTGACGGTCTGGACTGGGTGATGACGCGCCTCGCGGTGATGAAGTCGCCCGTGGTGCTGCTGCTGGACGATCTGCACTGGGCCGACGTCGAGTCACTGACCTGGCTGGCCTCGTTCGCGCCCCGCGCCGTGGACCTGTCGTTGCTGATCGTCGCCGCCTTCCGGCCCGAACTGCCCCTTGAGGCGGCCGCGTTCAGCACCCCCTCCGCCGACCTGGGGAACCGTCCGTTCACCCTGGCGCCGCTCAGTGCCACGGCCGTGGCACGGATCGTCCGCGACGAGGTGGGCGAGGAGGCCGAGGACGCGTTCTGCGAGGAATGCTGGGAGGCCACCGGCGGAAGCCCGTTCGAGGCGGTCGAACTCTCCATCCGGCTGGGCGAGCGCAATCTGAGGGGCACCAGCGAGGACCTGCCCGCGATGCGCGACCTGGCCGCCGCGGTGAAGGGACCCGGCCTGGTCGAGCGGCTGCAGGGGCTCGGCACCACCACCGTCCGCTTCGCCTACGCCGCGGCCGTCCTCGGGCAGGCCATCTCGCCGGAACTGGCCGCACGTATCGCGGCGGTCGGCAGCGCGGCGGCGGCCGAGGCCACGGAGAAGCTGCGCGCCGCACGCATCCTGGCCGACGGCGAGGGGCCCGGCGGGAGTCTGGAGTTCCTCCACCCGCTGATCGCCACCACGATCTACCGGTCCATCGGGCCGAGCCTGCGGGAGGGCATGCACAACTCGGCCGCGGAGGCCGTGCGGGCGGCGGGGCTCGGCTGCGCAGCCGCGGCCCGGCACCTGCTGGAGGTGCCCTGCGAGGGCAGCACCGAGGCTGTCGCCTGTCTGCGGGAGGCCGCCCGTGAAGCCCTGCACTCCGGCGCCCCGGAAGCGGCCCGGCGGCTGCTGAACCGGGCCCTGCAGGAGCCGCCGCAGCCGGAGGAGCGTGCCGCGCTGCTGCACGAACTGGCCTGCGCGACCTTCCTCATCAAGCCCACGGCCACCGTGGCGCATCTGCGGGAGGCGCTCGCGGAACCGGGCATCGACCCGGAGCTGCGTGCCTCGATGGTGTACCGGCTGACCCAGGCGCTGGCCCACACCGACCGGATGGCGGAGGCCGCGACGGTGGCCGCCGACGAGGCGCGGCGGGCCGGCGCCCACCCCCGGATCCGGCTGCGGATGCAGGCCGACCAGTTCGTGTGGAGTGCGTTCCGCACCGACGAGGCTGACTCGTCCGGCCGGTCGCGGGCGCTGGCCCGGCTCGCCGACCGGCTGGCCGGCCGCGGTCTGGAGGAGCGCTACATCCTCGGGTTGCGCGCCTGGGACGCCATGATGCGCGGCGAGCCCCGGCAGAAGGCCCTCACGTACGCCGAGGAGGCCCTGCGCGGCGGACTGAGCTGGATCCATGAGAACCGGGGCTTCGAGGTTCCCGTCTCGGTCGCGCTGGTGTTCATGTACTGCGACCAGCCGCGGCGTGCTGAGGAACTGTTCGCCAAGGGCATGGCCGAGTGCGAGTCGAAGGGCTGGCGCGGCTCCCATCTGGCCCTCGGCCAGACGCTCTCCGGGTACATCCGGTATCGCCGCGGCTGCCTGGCCGAGGCCGAGAACCTGGTGCGGGAGGGTCTGGGCATCGCCGACCGGGTGGAAGGCGCGGTGCCCGCCCAGTGGTTCGCCATCGGCATCCTGATCCAGACCCTGCTGGCCCGCGGCCGCGTCGTGGCGGCCCGGCGGCTCGCCGACAAGTACCACTACGGCGACGTCATCCCGAACGCCGTCATCTACCCCGATCCGCGCACCGTCAGCGCCGAACTGCTCCTGGCGGAGGGCCGGCCCGAGGACGCCGTCCCCCTGCTGTCCGGCGTGGGCGCGTGGCTGGAGGGCCGGGACTGGCGCAACCCGGCGTGGTGTCCCTGGCAGCTGGGACTTGCCAGGGCTCTGTCCCGCAGTGCTCCCGACCGGGCGGTACGCCACGCGCAGGACGCCGTGAAGCGGGCCCGGGACTTCGGCGCGGCATCCGCGATCGGCCAGGCGCTGCACGCCGAGGCGGAGGTGACGGGAGGTGAGGCGGGGCTCGATCTGCACGCGCAGGCCGTCGACCATCTGCAGCGGTCGCCCGCCGCGTACGAACTGGCCCGTGCCCTGGTCGGTCACGGCGCCGCGCTGGCTCGCGTCGGCCGGCTGCACGACGCCGCCGATCGGCTCTACCAGGGCCTGGAAAGCGCGGTGCACTGCGGTGCCGAGGGCCTCGCCGCCCGGGCCAGGCGGGTACTGTCCGCGGCGGGACTGCGCCCGTTGCCCCTGCGGTACGCGCAGACGGACACGCTCACCGCGCAGGAGCGCAAGGCCGCCGAGATGACGGCGGGGTGCCACACCCCTGCGGTCGTCGCCAAGGAGTTGCACCTCACGGAGGAGGGTGTGCGCCAGCTGCTCTCGTCCGTGTACCGCAAGATCGGCACGGACGCGGCGGGCCTGGCCGAGGCACTGGAGACGTTCCCCCGGCCGCGTCCGTGACCCAACGTGTCCTTGCCGGCGTCAGGTGCCGTCGACGGGGCAGTCACCCCGGCAGGCACGGGTCACCGATTCCTCAACTTCCCTTCTCGACCGATCTCTTGACGCTGAACCGTTTCAATGGTTCTCTCGGAAGACTGCTTTGGGAGCGCTCCCACCCCACCCCCACGTGAAGGGAACCCCGTGCAGATCTCCCCCCACACCTGTCCTAGACGTACCCTGCCGGCCCTGCTCGCGGCCGTGCTCATGGCCTGCCTGCTGTCCTGGGCCGGCGGCGCTGCCGCGCAGGCCGCGCCGGGTGACGGCTCCGTTTCCGATCCCAACATCGCGTACGTCGGGCGCTGGGACACCTCCTCGGGCTCCGCCGCGGTGCCCCACTGGACCGGCGCCTATCTGCAGACCGGCTTCACCGGCACCACGGTCAAGGTCAGGGCCAGGAACGCGGTCAACTTCTACGCGAGCGTCGACGGCGGCCCCGACGTCTTCCACGCCGGCGTGCGCGGCACGGTGAACCTCACTCCCCGGCCGCTGTCCCCCGGTACTCACACCCTGCGCCTGACCTACCGTTCCGGTGACACCGTCTTCCAGGGCCTGGTCCTGGACCCGGGGGCCCGGACCGTCGCCGCCGAAGCCCCGGCCGGACTGGTGGAGTTCGTCGGCGACTCCATCACGGCGGGGGCCCTCACCGACCGGCTGGCGCTTGACTCCTACGCCTGGAAGACCGGCGAGCGGCTGGGCATGCGGCACACGCAGATCGCCCGCTCCGGGTACTGCCTCGTCGCGCAGTCGGGATGCGCCGGGCTGAGCGGGCAGTTCTTCAGGACGGCGAGCACGGGTGGCGCGAACTGGGACTTCTCCCGGTACCGTGCCGACGCCGTCGTCATCAACCTCGGCACCAACGACATCGGGCACGGCGTGTCGGGCGCCGCCTTCCGGTCGGCCTACACGACCTTCCTGCGCGACGTGCGCGCCAAGTACCCCGCGGCGCATCTCTTCGCGGTGCAGACGCTGAAGAAGCGCTACGTCGGCGAGACCAGGGCCGCCGTCGGTGCCCGCAACAGCGCCGGTGACGCGCGGGTGCACTTCGTCGACACCACGGGCTGGCTCACGGACGGCACCCACTACGAGGACGGCAACGGGCACCCGAACGAGGCGGGTCACACCAGGTTCGCCGAGCGCCTGGCCCCGGTCGTGCGCTCCCGGCTCGGCAGCGGTGCCACGGTGAAGGCGGCGGCCCCCGGGCAGCCCGGCGACCCGAACATCAAGTTCGTCGGCCGCTGGGACACCCGCTCCAGCACCGCCTACACCCCGTACTGGGCCGGCGCGTACTACCGGGCCGGATTCACCGGCCGGACGGTCAAGCTGAAGCAGCGGGGCACCATCGACCTGTGGGCGCGGATCGACAACGGCCCGGTGAGGTTCTTCAACGACGTCAAGGGCACGGTGAACCTGACCCCCTCGGCCCTCTCCCCCGGCAACCACACCCTCCAGGTCAACTACCAGGTGGTGGCCGGTTCGTACAAGGGCGACGCGGTCTTCCAGGGGCTGGTGCTGGACAGTGGCGCGACGACGTTCGCACCGCCGGCCCCGGCCAAACTCGTCGAGTTCGTCGGCGACTCGATCACCGTGGGCACGACGACCTCGCAGAACGCCCGCACCGCGTACGGCTGGCTGATCGGGGAGCGGCTGGGCGTCGAGCACACTCAGATCGCGCAGGGCGGTGCGTGTCTGGTGGCCGCGGCGGACGGATGCGTGGGTCTGGAGCGGCAGTTCACCAAGCTCAACCCGAACGCGACGACGCCCGACTGGAACTTCTCCCGCTACCGGGCCGACGCGGTCGTGATCAACCTCGGCACCAACGACGTGGGACACGGGGTGAGTGCGGCGCAGTTCCAGTCGGCGTACAGCAGTCTGCTGCGCAAGGTGCGGGCCGCGTATCCGCAGGCGTGGATCTTCGCACTGGAGACGTTCCGCGGGCGGTTCGTCCCGCAGACCGAGGCCGCGGTGAAGGGCGCCGTCGCCGGGGGTGACGCGCGGGTGTCCTTCGTGGACACGACCGGCTGGCTGGGGTCGGGTGATCTGACGGACTCGGTGCATCCCAACGACCGGGGGCACCGGGTCATAGCCGACCGGCTGGCACCGGTGATCGCAGGGAGGATCGGGGCGTAGCGGCTCCGGGAGCGGGCCTCACACCGGGCCGGGGCCCGCTCCGCCCTTGAGACGTTCGAGGTCCGAGGGCCGGACCTGGATGACGAGCAGGGCGATCAGCGCGGCCACGGCGGTGAAGATCGCCGCCATGATGAAGGCGGCCGAGACACCGGCGGTGAGGATCTCGTCGGACCAGGGTTTGGGCAGTTGGCCGGTGCGTTCGAACCGGATGCGCTCGGCCGGGGTCGCCTGTTGCAGGAAGGCCGGGACCTGCTGGTCCGCCTCGTTGGTGCTGGCCGTTCCGTACATCGTGACCAGGATGGACAGTCCGAGGGAACCGCCGACCTGCTGGGTGGCGTTGAGGAGTCCGGAGGCCGCGCCGGTCTCCGGCGTGGGCACGTTGGACAGCGCCATGAGGGTCAGTGACACGAACTCCATGCCCATGCCCAGGCTGAAGACGAGCATCGGTCCGAGGACGCTGCCCGCGTAGGTGGAGTGGACGTCGGTGAGGGTCAGCCAGGCCAGGCCCGCCGCCGCCAGGATCGCGCCCATCACCATGAACGGTTTGGGCCCGTAGACGGGCAGGAACCGCGAGGCGAGTCCGGCGCCGACGGCGATGACCGCGCTGACGGGCAGGAAGGCCAGTCCGGCCGCGAGCGGACTGTATCCGAGCACGTTCTGCACGAAGAGCGTGAGGAAGAAGAACATGCCGAAGATGGCGGCGGCCAGGCACAGCATGATGCCGTAGGTGCCCGCGCGGTTGCGGTCGGCGAACATGTGCAGCGGCGTGATGGGTTGTTTCGAACGACGCTCGATCAGGATGAAGGCCACCAGGAGGACGACCGCTCCGGCGAACGAGGCGAGGGTGAGCGGGTCCCGCCAACCGTCCTGCGCGGCTCTGATGAAGCCGTAGACGAGCAGCACCATGCCCGCGGTGGAGGTGAGCGCGCCGGTGACGTCGAAGCGCCCCGGGTGGCGTTCGGACTCCTTGATGTAACGCGGTGTGGCGAGCACGATGAGCAGTCCGATGGGCACGTTGACGAACAGCACCCACCGCCAGTTCAGCCACTCCACCAGCATGCCGCCGGCGAGCAGGCCGATCGCGCCGCCACCGGCCGAGACCGCGGCGAAGACCCCGAAGGCGCGGTTGCGTTCCGGTCCCTCGCGGAAGGTGGTGCTGATCAGAGCGAGGGCGGTCGGGGAGGCGATGGCGCCACCGACGCCCTGCAGGGCGCGGGCGCCGAGGAGTTGGCCGGCGTTCTGGGCGAATCCGCCGAGCAGGGACGCGAACACGAAGAGCAGCACGCCGAAGATGAAGACGCGCCGCCGGCCGAGGATGTCTCCGGCCCGGCCTCCGAGCAGCAGCAGACCACCGAAGGTGAGGGTATAGGCGTTCACCACCCAGGACAGGCTCGTGGTGGAGAAATCCAGTGAACTCTGGATGTGCGGCAGCGCGATGTTCACGATGGTGATGTCGAGGACCACCATCAACTGGCACGAGGCGATGACCAGCAGCGCCATCGCATTGCCGCCACCACCGGATTCCCTGGTGGTGGTCGCCTGTGGCGAAGCCGGCTGCGGGCTGCTGCCTGCGGTGTCCACCGTTCGACGGTACGCCCGGCTCCCAGGGCTCACCACTCGATCACCCTCGGCCTGCGGCAGCGGCTCGAGCAGGGCCGTCGGTTGCGGTGCGGCTCGAACTGAAATATCCGCGCGGTGCGGCGATAATCCGATCAAGGTGGCCCAGTGGCCCCGTACGGCTGAGAGGGAGCGACAGTGATCCGCGTTCTTCTCGTCGAGCGGACCCGTCTCGTGCGGGGAGCGTTCGCCGCTCTGCTGTCGCGGGAGGACGACATCGAGGTCGTCGCCGAGGCCGACGGCAACGGTGACGTGGTCGCGCGTGCCCTTGAGTGCCGTCCGGACGTGGCGGTGATCGGCGTGGACTCCAGGGAGGGCGAGGAGGTCGCCGTCCGGGGCGAGCTGCGGGCGCGGCTGCCGGAGTGCCGGATGCTGCTGATGATGGCCTCGACGACACCCGAGCGGCTGCGTCGCATGCTCGATCTGCACGCCGCCGGTGTCATCAGCACCAACGCCCCGCCGGACCGGCTGGTCCACGGCGTCCGCAAGCTGGTGAGGGGACAGCGGTTCGTCGACCCCGAGTTCGCGCTGGCCGCGCTGGACGCGGGTGCGAACCCGCTGACCCCGCGCGAGGTGGAGGTCCTGCGGCTGACCGCCGACGGTACGCCCACGCGGGAGGTCGCCGAGCGGCTGTGCCTGTCCGCCGCGACGGTTCGCAACCATCTGTCGGCGATCACCCGGAAGACGGGCGGCCGCAGTCGGATCGACGCGGTCCGGATCGCCACGGAGTCGGGCTGGGTGTGAGCCCCGCACCCCTTCCCACGCCCGGTTCCGCCCCCGTCCCGCTCCGTCCCGCGCCCTGGCAGAAGAACGGCCGGGCAGGTCATCGAGGTGTACCTGCCCGGCCCCCGCGGGCCCTCGCGCCCTGTCCCGGGATCTGTCACGAGCATCGCAGCACGGGCGCCCTGCGGACCAGCACCTTTTGTCACGTGTGCGGTGTGAAAGCGTCATCCCGGGACCGTGAGGAACGCCGATGCGGAATGGGCGTTCGACTCGGTCCTTCCGGATCAGCGGCCGCCGCGGATGAGGCCCGTCAGATAGCGCCACAGCGAGGAGCGCTGCCGCGCGGCCGGGTCCGGCAGGACCTCCTCGGCCACACCCGGTGCGGGGGCGTCCGCCCGCGGCCGCGGGGGCGGCGCGGAGGCGAGTTCGTACCGCACCGGCAGGGAGCGCAGGCCTCGCATGAACGGCGAGGAACGCCACGGCAGTTGGTCGGCGGGCAGGGCGAGGCCGAGGTGGTCGAACCGCTCGAACAGGCGCCCCACACCGGCCGCCGCGACGGCCGAGGCGAGCTCCCGCGCCGGGCACTGGCGTGGTCCGGCTCCCCAGGACAGGTGGGCCCGGGTGCTGATGGTGGTGCCCGAGGCGACGTGGTCGGCGAAGAGCGGGTCGGCGTGGGCGGCGCCCGGGGAGACCCACACGGGGTCACCGGCCCGGATGGTGTAGTTGCCGAGCGGGGTGTCCCGGGCCGCGAAGCGAGGGACGAAGTTGACCAGGGGCGGCTTGCGCATGACCACCCGGTTCATGCTCTCCCTGACCATGCCGGCGGACAGGCTGGCGCGCACGCTGCCCTCGCCCGAGATGACCTCCACGACGGTGTTGGAGATGAGGATGCCGACGTGGTCGGAGGTCATGCCCAGCAGCATGAACAGTTCGCGGGCGAGCTGGTCGAGCGACAGGTCCGGGTGGGCGGCCAGCAGGTACGAGGGGAAGTCGTCACCCGGCTTCTCCAGCTTCAGCGCGCCCAGTTCGGCCAGCGTCGCCAGCAGGCGTTCCAGTGCGGCCTCGGCGTCCGGGCCGGCGTCGAGCACCCGCCACATGTCCATCAGCGCGTCGTCGCCCTGTGAACCGGGGAAGCCCAGCAGGTGGCTGGCCACCATCAGCGGCAGCGGCCGGGAGAACTGCGCGGACAGGTCCGCCCCGCCGGTCGCGCCGCCCTGCCCGACGAGGGTGATCAGTTCGTCGGCGTAGGCCGTGACGGCGGCCTTCAGACGCTTGGCCTGCGGGTGGCGGGGGTCCTGGAAGGGTTTGAGGGCGACGTCCCACGCGGTGCGCAGCGGCCGGTAGCCGGGGCCGCCCTGGATCAGGATGTGGTTGACCTCCAGGGAGGGCCCGAGCGGCCAGTCGGACGGCACCCTGCCCTCGGTGCGGGCCCGCCAGTTCTCCAGACCCTTGGGCCAGCCTTCGTCGTCCTGGAGCACCTGGAGCGACTCGCGGTAGCCGAGCACCAGCCAGGCCGGCACCCCCAGAAGATCGACCGGCGCGACCGGGCCGTGCTGCCGGCGCAGCCGCTCGTACACGAGCGCGGGACGCACCTCGTAGTCCCTGGTCAGCAGCGGTTCGGGAGCGAGCGTCTCCAGGCTCGTGCCGTCCAGGTCCACGGATCCGCCGTCACCCCGCTGGGATTCCATCTCTTGCCACCCTCCGACACGCCCTGTACCGGCGCACCATCAGTCGGTAGCCGGAAACGGTGGGGACCCTACCCCAGTGCGAACTCGCGGGTAACGACGGGGGTGGGGCGGTGGGAGCGGCCGAGCCGCGGGTCAGGCCGCCGTGTAACCGAGTTGACGGCGTATGTAGGGCGTCATGAGGCTCTTCGCCTTGGCCAGGGTGGTGGTGCGGCTGCCGAGGACGGCGGACTCGCCGCCCGGCACGGGCAGGACGGTCAGGCCGTGGGCGGGGCCGAAGGGCACGATGAGCGGGGTGCGCTGGATCGGTCGGTAGAAGCGCGGTTCCTTGCGGTGCTTGCCTGAACTCTGCAGGTAGGAGCGGATGTTGTGGGCGGCGATGTCCGCCTGGGCGAGGGCGGCGGGGGTGATCTTGAGTTCGCTGACGTCGTTCACGTCGCCGACGGCGAACACGTCCAGCCGGCCTTCGACCCGGAGCGTCCGGTCGACCTTCACGCGCCCGGCTCCGTTGAGCCAGTCGCCGTGGCCGGCCAGGCGCAGCCAGAGCGTGTTGGGGGTGGTGCCGGTCGCCCAGAAGGACAGGTCGGCGTCGAGGACGGTGCCGCGGGCGTCGCGGTAGGTGCCGAAGTCGTTGCCGGGAGACATGAACGAGTCGAGCCGCACCTCCACGTCGTGGGACTCCAGCCAGGCCAGGGCCTTGCGTCCCGGGCGGGCACTGCCCGTGGAGTCGAGCAGGGCGGGCCCGGAGTGGGCGAGGGTGACCCGGGCGTCCGGGCGGGCGAGGCGGATCTCGGCACTGAGTTCGACGCCGCCGGGGCCACCACCGACGACCAGGACGTGTTCGGCCGTGGCGATGTTGCGCTGGTGCTCGGCGAAGGACTTGGCCGCTTCCTCGGTCGTGGTGCCGGTGAAGCGGGCCGGCTCGGGGTAGTCGGCGCCGGTGGCGATCACGACCACGTCGTACGGCAGCCGCTCGCCGGTGGCGAGGACGACCTGCCGCTCGGTGGTGTCGATGCGTACGGCCTTGCCGGTGGCCACCCGGCCGTGGCGCAACAGTCGGTCGTAGGGGATGAACGGAGTGTGCGTCCACTCGGGGCGCACTCCTGCGCGCAAGGAGGCGATGCGGTGGAAGAAGACCTCCTTGCGGTCCACCAGAGTGACCCGGGCCGTGCCGTCCAGCCGTCTGGCCAGCCGGACACCGGCGTAGCCGCCGCCGATCACCACTACGTCGCCGTCGTACACAACCGGATCTCCTGTGCCTGGTGGGGGGTGCGAGGGCCGCCGCGGACGGGCCCCGCTCGGATCGGCCCCCGACGGCCACTCGACTGACGCGACAGTAGCCCTTGAAAGTTAAAGGGATTCTGAGGTTCCGTGCATGTTCCGTGAAGGGATCGGCACGCGGCAGGCCGTCATCTTCCCCAGATCTTCCGGTAGGCCTCGCGGTAGCCCGAGGGGTCCCAGCTGGTGGCGCCCTCGCTGTTGCCGGCCGTGGCGATGTGCACGGGGGCGACGTACCCGCTGTCGGGACGGCCGGAGAAGGCGCGGTTGAACTCGTCGACGATCTGCCAGCCCTGCAGGGACAGCGGCTCGGGCACGGTGGCGGCCTGGTACTGCCTGCTGTTGACGCGCTGGAAGGCGGACGGGTCGCCGTCGCCGGCCCCGATGTTGAAGGGAGGCCCGGAGCCCTTCTCGCCGGCGGCCCGGAAGGCGGGGGCGGCGTCGGCGAAGTACAGGTCGTTGATGGCCACGGAGTGGGTCCAGCGGTCCTGGAAGCGGGAGAGCAGGGAGGAGATCTCCCGGGGGGTGCGGGTGCTGGCGTCGGGGATCGGGATGTTCTCCACCGAGAGCAGCCGCACCCCCTGGCAGCTCGTCAGCTCCTCGCGGATCAGGTCGGACTTGTTGCGCGCGAAGGGGATCGACGCGTCGGTGATGAGCACCACCCCGGCGCGGCCGTTCGAGTCGGAGATGATCCACTGCGCACTGATGCGGGCGACGTCCTGGACGCGGGTGGTGACGTTGGTGAAGAGGTCGGGCTGCCGACTCGGGCCGGGGTCGGGGACCGCGTGCCAGCCGATGAGCGGGATGCGCTGCGCATTGGCCCGGGCGGCCTGCTGGGCCGTCGAGTCGGGGTCGAACCCGCCGATGACGATGCCCGAGGGCCGCAGGGCGACGGCTTCGCTCATGGCCGCCTGGATGCCGGCCGGGGTACCGCCGCCGTCGATCACCCGGACGTTCCAGCCGATGGCCCGCGCGGCGTCGCGCACCCCGTTCGCCGCGCCCGCGACACCGGGATTGGTCATGGTCTGGGCGACGAAGACCAGGCTTTTGCCGGACACGGCCTCGGGGCCGCCCGTGGGCCCTCCCCAGGGGATGTCGGTCCGCTCGGCCCGGGTGACGGCTTCCCGGGCCCGGGCCTGGACGGTGGGGCAGCCGCTCGGGCCCGTCGCGGTCTCGTCCGCGCCGTCGGAGGAACCGCGTTCGCAGCCGGTGAGGGCGGCGGCCGCGGCCAGCAGGGCGCAGGAGGCGAGCCGCGCGGTGCGGACGGCTGGGGCGGCCTTGCGGGTGCGGTGCACGGGAACTCCAGTGAGGGGATCGACGCGGCGGGGCGTGCCGAGAGGGGTCAGGGCGGGGCCGTGCCGTCCGCGCCCGCCGTGGAGGACGGGGGCGGAGCGGCGGGTGCGTCGCGGGCCGCGCCGCCGCGCATCCGGCGGCGGGCCGCGTATCCGGCCAGGCCCACGGCGATGAGCAGGGTCCCGCCGTTGAACAGCGGGACCGTCCAGAACTCGGCGCCCAGCTGGGCGATGCCGGTGAGGCCGACGGCGAGGACCGCGACGGCGACGACGGTGCCGAGGGCGTTGGGCCGGCCGGGCTTGATCGCCGTGGAACCGAGGAGGGCGCCGACGAAGGCGGGCAGCAGGTAGTCGAGGCCCACGCTCGGGTTGCCGATCTGCTGCTGGGCGGCGAGCAGCACACCGGCGAAACCGACGATCAGGCCCGAGGCGGCGAACGCGTAGACCGTGTACCTGCGGGTCGGGATGCCCACGAGGCCGGCCGCGCGCGGGTTCGACCCGACGACGTACAGGTACCGGCCCAGCGGCAGCCGCTCCAGCACCAGCCAGAGGACGGCCGCGAGGGCGAGCACGTAGAAGGCGGGGACCGGGAGGCCGAGGAACGAGGAGTCGTAGAGGTCGGTGAACGCGGGCGGCAGGCCCTGCGGGCCGGGGACGATCCGGCCGCCGTCGGTGATCCAGCCGGTCACGGCGTACATCATGCTGCCCGTGCCGAGGGTGGCGATGAAGGAGTCGATCCGGCCGAACTCGACGATGACGCCGTTGACGACGCCCACCACCAGCCCTCCGGCGAGCACGGCGAGGCAGGCGAGCGGCCAGGGCCACCCCGCGTTCACGACGAGCTGGAGCACCATCACATGGGCCAGGCCGAGGCCGTAGCCGATGGAGAGGTCGAACGCGCCGGTGACGATGGGCACCATGGCGGCGAGCGCGAGGACGGCCGGGATCGACTGGTTGGACAGGATCGAGTCGACGGTGTCCAGCGTGGGGAAGGTGTCCGGCAGGGCGAGGGAGAAGACCAGGTAGAGCAGGGCGGTGAGGGCGAGCAGGCCGTAGGCGCCGATGTGGTGTCCACCGGGGCGGCGGCGCGGCCGGGGCGGCGTCACGGGTGACCGGCCTCGGACGGGGGCATGGCCGAGGCCGCCCGGGTCAGTCCGGCGACGGTGAGGGCGGGGCCGCTCAGTTCGGCCGTCACCGTTCCGCGCACGAAGACCAGCGTGCGCCGGCACACGGTCGCCACCTCCTCGAAGTCGGTGGACAGCAGCAGCACGGCGAGGCCCGCCTCCAGCGCCTCGTGCAGCAGGCGGTGGATCGCGGCCTTGGCGCCGACGTCGACGCTCGCGGTCGGCTCCTCCAGAATCAGCAGCCGCAGGTCCGTCCGCAGCCAGCGGCCGATCATGACCTTCTGCTGGTTCCCGCCGGACAGCGTGGCGATGGGGCGCTCGCTGTCGCGGGGTCGCACCGAGAACCGTTCGATCAGGGCGGCGGCCCGGGCGCGTTCACCGCGCGGGCCGATCCACCGCGGTGCGGGCAGGCCTCCCGCCCGGGGGTTCGCCAGGAGGTTCTCCCGTACGGTCAGCTCGGCGAGGCAGCCCTCCCGCAGCCGGTCGCCCGGCACCAGGCCGACCCCGAGGGCGACGGCCTGCGCGACCGTACGGGGCCGGTACGGCCGCCCGTTCAGCAGGACCCGCCCGTCCAGGAGAGGCAGGGCGCCGGCGAGGGCGCGGCCCAGGTCCATGTGCCCGGCGCCGGAGAGGCCGACCAGACCGAGGACCTCCCCGGCCGCGAGCTCGAAACGGACGGGTCCGGCCCGGGCGGTGCGCACGCCGTCGAGGGCCAGGACGGGCGCCGTGCCGGCCGGAGTCCTGGCAGGGCGGTGGACGGCCGGTTCGTCCGCCTCGCCGACGATGTCGCGGACCAGCCGCGCGGGGCTGTGACCGGCGAGCCGGCCGTGGCTGACGACGCGACCGTCCCGCAGGACGGCGAAGTGGCCGGCGACCCGGTACACCTCGTCCAGGCGGTGGCTGACGTAGAGCACGGCGTGCCCGCGGTCGCGCAGATCGTGCAGGACGCGGAAGAGCCGGGCGCAGTCCGCGGCGGGCAGGCGGGCGGTCGGCTCGTCGAGGACGATGAGCCGCGCGCGTGCCGCCAGGGCCCGGGCGATCGCGACCAGCGAGCGGTCGGCCGGTGCGAGGCCGGAGACCGGCGTGTCCGGATCGAGGTGGGCGGCGACGATCCCCAGGGCTTCGACACATCGGGCACGGGTGCGCCGCCAGGAGATGAGCCCGGCCCGGCGCCCGTACCCGGTGGTCAGGGCGATGTTCTCGGCGACCGTCATCCACTCCACGAGACCCAGGTCCTGGTGGATGAAGGACATGCTCCGGGTGGCGGTGGGGCTGCCGAGGGGGTCCCCGGCGACGGTGATCTGCCCCGCATCGGCGTGATGGACTCCGGCGAGGATCTTGATGAGCGTGGACTTCCCGGCGCCGTTGGGCCCGAGCAGGGCGAGGACGCTGCCGGGACGGACGTCGAGGTCGGCCCCGGCCAGCGCGACGGTGCCGCCGAACCGCTTGCTGAGTCCGCGGATCCGGACCAGGGGTTCCGGCCCGAAGGGTGAAGCCGTCTCCGGGGGCGTGTCGGGAGCGTCGCGCACTCGATCAAATTACAGCATTTCGGGCATTTTTCGGACCGCTGCGCCTCCGACGGGGCGTGACCTCCGGCGCGGTCGGCACGGGACCGGCCTGCAGCCGAACCCGGCCGGTGGCCGCGTCACACCGCGGGAGGCGGTGCTACGCCGCGTCGAGATCGCATTCTGCCCAGATCACCTTGCCCTCGGGCAGGTAGCGGGTGCCCCAGCTCTGCGAGAGCTGTGCGACGAGGAACAGACCGCGTCCGCCCTCGTCCGTACTGGCAGCCCGGCGCAGATGCGGTGCGGTGTTGCTCGCGTCGGAGACCTCGCAGATCAGGGTCTTGCCGTAGAGCAGCCGCACCCGGATCGGCGCGGCTCCGTGGCGGATGGCGTTGGTGATCAGCTCGCTGAGGATCAGCTCCGCGGCGAACCCCGTCTCGTCGAGTCCCCGGTCGGACAGCCACCGCGTGGCGGACGCCCTGACCTCACCGACGCGGGCCGGGTCGGCGGAGAACTCCCAGGTGGCGATCCGGCCGGGGTCCAGGGCATGGACGCGGGCGACGAGCAGGGCGATGTCGTCGTGAGGGTGCGCGGGAGCCACGGTGTCCAGGACCGCCTGGCAGGTCTCCTCGGGGGCGCGCTCGGGATGGGCCAGGGCCTCGCGCAACTGCTCCAGGACCGCGTCGACGTCGCGGTTCCGGTCCTCGATGAGCCCGTCGGTGTACAGGACCAGCTGACTGCCCTCGGGAAGGTCGACCTCGACGGCGTCGAAGGGCAGGCCACCGAGGCCGAGCGGGGGTCCGGCGGGCAGGTCGGGGTAGATCACGGTGCCGTCGGGGTGGACGAGCGCGGGCGGCGGGTGACCGGCCCGGGCCATCAGGCACCGCTGCGTGGTCGGGTCGTAGACGGCGTAGAGGCAGGTCGCGCCGATGACGCCGGCGCCCTTGCCGTCGGGGTCCTCCCGGTCCAGGCGGCCCACCAGGTTGTCCAGGTGGGTGAGGACCTCGTCGGGCGGGAAGTCCAGCTCGGCGAAACTGCGGGCGGCGGTGCGCAGCCTGCCCATGGTGGCCGCGGAGAGCATGCCGTGGCCGACGACGTCGCCGACGAGGAGGCCTACGCGGGCACCGGACAACGGGATGACGTCGTACCAGTCGCCGCCCACGTCGGACTCGGCGGGCAGGTAGCGGTGGGCGACCTCGACGGCGTCCTGGTCGGGCAGGCCGTGCGGGAGGAGCCGGCGCTGGAGGGCCAGGACCATGGTGCGCTCGTGGGTGTAGCGCCGGGCGTTGTCGATGGACAGGGCGGCGCGGGAGGCGAGCTCCTGGGCCAGGGAGCGGTCGTCGTCCCCGAAGGGGCTGCCCCCGCGGTAGAAGGAGGCGACGCCCAGGACGACACCGCGGGCGAGCAGCGGTACCGCGATGAGGGAGTGGACGTGTGCCAGCAGACCCGCGGTGTGCTCGGGGTCCTGGGCGAGCCAGCCCGCGGCGGCTGCGAGGTCCGGTTCCAGCACGGCCTCGCCGCCGCTGAGGCAGCGCAGCTGGGGCGTGGTCGGGCCGAAGTCGACGCGCTTGCCCGGGGGTGTGAAGGGCATGCCCTCGTGGATGCCGTGGACGACCGTGCGGCGCAGGTCGGCGATGGGATCTGCGGACTCCTCGCCGCGCAGTACGGCGTCGGGCAGGTCGATGGTGACGAAGTCGGCCAGTCCGGGGACCGCGGTCTCGGCCAGCTCCTCGGCCGTGCGGCGCACGTCCAGGGTGGTGCCGATGCGCGTGCTGGCCTCGGACAGCAGCTCCAGGCGGCGGCGCGCGGCCAGGGCGTAGGCCCCGACCTGCGGCTCTCCCAGCATCACCAGTCCCCGGGCCGGGAACGCCGCTTCGGAATGCTCTCCGGCGGCACTCGGTCCGTCCCCGCCCTCGGGAACCTCGCCGGACTCGGCGCCACCGCGCCCTCCGCCGTCCGGAACGGCCGCCGCGGTTTGGCCGAGACTGCGGTCGCTGCCGGCGTTGACGGACTCGCCCGTACTTCGGTCGCGGTCGCGGTCGCCGTCGCCGGCTGCGGCTGCGGCTGCGGCTGCGGCTGGCGCGGGGGTGCTCCGGTCGGTTACGGCGGGCGCGGGCGTTCTCCGGTCGGCCACGTCGAGCCCGGAGGGGCTCCGGTCGGCCACGGCCGGCGCGGGGGCGCTCCGGTCGCCCGCGGTTGCGGCCGTCCCGCCGGGCCTCGCCGTTCCGCCGTCTCCGTCGGTCGTGACGAGCTGGCCGGAGGGCGCGGCGAGGTGCGAGGACGGCAGGGTGAGCGCCTGGCGGACCGCGGAGAGCGGGACGACGGGGGCGGTGAGACCGGCGGGCTCGTCCGTCTGGTGCGGTATGACGAGCGGCTCGCCCGCCGGGGAGCCGGGCAGCACGGCCTCGATGGCGATGCCCTGCACACCGGAGCCACTCGTCACCGGTCGACTCACGAGCGTCACGCGCTGCCCGTCGGGCAGGGTCACCTCGGCGGCTCCCCGCTGCGAACCGGAGATCAACTCGGCCGCCTTCTCCCGGAGAATCGCCTGGTCGCGGGGGTGGAACTCGTTCGCCAGCGCGTCCAGCGCCACACCGCGGTGAAGACCGGCGGTCCCGGCCCCGGCGGCCAGGTAGGTCCGCAGCAGGGCGCGCTCGCGCGCGGAGCTCTGCCCCAGCAGCCGCCGTTCGATGCCCTCGGCCGCCCTGCGGATCGCGACGCCCAGTGAGGGCCTCTCGAAGCCGCGTGGATAGCCGAGGCACAGGACTCCCTCGATGCGCCCGCTGAGCGGATCACGGACGGGCAGCGCGACGCAGGCGCTCTGCTGGGAGCGCTCCGCGAAGTGCTCGGCGCCGTAGACGCGGATGAGCTGCCGCTCCGCCAGGGCCAGTCCGATGCCGTTGGTGCCGGCGACCTGCTCGGCGAACACGAACCCCGGGACGACCTGGATGGCCGGGAGGCTCCTGGCCATCGACGGATTCCCGAAGCGGCGCAGCAGTACCGTCCCGTTCGCGTCGGCGACGGAGATGTTGACCTGGCTGCCGGCGAACGTGGCCTGCAGCCGGTCGAGGACGGGCGTGGCTGCCCGGACGATACGGCCGCCCGGGTCGAAGTCCTCCCGGTAGGGCAGGTCGAGCGTGTCCGGTGACAGGCCCAGGGACCGGCAGCGCTGCCACGAGTTCAGGATCGACGTCCGCACGCCCGTCTCGACCGGCTCGCCCTGGAGGAACAGCTCGCGGAGGCTGGCGGGCCCCGTGCCGTCCGTCGCACGCCCCGCCGGCCTGGGTTCCTCGCCGGACCGAACCACGCTTCGCCTCACTTGCGCCCGCGACAATCCGCTGCTCGGAAAAGAGAATCTGGCATTGATGAGGATACGGGCATTACGGGCGGCCGTCACGGCACACCAGGGCCATGCAGGACCCACGGCCGTCAAAAGGGGGCCACGGCCGTGGCCCGACAGCCGTCGGACCGGGACCATGACCGCGCTCACCCCAGGAAACTCAGGCGCACCTTACGTTCCGGATTGTCCTTGTTTGTGTCCACCAGGCACACCGATTGCCAGGTGCCCAGCTCCAGCCGACCGCCCAGCACCGGCAGGGTCGCGTGCGGCGGGACGAGGGCGGGCAGGACGTGGTCACGGCCGTGACCGGGACTGCCGTGCCGGTGCTGCCAGCGGTCGTCGGCGGGCAGCAGGGTGTGCAGCGCGGCCAGGAGGTCGTCGTCGCTGCCGGCGCCGGTCTCCAGCACGGCGATGCCGGCCGTCGCGTGCGGGACGAAGACGTTGAGCAGGCCGTCGCGGCCGGCCGCCGCCTCGCGCAGGAAGGACTCGCAGTCGCCGGTGATGTCGAGGACCCTCTCCGCGGCGCCGGTGCTGAGGTTCAGAACTCGGGTGGTGAAGACATCTGACATGCCCCCATCCTGACGCACGCGCGAGCAGGACGAGGTTGGTGGTGGAGCACCGGAAGCCCTCGCCCGGCCCGGAGGTGTCGCGTGCCGGCGCGAGGGACATCACCATCCGCATCGGCGGCGGGGGCCGCCTCGAGGCCCCCAAGGGAGGAGTCCACTCGTTCGGTGCCGCGCGCGAGCCGCCCTGTCGGGAAGATCCAGGGACCCGCCCCGGTTGGTAGAAGCGTGAACAACACACGCGAGGTCGAGGTGGTCGTCATCGGCGCGGGGCAGGCCGGGCTGGCCGCCGCGTATCACCTGCGGCGATCCGGTTTCGAACCGGACCGCGGCTTCGTCGTGCTGGACCACTCCCCCGCACCCGGCGGCGCCTGGCAGTTCCGGTGGCCGTCGCTGACGTACGGCAAGGTGCACGGGATGCACGCCCTGCCTGGCATGGAGCTCACGGACGCGGACCCTGCGCGGCCGTCCGCCCAGGTGATCGGCGCGTACTTCGACCGCTACGAGCGGACCTTCGACCTGCGGGTCAGGCGCCCGGTGGACGTACGGGCCGTGCGCGAGGGGCCCGGTGGGCGGCTGCTCGTGGAGACCTCGGACGGCGTCTGGTCGACGCGGGCGCTGATCAACGCGACCGGCACGTGGGACCGGCCGTTCTGGCCCCGCTATCCGGGCCAGGAGACCTTCCGGGGGCGGCAGTTGCACACCGCGCAGTATCCAGGGCCCGAGGAGTTCGCCGGGCAGCGGGTCGTGGTGGTGGGCGGCGGCGCCTCGGGCACCCAGCACCTGCTGGAGATCGCCTCGTACGCGGCGGCCACCACCTGGGTGACACGGCGCCCGCCGGTCTTCCGCGAGGGTCCCTTCGACGAGGGCGCGGGCCGCGCCGCGGTCGCGCTGGTGGAGGAACGGGTACGGCAGGGTCTGCCGCCCCGCAGTGTCGTGTCGGTCACCGGCCTGCCGCTCAACGACGCGATCCGGCAGGGCATCGAGGACGGAGTGCTCGACCGGCAGCCGATGTTCGACCGCATCACGCCCACGGGGGTCGACTGGACCGACGGCCGCCACATCGACGCCGATGTCATTCTCTGGGCCACCGGCTTCCGCGCCGCCATCGACCACCTCGCCCCGCTCCGGCTGCGCTCCCCCGGCGGCGGCATCCGCATGGAAGGCACGCACGCGGCCGTGGACCCCCGCGTCCATCTCGTCGGCTACGGCCCGTCGGCCAGCACCATCGGAGCCAACCGGGCCGGCCGCGCGGCCGTACGGGACATCAGGCGGCTGCTGGAGCGGGAGCCGGCGGTGGCGTGACTGAGGGCGGGCCCCGACGGGCCCCCACCCGGACGCGGCGTGACGGTGTGACGCAGGGCGGGTGCAGCGGGCTCCCGACCGGATGCGGCGGGTGACGCGGGACGGGGGTCACCGGGCCCCCGACCGGATGCGGCGGGTGACGCGGGACGGGGGTCACCGGGTCCTCATCCGGCCGCCTGCGCCCCGCTCTTCTTCCTCTGCGCGTTGAACTCCGCGACGTTGCGCTGGTGTTGCTGGTAGTCCGCCGTGAAGCGGGTGTCGCCCGGGCGGACCGTGACGAAGTACAGCCAGTCGCCCGGAGTCGGGTTGACGGCCGCGCGCATCGCCTCCTCGCCGGGGTTGTCGATGGGCGTGGGCGGCAGGCCCATGCGCTGGTACGAGTTGTAGGGACTGTCGATCCGGGTGTCGTTCTCCGTCGTGCGGAGGGTGGAGCGGCCCAGGGCGTAGTTGATGGTCGAGTCCATCTGCAGCGGCATGCCGCGTTCGAGGCGGTTGAAGATGACCCGGGCCACCTTGCCCATGTCGGCCTTGGTGGCCGCCTCCGCCTGGACGATGCTGGCGATGGTGACGGCCTGGTACACGTTCATGGCGTTGCGCTGCGCCCCGGCGGCGATGGGAGCGCCGTTGAACCTGTCGTTGGCCGTGTCGACCATCAGCGCGAGGAGCTTGTCCGGCGTGGTCTTCTCCTGGAGCGGATAGGTGGCCGGGAAGAGATAGCCCTCCGGGTTGCCCTCGGCGTCGTTCGGCAGTTTCAGCGCGGCCTTGTCCAGGGACTTCTTCGTGCTGCCGGCGGGCAGGGCGAGGGCCTTGTCGACGGCCGCGTAGACCTGGCTCGCGCGCCAGCCCTCGGGGACGGCCAGGGTGGTGGGCCGGCTCTCCTCCTCGGTCCCCAGGGTCAGCAGCGGCACCGCCACGGCGGTCCCGACCACGACGGCTCCGGTCGCGACGAGGGCGATGCGGCCCCGGCGCGTCAGTCGAATCGTGCTCCGTGGCGGAGTGTTCTTCTGCATGCGGGCACGGTAACCCGTATATCGTCATAAACCCGGCATATTTTCATCTTGTCGGTTCCAGTTGGGCGTCCCGGCGTACGAGCGCCGCGTACCGGCCCCCCTCCTCCAGAAGCTTCTCGTGCGTGCCGCGTTCGACCGCTCGGCCCGAGTCGAGGACCACGATCTGGTCGGCGCCGCGCACGGTGGACAGCCGGTGGGCGATGGTGAGGGTGGTGCGGTCGGCCGACAGGGCGTCGATGGCGTCCTGGACGGCGGCTTCGGTCCGGGTGTCCAGCGCGCTGGTGGCCTCGTCGAGGATGAGGACCGGCGGGTCGCGCAGGATGGTGCGGGCGATGGCCAGGCGCTGCTTCTCGCCGCCGGAGAAGCGGTGGCCGCGCTCGCCGACGACGGTGTCGTAGCCGTCGGGCAGGGCCGCGATGTGGTCGTGGATCTGCGCCGCCTTCGCCGCCTGGTGCAGTTCCTCTTCGGTGGCGTCGGGCTTGGCGAAGCGCAGGTTGTCGGCGACCGAGGCGTGGAAGAGGTACGTCTCCTGCGAGACGACGCCGACCGCGCGGGCCAGAGTGTCGAAGTCGAGGTCGCGGACGTCGACCCCGTCGAGGGTGACGCTGCCGCCGGTCACGTCGTAGAGCCGGGGCACCAGATAGCCGAGGGTCGACTTGCCGGCGCCGGTGGGGCCGACGATCGCGAGGCTGCCGCCGGCCGGGACGGTGAGGTCGATGCCGTCGAGGACCGGACCGTCCTTGCCGCCGTAGCCGAAGGAGACGTTGTCGAAGCGGACCTCGCCCTTGATCCGGTCGAGGCGGACCGGATCGGGGCGCTCCGTGATGTCGACCGGCAGGTCGAGGTACTCGAAGATGCGCTGGAAGAGGGCGAGCGAGCTCTGGATCTGCACACCGGTCGACAGCAGGCTCACGGCCGGGCGGAACAGGCCCTGCTGGAGCGAGACGAAGGCGACGATCGTGCCGATGGAGACCTCGGGGCCGCCGAACTGGAGGGCCATGCCCGCGGTCCAGTAGATGACGGCGGGCAGGGCGGCCATGACGATGGTGATGACGGCCATGCGCCAGCGCCCGGCCATGTTCGACCGCACCTCCAGGCCGACGAGCTCCTCGGACTCGCCGGAGAAGGACTTGGTCAGCGAGTCGGAGCGGCCCATCGTGCGGCCGAGCAGGATGCCGCTGACGGAGAGCGACTCGGTGACGGTGGCGGCCATGGCGGCCATCTGCTTCTGGCGCTGGGTGGTGATCTTCCGGCGTTCGTCGCCGACCCGGCGGCTGATCCACACGAACACCGGCAGCAACACCAGCGAGACGACCGTCAGGCGCCAGTCGAGGGCGATCATCGCGACGATCGTGGCGACCACGCTGGTGACGTTGGAGACCAGGGAGGTCGCGGTGGAGGTCACGGTCGCCTGCATACCGCCGATGTCGTTGGCGATGCGGGACTGCACCTCGCCCGTGCGCGTGCGGGTGAAGAAGGCGAGGGACATGCGCTGGAGCCGGCCGTAGACGGCGGTGCGCAGGTCGTGCATGACGCGCTGACCGACCGTCGTGGAGATCAGCGTCTGGAGAACCCCGAAGACGCTGGTGAGGACGGCACTGAGGATCATGCCGAGGGCGAGCAGGCCGAGCAGGCCCGTGCGCCCCTGGGGGATCGCGACGTCGAGGATCTCCTTCAGCAGGAAGGGCGTCGCGACCGAGACCAGCGACGCGGCGGCGACCAGCAGCCCGACGATCGCGAGACGGCCCCGGTAGGGGCGGAAGAGGCCGAGGATGCGGCGGACCTGCCGGGGCTGCTCCTTGGAGTCGTCCGGCGGGGTCCAGGAGGCTTCACGGTCGGGATGCATGGGCTCCTACGAGGGATGCGGCGGATCGGATCACAGCTCATTGTTACCTATGCTCACAATGAACTGCATCCTGATATTGTTCCCGCATGACCACGCCCGACTCCGACGGCCTTCTCGCCGAGCAGTTGCTGCGGCTCACCCGCCGGGTGCACCGCATCCAGAAGCGCCATCTGGAGCAGCGTGAGCTGGGCATCACCCCCGCCCAGTCCCGGCTGCTGCGCACGCTGGCGCACTGGGGCTCGCCGCCGCGCATGGCCGACCTCGCCGAGCGCCTGGAGGTGGTGCCGCGGGCCGTGACGACGCTGGTCGACGGCCTGGAGGCGAGTGGCAAGGTGCGCCGCGTCCCGGACCCGGCGAACCGGCGGGTGATCCGCATCGAGCTCACGGACGACGGCCGGGGCGCACTGCGCGAGCTGCGGGCGGCGCGCAGGTCGGCGGCGGAGGAGATCCTCGCGCCGCTGACGGGGGATCAGCGGGAAGCACTCGGGGGGCTGCTGAACACGCTGATCGACGGGGCGCCGGTGCAACCCTGCTGACCGCCGCAAGCCGGTCGACGGGACGCCGATACAGGCCTGCCGACCGCCACAAGCCGATCGACGGGACGCCGATACAGGCCTGCCGACCGCCACAAGCCGATCGACGGGACGCCGATACAGGCCTGCCGACCGCCACAAGCCGGTCGACGGGACGCCGATACAGGCCTGCCGACCGGCCGGAACACGAAAGCGGGTTGCGGCCGCCCGCCCGTCTTGCCGAGCGGTGGCCGCGGCCCGCTGCCGCTTTCCTCAACCGGCGTCGGGGGCGGGCTCCTTGGACGCCTTGAGGTCCTTGGGCTTCTGGGCCGGGATGCCCGGAGCCAGGGCCTCGCTGCCGGCCTCGACGGCTACGCGCTCGTCGCCGTCGCGGTCCTCGGCACTGCCATCCTCCGGCGGGAAGGTGTCCTCCCCGTCGAGCGTTCTCCTGGCCCGGTCGATGTCCAGGGCACCCTCCCAGCGGGACACCGCGAAGACGGCGACGCAGTTGCCGAGCAGGTTGGTGACGACGCGCATCGAGTCCATGATGCGGTCCACGCCGAGCAGCAGCGCGACGGCCCCGGCGGGGATCGCCCCCAGGGAGGAGGCGGTCGCGGACAGGGCGAGGAACGCCGAACCGGGGATGCCCGCCATGCCCTTGCTGGTCAGCATCAGCACCAGGACGACGGTGACCTGCTGGCCGAGGCTCAGGTCCACACCGACGGCCTGGGCGATGAACAGCGTGCCGATGGACAGGTAGAGCGAGGCGCCGTCGAGGTTGAAGGAGTAGCCGGTGGGGAGCACCAGCCCCACGGCGTCGTCGCGGGCCCCGGCCCGGCGCAGCTTCTGCATCACACGCGGCATGACCGACTCCGTGGACGCGGTACCGAGCGCGAGCAGCATCTCCTCGCGGATGTAGCGCAGGAACTTCCACAGACTGAGGCCGGTCACGGCCTTCAGGGCGACGGCCAGCAGCGCGATGAACAGCGCCGCCGCCGCGTAGCAGAGCACGATGAGCTCCGCGTACGTCCTCATCACGCCCAGGCCGTAGTTGCCGACCAGGTGGGCCATCGCGCCGAACACCGCGATCGGGGCCAGCCGCATGATGAAGCCGACGACCGCGAAGATGATCTCCTGGGCCTGCTCGATCGCGGGCAGGATCTTCGGGACCTTGGTATGCCCGAGATGCAGCAGGGCGGCGCCCACCAGGCAGGCCAGGATGAGGACCTGAAGAAGCTCGTTCTCGGCGAAGGAGCCGATGAAACTCTGCGGAAGCGCGTTCAGGACGAACTCGGTCGTCGTGGGCAGATGCCCACCGCCCGTCGTCTCGTCCACCGCCGCGGTGTCCAGCGAGGCGGGGTCGACGTTCATGCCCCTGCCCGGGCCGACGACATTGGCGGCGAGGAGCCCTATGACGAGGGCGGCCGTGGAGGCGATCTCGAACCAGACGAGGGCCTTGACCCCGATCCGGCCGAAGGCCTTCAGGTCACCCGCCTTGGCAATGCCGACGACGACCACGCAGAACACCAGCGGCGAGATCACCGTCTTGATGAGCCGGGTGAAACCGTCGCCGAGCGGCTGGAGAGCCGTGGCCGTTTCCGGCCACAGCTTTCCGACGACGATTCCGAGGACGAGCGCGCAGAGAACCTGCGCGAAGAGTGAGGTGCGTAGAGTGCGTGCGACGCGTCGCGGGACGGACGGGACGGACGGCGGCACGAAGCCTCCTAGGGGGACGGGACGCACAGAAGCCGGAGGGGACTTCTGTGATGCGGAATGCGAATTCCGATTCCGACACACTGGAGGCTGACGTGATCGCGCACAAGACCGCAACGTTTCGGCCAGGTAAAACTGTCATAAGTGATGCACGTCACATGCGCCGCATCCCTCCCCTCAGCACCGGCTGCGGTCTCCCGTGAGCACTCCCTGCACGGTGGTCAGCGTCCGGTCGTAGCAGCCGCCGGAGCCGTACAGCCGGTGGCGGGCGCTCGTGGTGCCGACCGCGTGGCGCTGGTCGCGCGGCACGTTCGCGGTGTAGGTCGCGTCACCCGTATACGAGTTGTCGAGCCGTGACCACGCGGTGCGGCGCCCGTCGTGCGTGCCGACGACGGTGGCGCGATCGCCGAGGGTCAGCACAGTGCGCAGCCGGTCTCCCGCGCCGAGGGTGGTCGTGCCGTCCATCGCGTAGACCCGACGGGTCAGCGTGGTCCGGCCGTCGACGGTCACCGACTCGTCGTCGCTCCAGGTCGCTTCGAGAGCGTCGGACGTCTCGCCATCGTTCCAGCGGTGCGTGGAATCGTGGGCGAGCGAGCGGCCGACCGTGGTCCGGACGCGGCCGTGCGACGTGTCGACGTAACCACCGACGGTCAGCCGGTGTGCGCCCTCCGTGCCGACCCGGTGCTCCGAACCGGGCTTGTAGAGCGATGAGTTGGTCAGGTCACCGGCCCGGTGCACGGTGAGCTTCCCGGTGACCCGCTCGCGCCGCTCGTCCTGCCAGACGAGGATGTTGACGGGCGTGCTCCAGCCGGCCCGCCCCTCGGGCACACCGGCGACCGAGACCTCGACCCGGTGCGGGCGGCCGTCGTTGAGGATCCCGGCGAAGGGGGTGAGGTCGTAGGTGATCGGCTGGATGTCGAAGGCGCGCGGGCCCGGGATCACGTACCAGAGGAACGGGTTGGACCAGCCTCCGGTCCACACGGTCGGGAACGGTGCGGCGATGCCGGCGAGCCGTCCGTCCACGCTGATCTGCACCTCCCGGTAGGGTCCTTCACCGGCCTTGCAGGAGTACGGAGCCCGCTCGGGCACGGTCAGGTACCAGTACTCCTCGCAGCCGCCGCCGGAGCCGGTCGCGTACACCTCGGCGACGATCCGCTCGCTGTTGCGAGGGGTGGTCAGGGACGAGTCGCCGTCGAGCGTGAGGACCCGGTCGGGGCTCTTCCCGTCGGGGCGGCCCTGATAGAAGGTCAGCGTGACCTTGACGTCGAGGACGCCCGTGTAGGTGTCGTCGACGACGTTCCCGATGAGCATCTCGACGTCCCGGTTCGTGCGGAAGGTGTCGCTGTAGCGCGTGACGTCCTTCTCCACGGACCACTCGATGCCGTCCGGCGACGGCTGCGGCGTCGACGTGCGGAAGATCTCGACCCCGCCGACGTGCAGGTAGCCGAGCCGGTCGTACTGGCGCCCCTTGACTTCGCCGTCCAGCCGCAGCACCACCTTGCTCCAGCGGTCGCCGCAGCCGCCGGGCGGAGCGTAGGTGCCGCGATACGGAGTGAAGTCCCGGAACCGCGCCTGAGCGACGGTGACTTCACAGGACCTGCCGGACGGCCTCGCCACGGGCGGGGCGGCCGTGACCGGGTCGTGCCAGTCGGTGCCGAACTCGGCGGGGACGCCGCCCGCCGGGGCCGGGACGTCCGCAGCGCCCGCGGGTGCGGTGCCGAGGAGGGTGCCCACCAGGAGAGTCGCTCCGGCAAGCATGGACATGACGATCCGTCTCTTCATGAGCGGTGTTCTACGGGGCCCCGGCCGCCTGTGCAATGCGCAACCCGCCCGCGGGACAGCCCTGTTCCCCGCCCTTTCGGCCGGTTCCGTTCGGTAAGCGGAAAACCTGTTGCCTCCGGCCACGCGGTGAGGCGAACCTGTCACGGTTTGCTGCCTTCGGCCGGACCCCACCCCCCCATCCCCCTGACACGAGCCACTGGGACGTCATGCAGATTCAAGACCTTCCGTACCCCGACCCGGGTGCGCCCGACGCGCGTTCGGGTCCCCGATTCCTGTGGTGGCTCTTCCGCAATCAGCTGGGCGGTCAGCTCAAGTCGCTGGCCTGGGGGCTGCTGCACTTCACCTCCGTCGCCGCGCTGCCGTTCTGCGTCGGCGTCGCCGTCCAGGCCGTCGTGGACCGCTCCGGAACCCGGCTCGCCCTGGCGGGCGGGCTGCTGGCGCTCGCCTGCGTCGGCAACGCGGTCGGCGACACCTTCCTGCACCGCACCGCGATCACCAACTGGATCACGGCCGCCGCCCGCGTCCAGCAACTGCTCGCCCGCAAGGCCGCCCATCTGGGCTCGGCGCTGACCCGACGCGTCGCGGCCGGCGAGGTGGTCGCGGTTTCCACGGGCGACGTGGAGAAGATCGGCTGGTTCGTCGAAGCCCTGTCCCGCTTCACCGCGGCCGTGGTCACCGTCGTCCTGGTCTGCGTCGGCCTGCTGGTCTACCAGCCGGCGCTCGGCGTGGTCGTCGCGGTGGGGCTCCCGGCACTGGCGCTCGCCGTGCTGCCGCTGCTCCCCCGCGCCACCCGGCGCGCCGACACCCAGCGCGAGAAGGCCGGACGCGCCACCGAACTCGCCTCGGACACCGTCGCCGGCCTGCGTGTGCTGCGCGGCATCGGCGGCGAGGAGCTGTTCCTCGACCGCTACCGCAGCGCCTCCCAGGAGGTCCGCCACGCGGCCGTGCGCAGCGCCCGCATGTGGTCCCTGATCTCCGCAATCCAGGTCCTGCTGCCGGGGCTGCTGCTCGTGGCCGTCGTCTGGTACGGCGTGCGGCTGGCGCGCGAGGGCCGGATCACCGTCGGCGAACTGGTCACCGTCTACAGCTCGGTCATGGTCCTCACCTATCCGCTGCGGCACTTCGAGGAGATCGCCATGGCGTACTCCTTCTCCCGGCCCTCCGCCAAGCGGGCCACGGGAGTGCTGTCGCTTCAGCGGCCCACCGACACCGCGGGATCGCGCGCGGCCGAGGTTCCGTCAGGCGACCTCTACGACCCGGACACCGGGCTGCTCGCGCCCACCGGGCGGCTGACGGCCGTGGTGTGCGGCGACCCGGACGCGGCGGGCCTGCTGGCGGAACGGCTGGGCGGACACCCGTCCCAGGAGGGCGCCTCGGTACTGCTGGGCGGTGTGCCGCTCGACGAACTCCCGCTGGACAGCGCCCGTACGGCCGTCCTCGTCCAGGACAAGGACCCTGTGCTGCTGTCCGGCACGCTGCGCGAGCTGCTCGACGTACCCGCGTCGGGCTCCGTCCGGCCGCATGAGGCACTGGCGGCCGCGCAGTGCGAGGACGTGCTGGCGGCGCTGGTGCAGGGCTCGCTGGACGCGACCGACCCGATGGACGCCCGGATCACCGAACGGGGCCGGTCCCTGTCCGGCGGCCAGCGCCAGCGGCTCGCCCTGGCCCGGTCGCTGATCACGGACCCGGAGGCGCTCGTCCTGGACGAGCCGACCTCGGCCGTCGACTCGCACACCGAGGCCCGGATCGCGCAAGGTGTGCGGGAGTTGCGCGACGGGCGCACGACCGTGGTGTTCACCTCCTCCCCGCTGCTGCTGGACCGCGCCGACCGCGTCGTGTTCCTGCACGACGGCGAGGCCGTGGCGGTCGGCGCCCACCGTGAGCTGGTGCGCACCGATCCCCGCTACCGGGCGGTGGTCACGCGCGAGACGGACGACGAGGCCGCGCTGAACGGTTCCGTCGCCCTGAGCGACGTCCTGCAGGAACTGGAAGAAATCGAGGAGAAGGCATGATCGGCGTAGCGCCACCGGCGTACGACCCGGCGGCCCCGACGACGGCGAACACCCTGCCGGTCGGCGCCTCCGAGACCGTCCGCGCCTACGTGGCCGAACTGCTGCGCCGGCACCGGCGGGCGTTCCTGCTGCTGGTCGCCGTCAACACGGCCGCCGTGCTCGCCTCGATGGCCGGTCCCTGGCTGCTGGGCGGACTGGTGGAGCGGGTGTCCGACGGGGCGCGGGACCTGCGGCTGGAACTCACGGCCGGGCTCTTCGTGGCCGCGCTGGCCGTCCAGGCCGTCTTCGTCCGTCAGGTGCGCCTGCGCGGCGCGATGCTGGGCGAGCGGATGCTGGCCGACCTGCGCGAGGACTTCCTCGTCCGGTCGGTCGGGCTGCCGCCCGGGGTGCTGGAGCGGGCCGGGACCGGCGACCTGCTGTCGCGCATCACGACCGACATCGACCGGCTGGGCAACGCGATGCGCGAGGCCGTTCCGCAGTTGTCGATCGGCGTGGTGTGGGTGGTCCTGCTGATGGGCGGGCTGGTGATCACGGCGCCGCCGCTGGCGCTCGCCGTACTCGTGGCCCTGCCGCTGCTGATCGTCGGCTGCCGCTGGTACTTCCGGCGGGCCGCCTCGGCCTACCGCTCGGAGTCGGCCGGGTACGCCGCCGTCGCCGCCGCGCTCGCCGAGACCGTGGACGCCGGGCGCACCGTCGAGGCCCACCGCCTCGGCGAGCGCCGTGTCGCCCTGTCGGAGCGCCGGATCCGCGAGTGGACGGCCTGGGAGCGGTACACGCTCTGGCTGCGGTCGGTGCTCTTCCCGGTCATCAACACCACCCACGTGACCGTGCTCGCCTCGGTCCTGATGATCGGCGGCGTGTTCGCCCTGCACGGGTGGATCGACGTCGGCCAGCTGACGACGGGCGCCCTGATCGCCCAGATGCTGGTCGACCCGGTGGGCATGATCCTGCGCTGGTACGACGAACTGCAGGTGGCCCAGGTGTCGCTGGCCCGTCTCGTCGGAGTCCGGGACATCGAGCCGGACGCCGGGGACCCCTCGGTGACCCCCGAGGGGCGGCACGTGCACGCCGACCGGGTGCACTTCGGCTACCTGGAGGGCGTGGACGTCCTGCGCAAGGTGTCCCTGGAGGTCCCCCCCGGCACCCGGCTGGCCCTGGTCGGCCCCTCGGGCGCGGGAAAGTCCACGCTGGGCCGGCTGCTCGCCGGGATCTACGCGCCCCGGGACGGCCGGATCACCCTGGGCAGCGCCGAGCTGTCCCGGATGCCCGCCGAGCGCGTCCGCTCCCATGTGGCCCTGGTCAACCAGGAGCACCACGTCTTCGTGGGCTCCCTCCGCGACAACCTCCGGCTCGCGCGGACCGGTGCAGAGGACGCCGAGCTGTGGGCGGCACTGGGCGCGGTCGACGCGGACGGCTGGGCCGGGACGCTGGAGGACGGCCTGGACACCGAGGTCGGCTCGGGCGGTCTGGCGCTCACCCCGGCCCAGGCCCAGCAGATCGCGCTGGCGCGCCTGGTGCTGGCGGACCCGCACACGCTGGTCCTGGACGAGGCGACATCGCTGCTCGACCCGCGCGCGGCCCGCAACCTGGAGCGGTCCCTGGCCCGGGTCCTCGACGGCCGCACCGTCGTCGCCATCGCCCACCGTCTGCACACCGCCCACGACGCGGACGTCATCGCCGTCGTCGAGAACGGCAGGATCAGCGAGCTCGGCAGCCACGAGGAGCTGGTCGCCGCGGACGGGGCGTATGCCGCGCTGTGGAGGTCGTGGCACGGGTGAGCCGCGGGCCCGGGCGTCGGGGCGGGCCCGGGGGCGCTCGCTCCGAGGGCCGCCGCGTCCTTGGCGTTGCGCGGTCCCGAGCCCGGGTGGAAGGCTGGAATCAGGCACCGGCTCGGGGGACGCCCGGGAAACCAGCGGTTCGGGCGGCGTCAGTGCTCCGTGCGGCGGCGGCCCGGCTCGGGCCCCGTAACACGGGCCCGTCCCACCCCCTGGAGGTACCCGTGAACAGCTCCCACGGTTGGGGAGACGACGTCTACCAGCCGGACCAAGACGATCAGAGGGAGGACACGGGGCTGCTCGACGCCGAGGACACCCTGGAGAACGACGGCGTCGACGATCCCCTGGACCGGGGCTGGTCCCCTCCCGAGCGGCCCTGGGCCGTCGAACACCTCGGCGTGACCGCGGCCGAGCGGCAGCGGGGCGAGACGCTGGACCAGCGGCTCTCCGAGGAACTGCCGGAGGCCGCCGCCCCGGACGGTGACGGCCTCGGGGACTGTGACGGCACCGACGGGGAACTCCTGGACAACGAGGTCGGCGCCGCGCGCTCCGGCCGGCTCGTGGCACCCGACGAGGGCGCCCACGAGGACGAGGAGGAGGCACTGGTCGCCATGGACGTGGGCATCGACGGCGCCGCGGCGTCGGCCGAGGAGGCCGCCGTGCACATCGTCGACGAGGACACCCTGTCCGGCTGATCGCAGCACCGTCCCGAGCCGTTCGAGGAGCACTCATGCAGCAGGACAAGCACCCCGACTACCAGCCCGTCGTCTTCCGCGACCGCGCCGCAGGGTACGCGTTCCTCACCCGGTCCACCGCGACCAGCGACCAGACCATCGAGTGGGACGACGGCGAGACCTACCCGGTCGTCGACGTGGAGATCTCCTCGGAGAGCCATCCCTTCTACACGGGCAAGGCCCGCACGGTGGACTCGGAGGGCCGGGTCGCCGCGTTCGAGCGGCGCTACGGCGGCGGCTGAGGAACCTCCCGGCACCGGCTGCGCTCAGATGACGTTGAGCGCGGCCGCGCACCCCACTCCGCCGAGCAGCATGAACACCGGCATCAGCACCTTGAGCTCCACCCAGCTGCCCGCCCGGAACCGCATGACCTTCGGCGGCCCGATCGGATACCAGCGCTTGCGCCCCACCGGTATGGGCCACAGGATCGGGCAGCCGGACACCGTGAGCGCGTCCCCGATGTCGTGCACGATCGCACCCAGCACCACCGGCAGCCCGAGCCACAGGTACTCCTGGCCCGGCGCCGTGAACAGCCAGTCCGCACCGTTTCCGGGCTTGTCCAGTACGCCCGCGAGGATCCACGCGGTGGTCGCGGCCAGCAGCCACACCAGGACCTCACTGCTGGAGCCGCGCGTCGCCCGCCACAGCAGGCCCTCGATGGCCAGGACCATGTGCACGAAGAGGATCGCCAGCACGCCCCAGCGGTCGCTGGTGATCGCCACCACCGAGGTGCCCGCCCCGATCAGCACCGCCCACAGCCAGGTGTGCGTGAGGGTGCGGTGACCGCCGGAGCGGCGCGGGTCGCCCTGCTTCTTGGTGGCCTTGTAGACGGCGTAGGACAGCTTGTCGACGATCTCGCACAGCCAGCGCGACACCGGTCCGAAGGACCGGGAGATGGTTGCCGCCTTGTGGTCGAGGTCCGGGGCCAGTGCGGCTCCGGCGCAGATCAGGGCGCCTACGAGGAGGACCGGCCAGGGCATCGTGTGCCCGGCCGCCGCGGCGGCCGCGCCGACGCCGAGCCAGGCGGCGGCTCCCGACAGTGAGTGTGCTGGTCCCATCATGGCCGCTCGCCGCCCCATTCATCGTGTGCCGCTGTCCAGTTGACCGGGCGTGCTGACGTCCCGCCGGCGCCCCAGCGTAGCGTTCGTGATCTTCGGCCCCGCAGCCGATTCCCGCATCGGGCATCGGGCCAGGCAAGATGGGGGCGTGACCCTCATCGATCAGCTGCCGCGGACCGCCGACCCCGACGCCCTGTACGAAGCCTTCGAGTCGTGGGCCGGCGAGCGGGGGCTCACGCTCTACTCCCACCAGGAGGAGGCGCTGATCGAGGTGGTCTCCGGGGCGAACGTGATCGTGTCGACGCCCACCGGTTCCGGCAAGAGCATGATCGCGGCCGGCGCGCACTTCGCGGCCCTGGCCCGGGACGAGGTCACCTTCTACACCGCCCCGATCAAGGCGCTGGTGTCGGAGAAGTTCTTCGAGCTGTGCAAGATCTTCGGCACGGAGAACGTCGGCATGCTCACCGGCGACGCCTCCGTGAACGCCGACGCCCCCGTGATCTGCTGCACCGCCGAGGTACTGGCGTCGATCGCGCTGCGCGACGGCAAGGACGCGGACGTCGGCCAGGTCGTGATGGACGAGTTCCACTTCTACGCGGAGGGCGACCGCGGCTGGGCCTGGCAGATCCCGATCCTGGAGCTGCCGCAGGCGCAGTTCGTGCTGATGTCGGCGACGCTCGGCGACGTCTCCTTCTTCGAGAGGGACCTCGCCCGCCGCACGAACCGCCCGACCGCGGTGGTCCGCTCGGCGACCCGACCGGTGCCGCTCTCCTACGAGTACCGCTACACCCCGCTCACCGAGACGCTCACCGACCTGCTGGCGGCCCGGCAGGCGCCCGTCTACATCGTTCACTTCACGCAGGCGCAGGCCGTGGAGCGGGCGCAGGCGCTGATGAGCATCAACATGTGCTCGAAGGCGGAGAAGGAGCAGATCGCCGAGCTGATCGGCAACTTCCGCTTCACCACCAAGTTCGGCCGCAACCTCTCCCGTTACGTCCGGCACGGCATCGGTGTCCACCACGCCGGCATGCTCCCCAAGTACCGGCGTCTGGTCGAGAAGCTCGCGCAGGCCGGTCTGCTGAAGGTCATCTGCGGCACCGACACACTCGGCGTGGGCGTCAACGTCCCCATCCGCACCGTGCTGTTCACGGCCCTCACCAAGTACGACGGCACCCGTGTACGCACTCTGCGCGCCCGGGAGTTCCACCAGATCGCGGGCCGGGCCGGACGGGCCGGGTACGACACGGAGGGCTTCGTCGTCGCGCAGGCGCCCGAGCACGTCGTCGAGAACGAGAAGGCCCTCGCCAAGGCGGGTGACGACCCGAAGAAGCGCCGCAAGGTCGTCCGTAAGAAGGCCCCGGAGGGCTTCGTCGCCTGGTCGGAGCAGACCTTCGACAAGCTCATCGACTCCGAGCCGGAGCCGCTGACGTCCCGGTTCCGGGTGACGCACACCATGCTGCTGTCGGTGATCGCCCGCCCCGGCAACGCCTTCCAGGCGATGCGCCGGCTGCTGGAGGACAATCACGAGCCCCGCAAACAGCAGTTGCGGCACATCCGCCGGGCCATCGCGATCTACCGTTCGCTGCTGGACGGCGGCATCATCGAGAAACTCGACGAGCCGGACGCCACCGGCCGCGTCGTCCGCCTCACCGTCGACCTCCAGCAGGACTTCGCGCTCAACCAGCCGCTGTCCACGTTCGCGCTCGCCGCTTTCGAACTGCTCGACCCCGAGTCGCCGTCGTACGCGCTCGACATGGTGTCCGTCGTGGAGTCCACGCTGGACGACCCCCGGCAGATCCTCGCCGCCCAGCAGAACAAGGCGCGCGGCGAGGCCGTCGCCGCGATGAAGGCCGACGGCGTGGAGTACGAGGAGCGCATGGAGCGCCTCCAGGACATCACGTACCCGAAGCCCCTGGAGGAGCTGCTCTTCCACGCGTACGACACGTACCGCAAGAGCCACCCCTGGGTCGGCGACCATCCGCTGTCGCCGAAGTCGGTCATCCGCGACATGTACGAACGCGCGATGTCCTTCACCGAGTTGGTGTCCCACTACGAACTGGCGCGCACCGAGGGCATCGTGCTGCGCTATCTCGCCAGCGCCTACAAGGCCCTGGACCACACCGTCCCGGACGACCTCAAGTCCGAGGACCTCCAGGATCTGATCGCCTGGCTGGGCGAGATGGTGCGCCAGGTCGACTCCAGCCTGCTGGACGAGTGGGAGCAGCTGGCCAATCCGGCGGAGATGACCGCCGAGGAGGCCCAGGAGAAGGCGGACGAGGTCAAACCGGTCACCGCCAACTCCCGTGCCTTCCGCGTCCTGGTCCGCAACGCCATGTTCCGCCGCGTGGAACTGGCCGCCCTCGACCACGTCGGCGAACTGGGCGACATGGACGGGGAGTCCGGCTGGGACGCCGACGCGTGGGGCGAGGCGATGGACAAGTACTGGGACGAGTACGACGATCTCGGCACCGGCCCCGACGCCCGCGGCCCCAAGCTGCTGCTCATCGAGGAGGAGCCGGAGAACGCCCTGTGGCGGGTCCGGCAGATCTTCCACGACCCGAACGGCGACCACGACTGGGGCATCAGCGCGGAGGTCGACCTCACGGCCTCGGACGCGGAGGGCCGCGCGATCGTCCGCGTCACCGACGTCGGCCAGCTGTGACGGGCTGGGCAGCAGCGAGCACAGGAGAATCCCACCCATGACGACCAACCCGGCCGAGAGGCTCGTCGACCTGCTCGACCTGGAGCAGATCGAGGTCAACATCTTCCGCGGCCGCAGTCCGCAGGAGTCCCTGCAGCGGGTCTTCGGCGGGCAGGTGGCCGGGCAGGCCCTGGTCGCCGCCGGCCGCACCACCGAGGGCGACCGTCCCGTGCACTCCCTGCACGCGTACTTCCTGCGCCCGGGCCGGCCGGGCGTGCCGATCGTGTACCAGGTCGAGCATGTGCGCGACGGACGGTCGTTCACCACCCGCCGGGTCACGGCCGTGCAGCAGGGCCGCACGATCTTCAATCTCACCGCCTCCTTCCACAAGCCGGAGGAGGGCGACTTCGAGCACCAGCTGCCGCCCGCCCGCAAGGTCCCTGACCCGGAGTCCCTGCCCACCGTCACGGACGAGATCCGGGAGCACCTGGGCGCGCTGCCCGAGCAGCTGGAGCGGATGGCCCGCCGCCAGCCCTTCGACATCCGTTACGTGGACCGCCTGCGCTGGACCGCCGAGGAGGTCCGGGACGCCGAGCCGCGCAGCGCCGTGTGGATGCGCGCGGTCGGGCCGCTCGGCGACGACCCGCTCGTGCACACCTGCGCCCTCACCTACGCCAGCGACATGACCCTCCTGGACGCCGTCCGCATCCCCGTCGAGCCGTTGTGGGGCCCGCGCGGCTTCGACATGGCGTCGCTCGACCACGCGATGTGGTTCCACCGTCCCTTCCGCGCGGACGACTGGCTCCTCTACGACCAGGAGTCACCGATCGCCGTCGGCGGCCGCGGCCTGGCCAGGGGCCGGATCTACGACCGTGAGGGCCGGCTGGTCGTGTCCGTGGTGCAGGAGGGGCTCTTCCGGAAGCTGGGCTGACCCGGCCTGCCCGACGGCCGGGGCGACGACCGGGCCCGGTGCGCCAGGGCTCCGATCGCGCCCCCGGCCGGATCCGGCGACCATGGCAGGAGCAGGCACTGCCGGCGTCACACGCCCGCCGATCCGGGAGGTGGCCACGCTGCACACCGTGCTCCCCGTCGTGTTCGCGATCTGCGCGGCCTTCAGCAACGCCGTGGCGACCGTGCTGCAACGCAAGGCGGCGCTCACCGTGCCGGCGTCCCAGGGGCTGCGGGCCGGGCTGATCGTCGATCTGCTGCGCCGGCCCGTCTGGCTCGCCGGCATCCTCGCCGTGATCGGCGCCGCCGTCTGCCAGGCACTGGCGCTGGCCACCGGTCCGCTGACGATCGTGCAGCCTTTGTTCGTGCTGGAGCTGCCGCTCACCCTCATCGTGGCCTCGCTGCTGATGCACCGGCACCTGCCGGGCATGGGCTGGCTGGCCGTGACCGTGGTGGTGGCAGGTCTGGCGATCGCGCTCGCCGCCGCCGCCCCCGCCGGCAACCGCACGCATGTGGCGCTGGACCGCTGGATTCCCGCGCTCGCCGTCTGCGCGGGGGCGGTCGTCGCCCTGGCTCTCGCCGCCCTCCGGCGCCCGGAGGGCCGGGCCCGGGCGGCCTGCCTGGGCGCCGCGACGGCGATCAGCTACGCGGTGACCGCTGCGCTGATGAAGGCCGCCACCCACATCCTCGACGATCAGGGCCTGGTGGGCTTTCTCACCGCCTGGCAGACCTACGCCTTCGCCACCACCGGCGTGTGCGCCTTGTTCCTGCTGGAGAACGCCATGCAGGCCGGTCCGCTGGTCGCCTCCCAGCCCGCACTCACCCTCGGCGACGCTCTGGTGAGCCTCGCCCTCGGCATCATCCTGTACGAGGAGACCATCCGCTCCGGGTGGTGGCTGCTGCCGCAGCTGTTCGGCGTCGCGCTGATCGCCGCGGGGGTTATCGCGCTGGCGCGGATTCCGTTCACGCAGTCGCTGGTGGCGCCGGACGAGGAACGCGAGACCGCGGCGGCACCCTGAGCGAAGGAGATCCACCATGGGACGTCTCGGCGAGCGGGTGGCGATCGTCACCGGAGGGGCCGGAGGCATCGGAAGTGCGGTGGCGCGGGCCCTGGCGGCCGAGGGTGCCTCCGTCGTGGTCGCCGACGTCCGGGACGCCGAGGGGACGAAGCTCGCCGCTGATCTCGGGGGCCCGGCTCGCTTCGTGCACCTGGACGTGACCAGCGAGGACGAGTGGCGGCGGACGCTGGCCGGCACAGAACAGGAGCTGGGCCCGGTCTCGGTCCTCGCCAACATCGCGGGCATCATCGACTGGGGCCCGATGGAGAAGCAGAGCCCCGCGTCCTTCCGGCGGGTCGTCGACGTCAACCTCACGGGTGCCTGGCTGGGCATGCGCGCGGTCGCACCGTCACTGCGCCGGGCCGGGGGCGGCGTCATCGTCAACATGTCCTCTCTCGCAGGGCTGACCGCCTACGCCGGTGTCGGCGCGTACGCGGCCAGCAAGTGGGGGTTGCGCGGACTGACCAAGGCCGCCGCGCTGGAGCTGGCACCCGACGGGGTACGGGTCTGCTCCGTCCATCCCGGTGCCATCCGCACCCGGATGACGGCCGGTTTCGGTGACGCCTACACGGCGGGGCAGCCCATCCCCCGGTTCGGGGAGCCCGAGGAGGTCGCCCGCATGGTCCTCTTCATCGTCATGGACGCGACCTTCTCGACGGGCAGTGAGTTCATCGTGGACGGCGGCATCCTGGCCGGGGCACCGGCCGTCCTGACTCCGGACGACTGAGCCGCCGGGAGGCCCTGCGAACGGGCCGTCCTGCGACCGGGCCGTCCGGGCCACCGGAAGGCCCGGCGGGGTGGGCCGACGGGTGGGCCGGCGGGTGGCCTGGTCGTCCGGCCGGTCCGAACAGTTCGACCCGTCACCCGTCCGGCTGACACCGGGGGCACCAGACCGTGCCCCGGCCGGCCATACGGGATCTGCGCAGGCCGGTGCCGCACCGCGGGCACCCCGGGTCCCGGTCGTCCCGGTGACCGGTGAGCCAGGTGGCACGCGGGGGTACGCACCCGGCGGTGACGGAGGAGCGCAGGGTGCGCCGCATCTCACTGAACAGACGACGTCGGTCCTCCGGCGTCAGGTCACGCGCCCCCCGGTCGGGGCGAAGCCGGGCCCGCCACAGGATCTCGTCGGCGAGCAGATTGCCGAGGCCAGCGAGGACGGACTGGTCGGTGAGGACCGTCTTCAGATGCCCGCGGCGCGACGACAGCACCTCCTCGAACTCCTCACGGCCCACCGCCAAGGCGTCGGGCCCCTGCCGCCGCAGCAGCCGCTCCACGTCGGACTCGTCGTGGGCCAGCCAGAGTCCCTGCAGCTTGCGCTGGTCACGAAAGCGCAGCTGCCGAGTGCCGCCCAGGGTGAACAGAACGCGGTCGTGCGGCTCGACGGTGTCATCGGCCTGCCCGCACACCAGCCGCCCCGTCATGCCGAAGTGCAGTACGAGGGTGGGGCCGCCGGTGCGGGCCAGCAGCCACTTGCCGTGTCGCTGCGGAGCGCCGAACCGCCTCCCTTCCAGCGCGTCCCGCAGTCGCCGGGCGTCGACCCCGTGCAGGACACCCGCGTCCCGCACATCGACGCGCCGGATGACGCGTCCCTTCGCGCAGGACTCGAGCACCTGTCGGAAGCCCTCGACATCGGGGAGCTCGGGCACGGCCGGTGGGTCAGGTTTCCTGGAGGACGGACAGCACGTTCCCCGCGGGGTCGGTGAACCAGGCGATCAGCGGGCCGCCGCCGCGGAAGATGCCCTTGTCGTCCGTCTTTAGGTGGTCGTAGCGCTCGAAGCGCACCCCTTTCCCGGCCAGCTCGTCGACCGCGGCCTCGATGTCGTCGACCGGAAAGTTGAGGATGGTGAAGGTGGCCGGGGTGTGGTCCGGTTTGGGGTAGACCAGGGTGTCCCGGTCACCCGCGAGGTGCAGGATCAGCATCCCGTTCTCCTCCGACACGCGGAGCCCGAGCGTGTCTGCGTAGAACGCCCTGGCCGCCTCGATGTCGTCCACCGAGAACCCGCTGAACGCCTTCGTCGTACCGAACATGATCGCCTCCCGGGGACAGTCTCCTCAGGGGAAGACCCGGGCGCATCCGGAAACTCATCGGTCAGCGGGCCGACCAGCGGTGATGCCATGGCGCGGGGGTCATCCGGCCGGCCGTCGGCCTCTGCGGCGGAGCCAGCTGAGCAGGCCGTGGGGAGGAGCGGGCTCCGAGGGTGCGGGCCGCTCCGCCATCCGAGCCGGGGCCGGAGCGAGCGGAGCCGGGGCCGGAGCCGGAGCGAGCGGAGGGGGTCCGGTCAGCGGTGTCGGCGGGAGCCCTTGCGCCACGGGGTGCCGTCGTCGGGCCTCCTCCATCGTGTGGGCCAGGTCCGTGCGGAACCAGGCCACCTCGTCCGGCTCACTCGCCGTCATCAGCTTCTCCGCCAGTTCGGCGGTGGCTGAACCCCGGGCGCCGTGCGCCGGGAGCCGTGGGCGGCAGTGGGCCAGGCGGGCACGCTCGTGGGGATCCTGGATGACCTCCGCCACGTCGGCCGGGGCGAGGAGGCAGGCGACCGCTGCCGCGCGTGCCCAGGGGTCGTCCTCCGCCTCCCGCGTCAGGAATCCGACGTGACGCCCCCGCCAGTTGCGGGGCCGCCGGTCCATTCCGGCCTTCAAGCCTTCGCGGATCTCGATGGGCGTGCGGTGCGCGGTCAGCAGCCGGGCGTTGCTCTTCTCGGCCGCGAACTGCCGTAGCTCTTCGGCCAGATACAGCCACACGACGGTCCGATAGCGGTTGAGGTAGAAGGTCACCGGGACGAGCAGACCATAACGTGCCAGGCTCGTGAACCTGGTGGGTGCCGCGTCCATGAGCCGGGCTCCCTCGGTGGTGCCGACGGTCGCGACGCGCTCGCGCAGGATGTCCGGAAATCCCTCTCCCGAGCGCAGCCGGTCGATCTCGGCCCGGGCGACGCGTCGGTCCCCGCCTCCTTCGTCGGGAACGGTCCGGATGAGCCCCAGGTTCACCGCGAGGTCGAACTCGCTCCGCTTCACGTCCAGTTCGCGGGCGGCCCGGCTCGGGGCGCAGGTGAGGCGGTCGGGTGTCGTGCCGGTGCGTGACATGGTCGGTCTCCCCCGTGGAGTCAGCGGCTCACGCCGTGTGCGATCGCCCTGTGCGATCGCCGTGAAAAAACCGTAGCCGGTTCGGCGTATCTCGTGGCGAGCCTGTGGATAACTCCACGGGGAGGACGAAGGTGCAGGTCAGAGGTCCGTGATCGGTTTTGGTTCGGGCTGGCGTGCGTCCACGTCGAGGTGCTCGCCGACCCTGTTGACCAGCAGTGTCATCTCGTAGGCGATCTGGCCGATGTCGGCCTCCGCTCCGCTGAGTACGCACAGACAACTGCCCGTTCCGGCTGCGGTGACGAAGAGCACCGCGTCGTCGAACTCGATCATCGTCTGGCGTACGCTGCCCGCGCCGAAGTGCCGTCCGGAGCCCTTGGCCAGGCTGTGCAGCCCGGACGACACGGCCGCGAGGTGCTCGGCATCCTCGCGGCGCAGTCCGGTGCTCGCGCCGGTCACCAGGCCGTCGTTGGACAGGACCAGTGCGTGCCGCACTTCGTGGACGCGTGCGGTCAAGTCGTCCAGCAGCCAGTCGAGTCCCTGGTTCTGCGCCATCTTCCGATCTCCCCGTTTTCTCCCCGTGTGATTCCCCTCCTGACCGGAGGATCTCCATCTCAGCCTTACCCACGACCGCGGCCGGGGCAAGGAGGATGGGAGCCATGGCAGAGAAGATGACCGACGCGCAATGGCGAGAGTTCGTTTCCCACGGCACCCGCACAGCGAAGCTGTCCACGGTCCGAGCGGACGGCAGCCCGCACGTGACCCCGATCTGGTTCCTGCTGGACGGGGACGAGGTGGTGTTCAACACCGGCAAGGACAGCGTGAAGGGGCGCAGCATCCTCCGGGACGGCCGGGTCGCCCTGTGCGTGGACGACGACAGGCCGCCGTACTCGTTCGTGGTGCTGCGGGGCCGTGCCAGTGTCTCGGAAGACCTCGACGAGATCCGGCACTGGGCCACCCTGATCGGTGCCCGGTACATGGGCGAGGAGCGCGCCGAGGAGTTCGGTGCGCGCAACGGCGTGCCCGGTGAACTCCTCGTCCGTGTCACCCTCGACAGGGTGCTGGCGGAGCGGGACGTCGCCGACTGACCGCCGCTGAGCCCCTGGTCTCCGGTCAGCCGACCGAGTCGAGCAGCCGGGCGGTGTGCATCCGCCCGGCGTACTCGACGAGCCGGATCAGCACCTCCTTCCCCGAGTCGCGGTCGCGGGCGTCGCACAGCACCACGGGCGTACCCCTGTCGAGGTCGAGGGCGCGCGAGACGTCCGGGGCGCCGTGCCGCCGGGCGCCCGTGAAGCAGTTGACCGCCACGACGAAGGGGATGCGCCGGTGCTCGAAGTAGTCGACCGCGGGGAAGCAGTCCTCCAGGCGGCGGGTGTCCGCGAGGACGACCGCGCCGAGCGCCCCTTGCGACAACTCGTCCCAGAGGAACCAGAACCGGTCCTGGCCCGGCGTTCCGAACAGGTACAGGGACAGGCCGGACCGGATGGTGATGCGCCCGAAATCCATGGCGACTGTCGTGGTGGTCTTGTGGTCCACGCCGTCGGTGTCGTCCACCGACTGGCCTGCTTCGCTGAGGAGTTCCTCGGTGCGCAACGGCCGGATCTCGCTGACGGCGCCCACCAGGGTGGTCTTGCCCACGCCGAATCCGCCGGCGACCAGAATCTTCAGCGCCAGTGCGGCGCTGTCGCCGCCCGGGGCGTCGGAGTGCTCGGAGACCATTGATCACTTCTCTCAGGAGTGCCGGGTGTGGTGAGTGCGTGCGTGGGTGGTGTTCGTTGGGTTCTGTTCGTGGGTGAGTGCGTGGGCGCTGGGGGTGTGGGTTGGGGGCGGTCCGTCGGTCGTGGGTGGGTCGGTGGGCCGGGCTACAGCGCTCTCAAGCCCTCGATCACCTCGCGCAGGATGCGTTCGTCGGGCAGTTGCGCCGGTGGTACGGGGCGGCTGACGGTGACGCAGCCGAGTTCCAGCAGATCGCCGAGGAGGACCCTGACCACGCCGACGGGCAGGTCCGCGCCGGCGGCGAGTTCGGCGACCGACTGGGTTTCCGGGCGGCACAGGTCGAGGAGGTTGCGGTGTTCCGGGCCGAGCGGGGCGTCGTCCATTCCGGGTGCGTTCGGGTCCAGAGTGACCAGGGCGATCAGGTCGAAGCGAACGCCGGTGGGACCGGGCCGGGTGCGTCCGCCCGTCATGGCGTAGGGGCGGACGAGCGGGCCGGCCTCGTTGTCGTACCACTGGCTGCCCTGCTCGCGCGGAGTGCCCGTCATGTCCTCGGTCATGGGCGCGGACCGTTCTCCCGGTTCATCCTGCGGCGGGGGGCTGCGCGGCCATGCGGGGCGCGGTGCCGAGGTGCTCGCCGACGCGTTTGACCAGACGGGCCATCTCGTAGGCCACGAGGCCGATGTCGGCGGTGACGGCGGTGAGGAGGGCGAGGCAGGAGCCGTCGCCCGCGGCGGCCACGAACAGGAAGCCCTCGTCCATCTCCACCATGGTCTGGCGGACCCCTCCGGCGCCGAAGTGCCGCCCCGCTCCCTTGGCGAGGCTGTGGAAGCCTGAGGCGACGGCGGCGAGGTGCTCGGCGTCCTCACGGCGCAGACCGGTCGATGCGCCCACGGCGAGGCCGTCGTTGGACAGCACGACGGCGTGCCGGATGTCGCTCACGCGGAGCACCAGATCGTCCAGCAGCCAGTCGAGTTCACCTGAGCGCCGGGCGGACTCTGTGCTCGGATCCTGGATCATGCGGGGTCTCCTTCGCTGCTGTCGCTGCCCGTCACGGGGCCGGGGGTGGCACCGCGACCGGGTTGCCTGCCGCCGCCGCGCGCCCATCCGGAGCGGTAGGCCGTCATGCGGTCCCGTACGACTTCGGGGGTGCGCTCGTCGTCCCGGGGAGAGGACGTCGACGGCTGCTCCTCGGGACGCTCCTCGCGCAGTTGGGGAGCGAGACTGGCCTGTCGTACGCGGCGCGGGAGGTTGTCGGAGTCTTCGGGCTGCTGCGGTGGGCGGTGCAGTCGCAAGGTGGCGACTCCTGGGGGTGGGGTCTGGCTCGGGGCCTCCTGGTGACGCGGATTGTCCGCATGACGCGAGCTGTCCGCGTGGTGCAGCAGGGCCTCGGGCTCCGCGGCGGCCGGTACGGGGGCCACGAGGGCACGCCGGTCGGCCTGGGCCGGGACGGCGTCCTGGAGGGGGATGTCATCGGGCACGCGCGCGTAGGCGCGAGGCCCGGGCTGCCGCGCGGGTTCCGCCACTTCGGGAGCTGGTTGCCCCGCGACGGTGTGGAGCAGGGCGGTGGGCAGCAGGACGACCGCGGTGGTGCCGCCGTACGGGGAGGTCCTCAGGTGGACCTTGACGTCGTGCCGGGCGGCGAGCCTGCTGACCACGAACAGGCCGAGCCGGTCACTGTCGAACAGGTCGAGCGCCTCGGACTGGGCGATGCGGCGGTTGGCTTCGGCGAGGGTCTCCTTGCCCATGCCGAGGCCGCGGTCCTCGACCTCGACGGCGTAGCCGTTGCCGACGGGTTCTCCGGTGACGCGCACGCGCGTGTGGGGCGGGGAGAACTGGGCGGCGTTCTCGATGATCTCGGCCAGGAGGTGCGTGAGGTCGGCGACGGCCGCGCCGGCGACGGCTGCCTCGGGGAGTTGCCGTACCTCCACGCGCGCGTAGTCCTCCACTTCGGAGACGGCCGCGCGGACCACGTTCGTCAGGGAGACCGGCATGCGCCAGGCCCGGCCCGGGGCGGCTCCGGAGAGGATGATCAGGCTCTCCGCGTGGCGCCGCATGCGGGTGGTGAGGTGGTCGAGACGGAAGAGGTCGCTCAGCTCGTTCGGGTCGTCCGAGCGGCGTTCCATGCTGTCGAGGAGGGCCAGCTGCCGGTGGACGAGGATCTGGCTGCGCCGGGCGAGGTTGACGAAGACGCCGGAGATGCCGCTGGCGAGTTCGGCGCGTTCCACGGCGGCCCGCAGCGCGGCGCGGTGCACGGTGCCGAGGGCCTCGGCGACCTGCCCTGTCTCGTCCTCCGCGGGCGCTCCCGACGGAGCCTCGGCGCGGATGTCGATCTCCTCGCCCGCGCGCAGTTTCCGCATGGCGTCGGGGAGTTTGCGCCGGGCGATCTCCAGGGCACCGTTGCGCAGACTGACCAGTTCCACCACGAGGCCGCGTCCGATGCGTACGGAGATGACGAGCGAGGCGGCGACGGCGGCGAGGCCGAGCAGCACGGCGGCGCCGGCCGGGGTGAGCAGCCCCCGGGTGAACGGGTCGGCCCGTTCGGCGACCCCGCGTGCCGCGTCGTCCTCGATGACGCGCATGCCGTTCTGCACGCGCGCGTGGGCCGTGTTCCAGGTGCTCTCGGGTGCCGCGTCGACCGCCCTGGCGCCCGGCTCGCCGGCGAGGACCCCGGTCTCGGCGTCGCGCAGGCCGGTGTAGGCGCTGCTGTCGGCGAGGGCGTCCCATGCGGAGCGCTCGGTGCCGCTCAGGTCCGCGACGGCCGACTCGGTGAGCGTCCGGCGCAGGTCGACGGCGCCGGTGAAGAGCCGGAGCCGCTCCCCGGACAGGGTGCCGTCCAGGCGGGCACTCGCCAGCACCGCGTCCTCCTGTGCCAGTGCCTCGCCCGCGCGGGCGAATTCGAGCAGCACGCGCGCGTCGGAGCCGAGGTCGGCATCCCGGATGCCGGTGAGGGCGCCGCCGACGCCGAAGGCGGCCGAGATGGTCCGGGTGTAGCGGTCGTACGTCTCGGCCCAGCCCGCGCGCCGGTCCTGCACCGCGGTGCGCAGTGGCGGCAGTCGCTCGGCACCGGCGACGAACGCCTTCAGCCGCTGGGCGACTCCGGCGGGCAGGTCCCCGCTGTCGGCGACGGTGGTGTTCTTGCCGAGCCGCAGTTTCGCGACGGCCCGGTCGGTGCGCCGGGCTAGTTCGTCCAGTTCTCCCGTCCGGACGGCGGACGGGTCGGTGGCGTGGCGTACGGCGGCCGCGCGTTCGGCCTGGAGGGCGGCGACGGCCGCGGAAACGGGGGCGCGGACCGTGGCGTCCACGCGCTGGACCTGCCGTAGCCGGGAGACGTCCTGGGCGGTGGTGACGGTGGCGTAGGCCCACAGGGCCAGGAGGGAGACGACCGGCACCATCAGCAGGCAGACGATCTTGGCTCGGACGGTGCGGGGGCGTATGTGCCAGCGCTCCGCGCGCGGGGGTGCCGCGTCCGGTGCGGCGCCCGAGGGTGTGTCGGGGTCCTCGTCGGCGGGTGGTCCGGCATGCGCACGGCGACCGCGCGCGAGAGGGGGCGGCGCCTCGGCGCCGGCTGTGGAGGTCCTACGGGGTGTTCGCATGGACTCCTCGCTCGGAGTGGATCGGGGGTGCGGGCCGGCGGCTGGGCGGGGCGGCGCACTGTCGTGTGAGGGCGCCTCAGGAGCGTCGTCGGGCGCGGAGCACAGATCAGGCTCACAACGGGCCGGCTGGGGAGCCGTTCGAGCCGCCGTCAGGCGCGCAACCTGGGCCGCTGGACCGGCCCTGACCACCGGCCCTCACGACCGGCGGCTTCCTGACCGCCGGGTGCGCCGTTCGCCGGACCGCGGGTGCTCCGCGGATCCGCGCACCGCACCTCCCGGGCCGTCACCGCGGCCGGTGGCCACCTGCGCGGCTAGGGGGCGGCGCCCTGCACCGGCCGCTGGGCCGAAGCGGACGCCGCACGTTCTCCCGCCGTCGGCGACAGCGCGACGAAGGCCGAGGTCAGGAAGAGATAGGAGCCGAGGCCGACGGCGAGGGGGAAGATGAACTGCATCGCCGTGGCCCCGGGCAGGACCTCCGCGGAGGGCGTGACGCGCACGCCCACCGCGAACATTCCGGTGTAGTGCATGCTGCTGACGGCCGCACCCATGATCAGGGAGGCGATGGTGACCGCCACGGGCGACTTGATGTTGAGGGCCGCCCACAGGGCCGCCGTCGCCGCGACGACGGCGATCAGGACGGACAGTCCGACGAGCAGCGGGTCGTACGTCACGTCGCCGTGCAGCCGGACGGCCGCCATGCCCAGGTAGTGCATGCTGGCGACGCCGAGGCCGGTGGTGAGTCCGCCGACGAGCAGGGCCCGGCCGCGGTCCCTGCCGTAACCGACGGCGAAGACGCCCGCGCAGACGACGACCATGGCGACGAGCAGGCTCAGCAGGGTGAGTGGCACGTCGTAGCGGATGTCGGTACCGGAGACGCCGAAGCCGAGCATCGCCACGAAGTGCATGGTCCAGATGCCCGTGCCGATGGCCGAGGCGGCGGTGACGAGCCAGTTGCGGCGCGAGCGCCCGGTGGTGGCGAGCGCTCGGACGGTGCAGCGCAGACCGAGCGCGGCGCCTATGCAGGCCATCACGTACGACAGTGCGGGGGTCAGCCACCCCAGGGCTGCGTGGTCCAGGTGTCCCATGGCCCCGGGACGTTAGACCCGGCAGGGGCGCGCGAACGGGGCGCATTTCGAAAGGTGTTGGAATATGACCCAAGGATGCACCGGAACGATCGGGTCACGCTCGAACGTGTGCGCTGAGACGTCATCCGTACCGGTGAGACGTGAATCCGCGCCGGTGAGGCGTCATCCGTACCGGTGAGACGTGAATCCGCCCGCCGGTGAGACGTCATCGGTGCCGGTGAGACGTGATCCGTCCTGGTGAGACGCCATCGGTATCGTTGAGTCGCAATCCGTACCGCTGCGGTGTCCTCCCTGCCGGTGAGGCGTCGGCCTCGTGTCGCGGTGTCCTCCCTGCCGGTGAGGCGTCGGCCTCGTGTCGCGGTGTCCTCCCTGCCGTTGAGGCGTCAGCCGTGCCGGTGCGGAATCATGCAGGACATGAGCGACGAGCAGACGCGTGTTCAGGAGTTCTTCACCGCCCGCGCCGCCGGCTGGGACAGCCGGTTTCCGGATGACGGTCCCGCCTACGCCGGCGCGGTCGTCGAGCTCGGACTGCGGGCGGGCGACCGGGTGCTCGACGCGGGGTGCGGCACCGGTCGCGCCCTGCCGCCGCTGCGAGCCGCCGTGGGGGCCTCGGGCGTGGTCCTCGGGGCAGACATCACGCCCGCCATGCTGCGGGAGGCCGTACGGGCCGGCCGGGACCGCGACGGGCAGTTGCTGCTCACGGATGTCGCCGCGCTGCCCCTGCGCTCGCGGTCGCTGGACGCCGTGTTCGGGGCGGGTCTCATCTCGCACCTCGAAAGCCCGGCCGAGAACCTTCGGGAGCTGGCGCGCGTGGTACGCCCGGGTGGTGTGCTGGCGCTGTTCCACCCGATCGGCAGGGCGGCTCTCGCAGCCCGCCACGGCCGCTCGATCACCCCGGACGACCTGCGCGCCGAGCCCAACCTCCGTCCGCTGCTGGCGGGTTCCGGGTGGCGCCTGACGTCGTACGTCGACGAGGACTCCCGCTTCCTGGCGCTCGCCGTGCGGGAGGACTGAGGCGCCGCGTCAACCGCCGTCGGTGTCCGCACCCGCGTGCCGCACGGGGCAGCCCCGGACGCCCGGGACCGGGCGGGTGCCCAGGTCGGCGATCCGGTAGCCGTACGGGTAGCCCTTGATCTCCCGGTTCTGGCGGGCGAAGTGCGGGGTGCGCCGGGGCGGCAGCAGGCGGACGGCGCGGCCCCGCAGCCGCACCGCTCGACGCACCCATGCGCGCGTGGCGGCACTCGGCGGGGTGTAGCGAAAGGCGTGCAGCAGCGAGTCGTCCAGGAGCGCGAGGGTGGTGGTGCGCAGCAGGGGTGCGAGCGGGCCGGGGTACCAGGAGGCGATCAGGTCGAGTGTGGCGTCCGAGACGCGCCGGGCGTCCTCGTTCCAGGCGAAGTGGGATGCCTCGTAGGTGTCGAGGCAGGTCTCGAACTCCTCGTAGGTCTCGGGGACGTCCTTGATCCCCATGTGCCGGCCCAGGGTGCGGTAGTGGACGGCGCTCGCGACGGTCTCGTGGCGTGACATCCTGCGCCAGCCGTAGGCGTCGATCCACCGCTTGGGCATCACGACGAAGGTGCACAGCACGTAGCGCATGTCGTCGTCGCTGATGTCGTAGCTGCGGTGCATCTGATTGATGCGGCGGACCGCGGTCCTGCCCTTGTCGCTGCCGAAGCCGTGCTCGACGATGGCGTCCAGGAGCAGCGAGGTGTCGTCGTAGCGCTTCTGCGTCCGGTCCGTGAGCTCAGCCGTGCGCGCCAGCAGCCGGCCGATGCTCGGGACGGCGTAGGTGCGGTACAGGGCCAGCTCCAGGGCGCGTGTGAAGTCCCAGGGAAACTCGTACGCCACACTGAGCCGGTAGATCTCGGTAGCCTCCTCGTACGGGTCCATCCGACGGATCCGTTCGAGCCGCGAGAAGCGCTTCACCTTGCCGTCCCCCTTCTGCCACAGGTTCTCCAACTCTACGTTGGTGGCCAGGAGATGAATGACCAAGCACGGTAGGCGCGCAGGGGGAAGGTGGTCAGCATGTGGGGCAGGTTCCGCAAAGCCGGGGGAAGGGTCGCTGATGCGTTGCACACGGAGCCGAAGGCCGGTGAGGACAAGCGTCCGCACAATCTTTTCGAGGCCGCGGCGACCTATGTCACGGCCTGCGCGGAGGACGAGCAGGAGCGGGCCGACGAGGCGGCCGGATGGGTGTCACCGGAGGCTCTGTCGTTCGGCGTGAACGAGCTGGCCTGCCGCGCCGTGATCGCGCTCGCCCGGGAACGCGGCGAGTCGCCGGAGACCGTGGCCCGCGACTTGCTGGGGCTGCCGGCGGCGTGACGCGCGCCGCACGCAGGGCCGATTCGCCCCGTCCGCCGGAAAACTGCAGGTCCGCGTGCGCACGCGAGGCCGTGACAAGGGGCTTGCGGGCGCACTAGGGTGCGCGCCGGTGGACGAACCGATGGGGAGGCTGGGATGGCCGGGACGGACGAGGAAGCCGTCGCCGCCGAGGACGATGCGCTCTATGTGCTGACGGCGGTGCTGCTGACGCCGGCGAAGTTCCCGAGCGTGCTGGGCGACGACTACCCGGAGGCATGCGCGGCACTCGGCCTCGCACCCCTCGCCGACGGGTACGGCCTGGTCCTCGGCCAGGACAGTGAGGGCGCCCGGTGGACGGTGGCCATCGACGACGTCTCACTGGTGGCCGTCGCTATCGCGTCCTGGGACTGCGGCATGGAGTACGAGCTGTCGCCCGACGAGCGCACGGTCGTCGCGGCCCTGCCCGGCTGGCCTCTCGCGGTCGCCGTCGCGGCACCCGGGGTGCCCGCGCCGCACGATCCGGACCCGGAGGCCGACGACCGGCCGCCGCTGGCCCCGCCGGACACCAGCGTCTGGGGCCCCGCCCAGCGGCGCCTGGGCGCCGACGAGATCGCGCTGCAGTGGGCGACGTGGCGGGAGCAGATCGACGACGCGGAGTTCCCGACGGGGGCCGCCACGGGAACGGCCTCCGACGGGGGCGGTGCGACCGACGGCTCCGACGAACGCGGGGAGAACGGGCAGAAGGGAGGCCACAGCGGCATCCGGCGCGTGCTCGCGGAGGTACGCACCTATATCGACTCGCCGCCGCCGCTGGGCCGGGTCCGGTCTTCCTTCGCGCCGGGCGACGCCCGGACCCTGCGGGCCGACGGTCCGGGCTGGTCGCTCGTCGCCAGGACCGACGACATCGCATTCGTGCTGCTCGACGAGGAACCCGGCGAGGTCCTGCCGGTGGGCCGGGGGCCGGAACTGCCGGGTCTCCTCGAGGCACTGGACAAGATGGCCGTACGGCCGAACTGAGCCGGTTCGGGCGTACTGAGCCGGTTCGGCCGTACTGAGCCGGTTCGGAGGGGCCGAGCCGGTTCGGAGGGGCTGGGCTCGTTCGGCCAGGCTGAGCCGGTTCGGCAGGGCCGCTGCGGTGCGGGCCTGGCGCCCGCCGGGTCAGCTCCTCAGCGTCCGAGCTCCTTGCGGGTGGCGCGGCGCAGCCTGCGCCGCTGCGATGGGTCCAGCGTGAGGTACGCGGCGGCCGGGACTCCCAGGATGATCAGGAGCGATGCCCACCAGGGCAGCCAGATCAGCAGGATGAGCCCGACCGCCACGCCGCCCACGGCGATCTTGGCGTTCTTCGACATGACTGTCGCCTCCTTCGCGGCCAGTGCCGCTCTCTGTCTCGAAAACGGACCCGCGTTCACGGCGGTTCCGGACCGCGACCCTGAGACATCCCTGAGGTGCGCCCCTGACGCACCCCTGAGACCTCTATGGTGACCCAGTTCACAGCCCAGCCATACCCATGCGTGCCAGAAGTGCTGTACTCTCGGCGACTCCGTCCACTAGTCAAATTTGAGGAATCAGCCATAGCCGAGCATCCGACTCCCCCGGCACCCTCCTCCGACGTCTCGGAACTGCTCCTCTGCCATTCCGTGTTCATGCCCGGCGACCCCGCACGCACCGGGAGTGTCGCCTTCTGGCGGTCCGACGGCGCCGCCCCTCCGGTGGCGGCCTCCTCGTCCGTCGCGGATCTGACCGTCGTCGTGCCGCATGACGGCGGGGTCGGGGAAGCAAGCGTGCCCGCAGTCCTGGTGCCGGTGCGCACAGCCCTGCCCGTCCTCACGCGCGCGCGTGCCGGCGGGCCGGGCCACCGCTCCACCGTCTTCTGGGGCGCGGCGGCCCTGCACGCCCTGCGCCTCGTGGCGCGCGGACTGCTGCTGCCCGGACTGTCCACAGGCGACCACGACGCCTGGCGCGCGGGTCCGCTGAGCGCCGAGGACATCGAGGACCTGCGCCGCCTCGCCGCCGCGATGCCGCCCGAGGCGCACGCCGCGCCCCTGGCAGGTGCCGGGCCGCTGCGGCTGCCCGACCCGGAGCAACTCGTGCGCGCCTTCCTCGACGCGGTCGCCGACACTCTGCCCCGCTCCCCCGCCGCGCCGCTGGTGACGGGCGGCCCCGCCTACGCGTCGCCGGAGCCGGTTCGGCTGCCCGAGCAGCGCGCCTGGGCCGCCGATGTCGCGGCGGGCCACGACGCGGGCGTGCGGCTGTCGCTGCGGATCGAGGCGGACGGTTTGACGGACGCGGCGGACGACGGCACGGCCGTGACGTTCCGGGCCGTGCTCCAGGTGCACAGCGTCAGCGATCCGGCGCTCGTCGCGGACGCCGCGGACGTCTGGGCCGGCACCGGGGGCGAGGCCTTCGGTCCCCGGGCGCGGATGGACGCACTGCTCGCCCTGCGCCGTGCGGCCCGGGCCTGGGCCCCGCTCACCCCCCTGCTGTCGGCGACCGTGCCGGACGCGGCCGACCTGGCCGACGACGAGGTCACCGAGCTGCTCGGAGCGGGCGCCCTCGCGCTGAGCGCGGCCGGGGTCGACGTGCACTGGCCGAAGGGACTGTCCCGTGGGCTCAGCACGCGCGCGGACGTGGGGCCTTCCGACGGCGACCCGGAATCCGGTACGGCCTTCGCGGCCATGCCGTCGTTCCTGTCCGCCGACGCACTGCTCGCCTTCACGTGGTCGTTCGCTCTGGGTGACAGGCCGCTGGACCGTGAGGAGCTGGACCGCCTGGCCGAGGCCAAGCGCCCGGTGGTACGGCTGCGCGACCAGTGGGTCCTGATCGACCCGCAGGAGGCGCGCCAGGCCGGCTCCCGGCAGGACCGCAAGGTGACGCCCGTGGACGCCCTGGGCGCGGCCCTGACCGGCTGGGCGGAGGTGGACGGCCGCCGGGTCGAGGTGCGGCCCACCGGGTGGCTCGCGGCTCTCCGGGAGCGGCTGGCGGACCCGGAGGCGCAGCGGCCCGTGGAGCAGCCGCCCGCTCTCGACGCCACTCTGCGGGACTACCAGCGGCGAGGCCTGAACTGGCTCGCCGGTATGACATCGCTGGGCCTGGGCTGCTGTCTCGCCGACGACATGGGGCTCGGCAAGACGATCACCCTGATCGCCCTGCACCTGCACCGGCAAACCGACGCCGGGTCCGCCGGACCGACCCTGGTGGTCTGCCCGACGTCCCTGATGGGCAACTGGCAGCGGGAGATCGAACGGTTCGCGCCCGGCACACCCGTGCGGCGCTTCCACGGGGCGCGGCGCGGTCTGAACGACCTGGCGGACGGGGAGTTCGTGCTCACCACGTACGGCACGATGCGCCTGGACGCGCCCCGGCTCGCCGGTGTGCCGTGGGGCATGCTCGTGGCGGACGAGGCCCAGCATGTGAAGAACCCTTACTCCTCGACCGCCCGGGAGCTGCGTTCCATCGGCGCACGCGCGCGCGTGGCGCTCACCGGCACCCCGGTGGAGAACAACCTGTCGGAGCTGTGGGCGATCCTCGACTGGACGACCCCGGGGCTGCTGGGCCGGCTCGGCACCTTCCGCAGTCGGTACGCGGAAGCCGTCGAGGGCGGTCAGGACCCGGCCGCGGCCGACCGGCTGGCCCGGCTCGTACGGCCGTTCCTGCTGCGCCGCCGCAAGTCGGACCCGGGGATCGCGCCCGAGCTGCCGCCGAAGACGGAGACCGATCACGCCGTGTCGCTCACCGAGGAGCAGACGGCGCTGTACGAAGCCGTGGTACGTGAGGCGCTCGCGGAGATCTCCGGCGCCGGCAGCATGGCCCGGCGGGGCCTGATCGTGAAGCTGCTGACCGGTCTCAAGCAGATCTGCAACCACCCGGCGCAGTACCTCAAGGAGGAGCGGCCGGTGATCTCCGGACGCTCCGGGAAGCTGGAGCTGCTGGACGAGCTGCTCGGCACGATCCTCGCCGAGCGGGCGGGCGTGCTCGTGTTCACGCAGTACGTGCAGATGGGCCGCCTCCTCGAACGGCACCTCGCCGCCCGCGGCACACCGTCGCAGTTCCTGCACGGGGGGACTCCCGTCGCCGAGCGCGAGGCCATGGTGCGGCGCTTCCAGGACGGCGAGGTGCCGGTGTTCCTGTTGTCGTTGAAGGCGGCGGGCACGGGGCTGAACCTCACCCGGGCCGAGCATGTCGTGCACTACGACCGCTGGTGGAACCCGGCCGTCGAGGCGCAGGCGACCGACCGCGCCTACCGCATCGGCCAGACTCGGCCCGTGCAGGTGCACCGGATCGTCGCGGAGGGAACGATCGAGGACCGCATCGCCGAACTGCTGCTGCGCAAGCGGGCACTGGCGGACGCGGTCCTGGGCGCCGGCGAGACTGCGCTCACGGAACTGACCGACGCGGAACTGGCGGATCTGGTCGAACTACGAGGGGGCCTGTGATGACTCGGCAGGATGGCGACTTGGAACGCACCTTCGCCGCGTTGCCACCCGCGCACGGGCGGGGCTTCGCGCAGACCTGGTGGGGCCAGGCCTGGCTGAAGGCCCTGGAGGGCACGGCGCTGGACTCGGCACAGCTCAAAACGGGCCGCCGGCTTGCCCGCGCGGGCGCTGTCGGGTCGGTATCGGTGCGTCCGGGGCGGCTGACAGCCGTCGTCCAGGACCGCGACGGTTCGGCGCACCGGGCCGACGTGCTGCTGGAGGAGCTCTCGCCCGAGCAGTGGGACCGCTTCCTGGACATGACGGCGGAACGGGCCGGTCATGTGGCGGCGCTGCTGGACCGGGAGATGCCACCGCACCTGGTCGAGGACGCGGCCGACGCGGGCGTCGAACTGCTGCCGGGCCTGGGCGACCTGGAGCCGGAGTGCGACTGCGAGGCCTGGGACCACTGCGGACACACGGCGGCCCTCTGCTACCAGGTGGCACGGCTGCTTGACCAGGACCCGTTCGTGCTGCTGCTGATGCGCGGACGCGACGAAACCGCCCTGCTGGAGGACCTGCAGGCGCGCAGCGGGGCCTCCGCGGCGATCTCCTCGGGGCCGGAGGGCGTGGACGCGGCCGAGGCGTACGCCACCGGTGACATCCTGCCGCCGCTCCCGGATCTGCCCGGGCTCCCCGGTGAACCCGGTCTTCCGCCGTCCCTGGACACCGAGACGCCCCCAGCTCCCGGCATCGACCCGGCCGCGCTGGAGTTCCTGGCCGCGCGGACGGCCGTAGGGGCCCACCGCCTGCTCGCGGAGGCCCTCCGGGGTACCGCTCACGAGGAGTTGACCGCGGCGCAGGACGCCGTGCGGCTGGCTGCGGGCGCCCCCGGCCGGGAGATGAACGACCGGCTCGCCGACGGGTCGGGGCGGGGGCGGGAGGAGCTGGCGACGGCCGTGCGCGCCTGGCGTCACGGCGGGACGGCGGCACTCTCCGTTCTCGACGAGGAGTGGCGTGTGGAGGGGGAGACCCTCGCACGCGCGCGTGCCGCCCTGGAGTCGGCCTGGGACACCGTCGAACGGCCGGAGCTGCGGCAGCGGGGCAACCGGTGGACGCTCGCCGGCGCGCCGGTCCAGCTGCGTCTCGGCCGGGACGGCCGCTGGTGGCCCTACCGCGAGGAACACGGCCGCTGGCTGCCCGCGGCAGGCCCCGCCCAGGATCCGGCGACGGCCCTGGCCTCCGTGACGGGCCCGGCGTCGATGGAACTCGCCCCCGCGGAAGGGGACTCCCTGTGACACTCACGTGGTACGGACCGGACGTCCTCACCGTCGACGACGAGCTCACCGAGGCGTACGCCGAGGTCTTCACGGCACCGCCCTGGGAGCCCCGGGACGCCGAGGAGACCCGGGTGGAGTTCCGTGAGCGGCTGGCGGCGGACGTGCGCCGTCCGGGTTTCCGGGCGGTACTGGCACTGTCGGAGGACGGCGGCGTGGACGGTTTCGCCACGGGCTGGACAACCCAGGCGCCCTTCCGAACCGACCGCGCCTACGGAAAGGTGACCCGGCGGCTCGGTGCCGAGCGGGTGAACGAGCTCCTCGTGGGCTGCTTCGAGATCGACGAACTGGGCGTGCGCTCCCGGGCCCGCGGTACGGGTCTCGGGCGGCGGTTGCTGTCCGCTCTCAGCTCCGGCGCACCCGGCGGCCGGGCCTGGCTGATGACCTGGAACGGCGCCCCGGACGCCCTGGCCTTCTACCGCCGGGCCGGATGGCAGGAGCCCGAACCCCTGCCGGGTGAGGAGACGGACATGGTGGTGTTCGTCGCCCCGGGCCCGGCTGACGGCGTGGCCTCCGGCTTCGGCGCGCAGGAGGCGTCCGGGCACTAGCCCCGCCGCGTCCCAGCGCGGGCAGGCTCAGCCACACCCGGGCATCGAGCACCCGCTCAGCGGCGCCCGGGCATCGGGCACCCGCTCAGCGACGCCCACGCATCGGGCACCCGCCCAGCAACGCCCACGCATCGGGCACCCGCACGACGCCCGGGCGTCAGGCACTGGCTCGACGGCGCCCGGGCGTCACGGCACCAACTCGCCGACGTCCAGGGACGGCAGGAGCGATTCGAAGCCGCTCGGCAGATCGCTGGGCAGATCGCTGGGCAGATCGCTCGGGAGCCGAGACGGGAAGCCCGACGGCAGCCGGCTCGGCAGCCCGGTCGACAGGTCGGAGGGAACACCGAAGGACGGTTCCGGAGAGCCGCTCGTGCTCCCGTTGGACGGCTCGGCGTCCGGCGAGTCGCCCCTGCCCGAGGCCATCAGCACTACCAGGGACACGGCTGCGACGGCCACGAGCACGGCGAGCAGGATCAGCAGCGGACTCCGGCGCCGGGGAGGCCGGGGCGGATGCGGCGGTACGGGCGGCAGGGCCATACCGACCAGAGTCGCCGCGTACCGCTCACACCGGGAGGGGCGCACGGAAGCTGATACGGACTCATGGCGTGGATCGCACGGTTCCGCGGCATGACGGGCCCGTCGGCCGACTGACACCGGCCGCCGGACCCGCATACGTGGGGACCCGGCCGCCGGACCCGCAAGCGCGCAGGGAACCCGACCACCGGGCCTTCACGCGCTCGTGGATCAGCCACGTGCCCCCAGCAGATGGTCCATCGCCAGCTGGTCCAGGTGCTCGAAGGCCATGCCGCGCGCGGCAGCCGCCTCCACGTCGAACGCCTCGAACGCCGACGGGTCGGCGAGCAGTGCCTGGAGGCCGTCCGCGGCGGTGGGCTGGGCCAGCTCGTCGAGACGGGCCGCGCGCAGGGCTTCCTGGACCTCCGGGTCGGCGCGGAAGGCGGCGGCGCGCTCCTTGAGGATGAGGTAGTTGCGCATGCAGCCGGCCGCCGAGGCCCACACGCCGTCCAGGTCCTCGGTGCGCGGCGGCTTGAAGTCGAAGTGGCGCGGACCGCTGTAGCCGGCCGACTCCAGCAGGTCGACCAGCCAGAACGCGGCGCGCAGGTCACCGGCGCCGAAGCGCAGGTCCTGGTCGTACTTGATGCCGGACTGACCGTTGAGGTCGATGTGGAACAGCTTGCCCGCCCACAGCGCCTGCGCGATGCCGTGCGGGAAGTTCAGCCCGGCCATCTGCTCGTGCCCGACCTCGGGGTTGACGCCGTACATCTCCGGCCGCTCCAGGCGCTCGATGAACGCGAGGGCGTGGCCGACGGTCGGCAGCAGGATGTCGCCGCGCGGCTCGTTGGGCTTGGGCTCGATGGCGAAGCGCAGGTCGTAGCCCTGGGAGGTGACGTACTCGCCCAGTAGGTCGAAGGCCTCCTTCATCCGGTCCAAGGCCACGCGGACGTCCTTGGCGGCGCCGGACTCGGCCCCCTCACGGCCGCCCCACGCCACGTACACCTCGGCACCGAGCTCGACGGCGAGGTCGATGTTGCGGATGGTCTTGCGCAGGGCGTAGCGGCGCACGTCGCGGTCGTTGGCGGTGAACGCGCCGTCCTTGAAGACCGGGTGCGTGAAGAGGTTGGTGGTGGCCATCGGGACCTTCATGCCCGTGGCGTCCAGCGCCTGCCGGAAGCGCTTGATGTGCGCCTCGCGCTCGGTGTCGCCCGAGCCGAACGGGATCAGGTCGTCGTCGTGGAAGGTCACGCCGTGGGCGCCCAGCTCGGCCAGGCGCTGCACCGTCTCGACGGGGTCGAGGGCACGCCGCGTGGCGTCGCCGAAGGGATCGCGTCCCTGCCAGCCGACGGTCCACAGGCCGAAGGTGAACCTGTCCTCGGGGGTGGGCTGGTAGCTCATGCCGCGGCTCCTTGCTCGCTGAGGCTATTTCGTCATGCCGGTTTACAAATTAGTATGCGAGCACGTCTCTGGGAAGAGACAAGGTGCCTCCGAACGGAGACACGTGCCGCGAGCAGAAGGGAGAAGCCCGATGTCAGCAGCCGAGGGTCCGCTCGTCGTCGGTGTGGACTCGTCCACCCAGTCCACCAAGGCGCTGGTGGTCGACGCATCCACCGGCCGGGTGGTGGCGAGCGGCCAGGCGCCGCACACGGTCTCCTCGGGGGCGGGGCGCGAGACCGATCCACGCCAGTGGTGGGACGCGCTCTGCGAAGCCCTGCGCCAGTGCGGTGACGCGGCGCACGAGGCCGCCGCCGTGTCGGTCGGCGGGCAGCAACACGGCCTCGTCACCCTGGACGCCCGGGGCGAGCCGGTGCGGCCGGCCCTGCTGTGGAACGATGTGCGTTCGGCTCCGCAGGCCCGCCGGCTGACCGAGGAGCTGGGCGGCGCGAAGTTCTGGGCCGACCGCACCGGAAGTGTGCCCGCAGCCTCGTTCACGGTCACGAAGTGGGCGTGGCTGGCCGAGCACGAGCCGGAGGCGGTGCGTGCCACGAAGGCCGTGCGCCTCCCCCACGACTACCTCACCGAACGGCTCACCGGACAGGGCACGACCGACCGCGGCGACGTCTCCGGTACGGGCTGGTGGGCCTCCGGCACGGAAGCGTACGACGAGGAGATCCTCGCGCACGTGGGGCTCGACCCGGCCCTGCTGCCGCGCGTGGTCCGGCCCGGCGAGGTGGCGGGTACGGTGCGGGACGGGCATGACCTGCCGTTCTCCCGGGGCACCCTGGTCGCGCCCGGCACGGGCGACAACGCCGCCGCCGCGCTGGGCATCGGTGTGCGGCCGGGCGTGCCGGTGATGAGCCTCGGCACCTCGGGCACGGTGTACGCCGTGTCGCGGCACCGGCCCGCCGATCCGAGCGGCACGGTGGCGGGCTTCGCCGACGCCCGCGGCGACTGGCTGCCGCTGGCCTGCACCCTGAACTGCACGCTCGCCGTCGACCGTGTCGCGGCGCTGCTGGGCCTGGACCGCGAGGCCGTGGAGCCCGGCACGGCCGTGACGCTCCTGCCCTACCTGGACGGCGAACGCACCCCGAACCTGCCCAACGCCTCCGGCCTGCTGCACGGCCTGCGGCACGACACGACCGCCGGGCAGTTGCTCCAGGCAGCCTATGACGGTGCCGTGCACTCCCTGCTCGGCGCGCTCGACCTGGTCCTCGACGAGGACGCCGACCCCTCGGAGCCACTGCTGCTGATCGGCGGCGGGGCCCGGGGCGCCGCCTGGCAGGAGACCGTGCGGCGGCTGTCGGGGCGTCCCGTGCAGGTGCCCGAAGCCAGGGAGCTGGTCGCGCTCGGTGCCGCCGCGCAGGCGGCCGGGCTGCTCACCGGGGAGGACCCGGCGGCGGTCGCCCGACGCTGGGACACCGCGGCCGGGCCGGTGCTCGACTCCGTCGATCGGGACGAGGAGACGCTGGCCAGGATCGCCGGGGTACTCTCCGACGCGGCTCCGCTGCTGGAGCGACCCACGGACACCCACTGAGGACTGGCGTCAGGCATGACCGCACCGCTGCACGAGGCCCGCCCCTCCGGACCGGGACGCGCGCTGCCCGACACCCAGCAGGGCATGCGCCGCCGCAACCTCGCCCGTGTCCTGCACGCCGTCCGCGCGCAGGGGCCACTGTCCCGGGCCGCCGTCGCCTCGCGGATCGGCCTGACCCGGGCGGCGGTCTCGACCCTCGTCGACGAGCTCATCCGCTCGGGGCTCCTCGAAGAACTGGGGCCCGAGCGGCCCGGCCGGGTGGGCCGGCCCGGTTCAGCGCTCGCCGTCAGCGGACGCGGCCCGGCGGGCATCGGCGCGGAGGTCGGCGTCGACCACCTCGCGGTCTGCGCCGTCGACCTGCGTGGCACGACCCGGGCGCGGGCGATACGGCAGGGAGCGAACCGCGACCGCTCCCCCCAGCCCGTGCTCGCGGAACTCACCGAGCTGATCCGGCAGGTCGTCGCCGAGGCGGAGGGTGAGGGCCTGTGGCCGGCCGGACTCGCCGTGGCCGTGCCGGGCCTGGTGGCGCGCGACGGCCGTACCGTCGTACGCGCCCCGAACCTCGGCTGGCACGACACGGACCTCGGGACCCTGCTGCCGGCCGGCCTCCCGCTGACGGTGGACAACGAGGCCAACTTCGGTGCCCTCGCCGAACTCTGGCTGGGTGAGGAGACGCCCCGCGACTTCCTGCACGTCTCGGCGGAGATCGGTATCGGTGCGGCGGTCGTGGTGGACGGCGGGCTGCTGCGCGGAACCCGCGGTTTCGCGGGCGAGCTGGGTCACGTGCCCGTCCGGCCGGACGGGCCGGAGTGCGCCTGCGGCGGCCGGGGCTGTCTGGAGCAGTACGCGGGTGAGGAGGCCGTGCTGCGTGCGGCCGGCCTGGAACCCGGCGAAGACCGGGTCGGGCTGCTCGCGGGCCGCGCCGCGCAGGGCGACGAGAACGTGCGCCGTGCCCTGCGCGACGCGGGTACGGCGCTCGGTGTGGCCCTGACCGGGGCGGTCAACCTGCTCGACCCGGAGAGCGTGGTCCTGGGCGGGGAACTGTCCGGCCTGGCGCCCTGGCTGCTGCCCTCGCTGCGTGACGAGCTGGCGCGGCGTACGGCAGGTCCGGTCTGCCCGGTGACCGTGTCCCCGCTGGGGCCCGAGGGCCCGCTGCTCGGGGCCGCGCACTCGGTGGTCCGGGCCGTGCTGGACGATCCGGTGGCCGTCGCCGGGCAGGCCTGAACGGGCCGTCGCCCACAGCCGACCGAGGCCGGTTCGGTCTCCTCCGTCCCCAACCTTCCACTCTCAATCACCCGCCCGGGTGAGGGAGTTGTCCACAGTCGCGACCCCGTCCACCGTTTTGTGCCGCGTCCTCCTGACCGGCCGGCAGGCGTCGTAACTTGATCGCGCGGGCCGCGACCGCAACGCCGCCGCTCCGCGCAGTCGAGCACGAAACACCCTCCCGCCGAGCCCGGAAGGCACACACCCATGGAACTGAACATGGAACGGAATGTGGAACGGACCGCGGAACGGAATGTGGACGCGGAACGGAACACGGAACGGACAACCCCCTTTCCCAGCAGGCGAGGCATCCTCGCGGGCGCCGCCCTCACCGCCGTCCCCGCCGTCCTGCTCTCCGGCACCCGGGCCGATGCCCGTCCCCAGGCCGTCGACCACCCCGGAGCGGCGTGGCACCCGGCGAGCCGCAGGAACTACACCCCGTCCAACCGCCCCCGCGCTCACCCACTGCACTACGTGATCATCCACGTGGCGCAGACGACCTACTCCGGCACGCTGTCCGTCTTCCGGAACCCCAGGACGAAGGTGTCCGCGCACTACGTGGTGCGCTCCTCCGACGGGCATGTCGCGCAGTGCGTGCGTGATTCCGACATCGCCTGGCACTCGGGCAACTGGGACTACAACACCCGCAGCATCGGCATCGAGCACGAAGGCTGGGTGGACAGGCCCGGGTACTTCACCGACGCCATGTACGAGCGGTCGGCCCGGCTCACCGCGTCGATCTGCGAGAGGCACGGCATCCCGAGGAACCGGGGGCACATCATCGGCCATCACGAGGTACCGGGCAGCGACCACACCGACCCGGGCCGGCACTGGGACTGGAAGCGCTACCTCAGACTCGTCAAGTCCGCCTGAGCGGCAGGTCGGAAGCACTGCGATCCACCTCACGTCCCGGTTACGAATCGCTCAACCCCTGGTTGCGGACCGGCGAGCAGGCGACGATGGGGGCATGACTCTGGCCCAGCGCGCCATGGAGCGCCTGCAGGCCTGGCCCGACCTCATGGCGGGCCCGGCGAGTTGCGGTACCGGAAAGGCGCTCCGTTCCGTCCGTGACGAGATCGTTCACTTCCACTCCTCACGGGACGTGGACCTCCACCTCACTCGCCGGGCCATCCAGCGCATCCATGCCGACCTCGCCGGGTCGAGCGCGATCCACCTGCTGCCCGGCTCGGGCTGGGCGACGATCCACCTCGACTGCGAGGCGGACATCGACCTGCTGCTGAGCCTGGTGAGCATCGCCCTCAAGGCCCACCAGGCGCCCCCCGCCGATGACGACGGGCCGTGGCCGGCCGGGTGCAACTTCCGACGGGTCACGGTGCTTCCGCGAGACGCCGTGGCGGGAGGCTGAACCTTGGGCCACGAACCGGAGTCGGTCAACGCCGAGGCCTGGGACGCGTACGGGGAGCACCATCTGCGACGGGGCACGGTGCTGCCCGAAGCGGCGGGCATCGACTGGGGGTTCGAGGGCGGCGGGCCGGGGAGCGAGGTGCTCGGGGAACTGACGGGCCGGCGGGTGCTGGACCTCGGCTGCGGTACGGCACGGCACGCCGCTCACCTGGTCCGGGCTCACGGCGCGCTGGTGGACGCGGTCGACGCCTCGGCCGGGCAGTACGAGCGGGCCCGGGCCCGCTACGGCTCACTGCCCGGGCTGCGGCTGGTCCTCGGCGACGCCGTGGAGCATCTGCGGGCGGCCGAGCCGTACGACGTCGTCTACTCCGTCAACGCCGTCCCGTACGTCGATCCACACCGGTTGCTGCCCGCCCTCGCCGGGGCGCTGAGGCCGGGTGGCAGGCTCTGCTTCACGGTGCTGCACAGCAACAGCCGGGGTGACGGACCGTCGGACCGGGTCGCCGCCCGGCCCGAGATCCTGCGGCTGGCGGGTGGCACTGAGGTCACCGTGCACATGTGGGTGCTCGCGCCGGAGGTCTGGACTGCGCTGCTCACCGAGTACGGGCTCCGCGTGGAGGGGATCGACGTCCTCGACACGCCGGAGGAGGGCAACAGGGCCTCCTACCGGCTCTTCCGGGTGACCCGGCCCGTCCGGGTCTCCTCCCGGCCGCGCGTCGTCGACAAGGCGCCGCCGGCGCACGCCGCGATAGGGGTGGGTGCCGTCCTGTACGGGCCGCGCGGGCTGCTTCTGGGCCGCCACCGGCGCGGGACGTGGGAATTGCCGGGCGGGACGGTGGAGCCCGGCGAGTCGTTGCAGGAGACGGTCGTACGGGAGCTCGGCGAGGAGACGGGCCTCGCGGCGCGGCCCGAGGACGTCCGGCTGCTCGGGACGCTCCTGGACGACGCGGGCGGTGTCGTCCGCGTGACCGTGCCCGCCCTGGTCACCGGCTGGCAGGGGGAGCCGTCGGACCAGCCCGGGGAGAGCGTGGGCCGCTGGCGCTGGTTCGCCCTGGACCGGCTGCCGGAGCAGCTGTTCGTGTGCAGCGCACAGGCCCTCACCGCCTGGCGCCCCGGTCTGCCGATCGACCACACGCCCGCGCACTGGACGCCGTACGCCACCGGGACGGGCGACAACTGAAGCACCCAGAGGGGTGCGATTTTTCAGCCGTTCCCGCGTAGGGGGCGCTCAGCCGCCTTGTCGGCCCCCGTGGTCTGGTGCACTGCCCCTGAGGGTCCCGACAGTTGACGAGGCATCAGGGGGCACGGTGGCAGGTCGTCGCGGGCGACGCGGTGCGGGCAGAGCGGTACTGGCGTTCCTCACTGCATTCGGCGCGCTGACCGGTGCGGCCCTGGCGGGGGCGGCTCCGGCCGGCGCCGTCCAGAAGGGCGTGCGGGTCGCACCGGGCGTGACGTACGAGGAGTTCGACATCACGGCGGCCAAGGGGGTGACGCACGCACACGTGCTGAGGGTCGACCTGGGCAACCCGCAGGTACGGGTCGATCTGCTGTACCCGGGGGCGGTGGCCGCACGGGGGCGGGTCTCGGCGATGGCGAACAGCCAGGGCGCGGTGGCCGGTGTCAACGGTGACTTCTTCAACATCACCGAGACGCAGCACCCGGGTGTCGAGGCGACCGGCGCGAGTGTGGGTCCGGCGATCGCGGCCGGGCGGACGCTCAAGGCGGCCGTGCCGAACGGTCAGCGTTTCGGGCCGGCGCTGCCGCCCGGCACGACCACCGAGGACGTGTTCGGCGTCGGCACCGACGGGCGGGCGCGGCTGGACCGGCTGACGCTGAAGGGGTCGGTCAGTACGGCCGAGGCGCAGCTGCCTCTCGGCGGGCTCAATCAGTACGCGCTGCCGGTGGGTTCGGTCGGTGCGTTCACCTCCGAGTGGGGCAGCGTCTCCCGGGTGCGCGCCACGTGTGGCACGGACACCGACCGTGCCGCTCCGTGCAGCACCGACACCTATGAGGTGACGGTCCGCGACGGCGTGGTCGTCTCGGCCGCCGACACCCCGGGCAGCGGCCCCATCGCCGCGGGAACCACCGTGCTGGTCGGCCGGGAGGCGGGCGCCCAGCAGCTGCGCAAGTTCTCCACCGGTGAACCGGTCGAGGTCGATCACGGTCTCGTGGCGGCCGGGGACGGCGTCGCCTACCAGCTCGCCGTCGGCGGCTACCCGGTGCTCTCCGGCGGTCAGCCGCTGCCGGGGCTCGACAACACGACGTCGGCCGTCCGTACCGCCGTGGGGATCGCCGACGGCGGGCGGCGCGTGCTGCTGCTCGCGCTGGACGGTGCCGCCGCCTACCGCAGCGGCCTGACGATCGCCGAAGTCGCCGGCACTCTGCGGAAGCTGGGCGCCGAGGACGCCTTCAGCCTGGACGGCGGCGGGTCGTCGACCCTGGTCGCGCGGCAGCCGGGCGCGAGCGCGGTCTCCGTGCGCAACCACCCCAGCGGCGGCGCCGAACGCCCCGTCCCGAACGGTATCGGCGTGTTCTCGGGGTGACGTCAGGGCCGCAGGCCGCTGACGATCTCGGCCGTCGCCGTGATGCCGCTGTGGATGGTGGGCGCGATGCTGGTGCCGGCCAGGTAGAAGCCGAGCAGCAGGCAGACCAGCGCGTGGGAGACCTTCAGCCCGCCGTTGCGCAGGAAGATCACCGCAAGGATCACGAGCAGCAGCACCACAGAGATGGAAATGGCCATCGTCAACTCCTCCGCCACGCCGCCATGTCCTGTTCACGGCGTTCGGCCGCAAGTGTGGCGTAGCGGAGGGTTCGTCCGGGCGGCTGAGCTGTCCGCCGAACGTGTGGTGTCCTCCTGCACCTAGACAGCCCGCCGGGCGTCGAGGAACGCCTCCAGTCCGGCGAGGTCGTCGGTGTTGAGGTGGTCGACGCCTGCGGCGAGCAGTTCGCCCCAGAGCGCGTCGCGGGCGGGGCCGGCCAGGTCCGGGGTCGCCCAGAACCGCACCTTCCGCCCCCGCTTGTGGGCTGTCCTGGTGATGTCCCGCAGCTTCTGCCGCTCGGCGGCCGGGAAGGCGCCGACACCCCGCCAGGTGAAGTTGAGCGTCCAGTTGTCGCTGATCAGCGGGATGAGGGAGGCCGGTGCGCGGCTGCCGAGGTCGGCGAGGCGGCCGTCGTAGAAGGCGCGCCGGACGCTCTGGGCCTCCATGGGCGCGCGGGCCGCGCGGTCGCCGGAGATCACGGCGGTGACCGGGCCGCGGCGGACGCGGCCGTGGGCGTACGTCGTGAACAGGTGGCGGTGGCGCTTGAGGTGGCGGTCGAGTTCGAGGTAGGTCGACGAGCCCTCGGTCTTGATGTCGATGAGCAGATTCAGTGAGCCGCGGTGACCCCGGTACACCGTGCCGCTGTGGGCGCGGACGCGGGCGGCGAGCGGGTCGAGGTAGAGGGACTCCAGAGTGCGGGAGGGGTCGAGGTCCTCCGGGTCGTGGGCGACGAGGAGCTGGTCGCCCACGAGGTAGATGTCGGCTTCGACGCTGCCGAAGCGGTGGTCGAGGGCGTCGAACAGCGGGCGCGGGTGCTCGTAGTCGTTGTGGGCATGGGCGTGCCACAACGGGCGGGGCCTGTGGGGGCGTTCGCCGGCCGGTGCGGGGGCGGCGGGGAGGGCGATCGAGCCCGCGAGGGCTGCGCCGAGGGTGGTGAGGGCCGTGCGACGGGTGGTGAGGGCCATGCTCTGCCTCCCTGGAGATGCCGTACGGGAACCCTGCGAGTATGGGCTCCCGCCAGCTCAAGGAGCAGGCTCGGTAACGGAGTTGGCCGGACCGCCGTCACGCGTTCACTTCACCGGTCCGGGCACGCGGAAAGGCCCGCCCCTGGTGGGACGGGCCTTCCGGTGATTCCCGGCCGTGCAGCGGTATTGGCCGAATGGGTGTCAGGGGGCCTGGAGGTCGGCCAGTGCGGCCAGCGCCTCCCGGTGGGCGCCCGGCGTGCCGTAGGCGATCGAGTCGGCCTTGGCGCGCTTGAGGTACAGATGCACGGGGTGCTCCCACGTCATGCCGATGCCGCCGTGCAGTTGCAGGGCTTCCTCGGCGGCGTGCACGGCCACGGGTGCCGCGTAGGCCTGGGCGACGGTGACGGCTACGTCCGCGTCGTCGCCGTTCGCCAGGGCGTCGGCGGCGTTGCGGGCGGCCGCGCGGGTGTTGACGACCTCCAGCCACAGCTGGGCCAGCCGGTGCTTGATCGCCTGGAAGCCGCCGACGGGCCGGTTGAACTGCTTGCGTTCCTTCAGGTAGCGGACGGTCTCCGTCAGCGTCCACTCGGCCAGTCCGCACTGCTCGGAGGCGAGCAGCCCGGCGCCGGCGCGCAGGGCTCGACGTACGGCGGGTTCTGCGTCGCCCAGCAGCCGGCCCCGCACCCCGTCGAGGGTGACCGTCGCGAGCGGCCGGGTCAGGTCCAGGGAGGTCTGCGGCGTGACGGTCGCGGTGGTGGCGTCGACGGCGTACAGCCCGCCGTCGTCGGCCGGCACGAGCAGCACGTCGGCCACGGCCGCGTCCGCGATGCCGGTCAGTTCGCCGTGCAGCAGCCCGCCCTCGTGCCGGACGACCCGGTATGCGGCACCCGGTGCGACGTCGAGGGCGACCGCGAGGGCGCCGATCGCAGTCCCGGTCGCGAGGTCGCGCAGGAGGTCGTCGGTGCCGCAGGCCAGCAGGGCCTCGGTGGCGACGACCGCGCTCGTCAGGTACGGCACGGGCGCGACCGCGCGTCCCAGTTCCTCCAGTACGACGGCGGCTTCGCGGTGCGTGGCGCCCTGGCCGTCCAGTTCCTCGGGCACCAGCAGGCCGGCGAGGCCCATGCCGTCGGTGAGCGCCTTCCACAGGGCCAGGTGGTGCGGGGTGCCCGACTCGGTGCGGGCGATGACGCCGGGGGCGTCGCAGTGGTCGGTGAGCAGGGCGCGGACGGCGGCGCGCAGCGCGTCTTCCTCTTCCGAGTACAACAGGTCGCTCATCGGGCGAGGTCCTTCCAGGCGACGTCCTTGTCGGTGCGCGGCTCGGGGGGCAGGCCCAGGACGCGCTCGGCGACGATGTTCAGCAGGACCTCGCTGGTCCCGCCCTCGATGCTGTTGCCCTTGGAGCGCAGGTAGCGGTAGCCCGCTTCGCGGCCGGTGAAGTCGACCAGCTCCGGGCGCCGCATGGTCCAGTCGTCGTACAGCAGGCCCTCTGCGCCGAGGAGTTCCACCTCCAGGCCGCTGATCTCCTGGTTGAGGCGGGCGAAGGCCAGCTTCATGCCGGCGCCCTCGGGCCCGGGCTGGCCCGCGACGAGCTGCTGGCGCAGCCGCTCGGCGGTGAGGCGGGAGACCTCGGACTCCACCCACAGCTTCAGCAGCCGCTGGTGCAGGTCGTGGGTGCGCAGTTCGGGCCGCTCGCGCCAGGTCTTCGAGATCGGGCCGATCATGCCGCCCTCGCGGGGCAGCCGCATGCCGCCGATGGCCACGCGCTCGTTGTTGAGCGTGGTCTGGGCGACCCTCCAGCCGTCGCCGACCTCGCCGAGGCGGTGCGCGTCGGGGATGCGGACGCCGGTGAGGAACACCTCGTTGAACTCGGCCTCGCCGGTGACCTGCCGCAGCGGCCGCACCTCGACGCCCGGGTCGGTCATGTCGCACACGAAGTAGGTGATGCCCCGGTGCTTGGGCACGTCCGGGTCGGTGCGGGCGATGAGGATCGCCCAGCGGGCCACATGGGCGCTGGACGTCCACACCTTCTGCCCGTTGACGATCCAGTCTCCTCCGCCCCCGGCCGCGCTCGAGCCGGAGGGGCTCCCGTCCTCGCGCACGGCCCGGGTGCCCAGGGCGGCGAGGTCGGATCCGGCGCCCGGCTCGCTGAACAGCTGGCACCAGACCTCCTCACCTGTCCACAGCGGCCTGAGGAACCGCCGCTTCTGCTCCTCGGTGCCGTACTGGAGGATCGTCGGAGCGGCCATGCCTAGGCCGATGCCGATGCGCCGCGGGTCGTTGTCGGGCGCCCCGGCTCCCTCCAGTTCGGCGTCCACGACGGCCTGGAGGGAGCGGGGAGCGCCGAGTCCGCCGAGGCCCTCCGGATAGTGCACCCAGGCGAGTCCGGCGTCGAAGCGGGCCCGCAGGAAGTCCAGGCGGTCGGTGGAGGCCGGCGGGTGTGCGGCCAGCAACTCCCGGGTGCGGCTGCGCAGTTCTTCGACGCCGGTCATGCTGCCTCCTCCATGACGACCGCGATCCTGCCGGTGGTCAGACCGTCCGCCACCTTCTGCACGGCGCCTGCCGCGCCGCCGAGCGGCACGCGCTCGCTCACCAGCGGCTTGATCGCGCCCCGCGCGGCCAGGCCGGTGAGCTGCTCGTGGCAGTGCTGGACCAGCTTGGGATTCTTGGTGTTGTACAGGCCCCAGTGCAGGCCGAGGATCGAGTAGTTCTTCACCAGGGCGTGGTTCAGACCCGGGTTCGGGATCGTGCCGCTGGCGAAGCCGACGACCACAATGCGTCCCTCGAAGGCGACGGCCTTGGCGGACTGGGTGTAGGCCTCGCCGCCGACGGGGTCGTAGATCACGTCGGCGCCCCGGCCGCCGGTGGCCTCCTTGACGGCGGCGACGACGTCCTCGGAGCGCCGGTCGATCACGACGTCACAGCCCAGCTCGCGCGCGACGGCCGCCTTCGCGGAGCCGCCGACGACACCGATGACGGTGGCGCCGGCGGCCTTCCCGAGCTGCACGGCCGCGCTGCCGACCCCTCCGGCGGCAGCGTGGACGAGCAGGGTCTCGCCGGCCTCCAGACCGGCCCGGCGGTGCAGACCGAACCAGCCGGTCTGGTAGCCGATGTGCAGGGCCGCGGCCTCGGCGTCGTCCAGGGCGTCCGGCGCGGGCAGCAGCGCGCCGGCGTCCGCGACGGCGTACTCGGCGAAGCCGCCGTGCGGCAGTGCCGGGTTGACGATCACCCGGCGGCCGTCCTGGGTCTCGCCGCAGATCTCCACGCCCGGGGTGAACGGCAGCGGCGGCCTGACCTGGTAGTGGCCACGGCAGAGCAGGGCGTCCGGGAAGTTGATGTTGGCCGCACGCACCTTCAGCAGGACCTGGCCGTCACCGGGGGTGGGCGGCTCCACGTCCTGGAGCCGCATCACCTCGCCCGGTTCGCCGTTCTCGTGCACTTGCCATGCCTGCATGCGGGGCCTCCACGGGGGACTGCTGCGTCTGTCCGGGGTCGGTTCGCATACTAAGCGGTCGCTTGCCGACTAGGGAACCGTCCCCGGCAAAGTCCGCCCGGAGACTTCCCGTACGTCATGCGCCTTTCGGCCGCGCCCGCACATGCATCCGCTCGCCCTGCGGCCCGAACAGGCTGAGGAACTCCACCGGCCCCTCCCCCGTCGACCCGAACCAGTGCGGCACCCGCGTGTCGAACTCGGCGGCCTCTCCCGCCGTGAGCACCACGTCGTGCTGGCCCAGCACCAGGCGCAGCTTCCCGGACAGCACGTACAGCCACTCGTAGCCCTCGTGCGTCCGGGGATCGGGCTCCTGCCTGCGCTTCGGTTCGAGGACCTTGTAGGCCTGCAGGCCGCCGGGCTGGCGGGTGAGCGGCCAGTGGGTGCGGCCGCCCATCACGATCGGCTTGGACCGCACGCGCGGATCTCCGGCCGACGGGGCGCCGACCAGCTCGTCCAGCGCCACCTGGTGGGCGCGCGCGATCGGCAGCAGCAGTTCCAGACTGGGTTTACGCAGGCCGGACTCCAGCCGCGAGAGGGTGCTGACGGAGATCCCGGTGGTCTCGGAGAGCGCCGCCAGGGTCACCTCCCGTTCCTTGCGCATCTGCCGCAGCCGGGGGCCCACGCCCGCGAGTACCTCGTCCGTCGTCATGGCCGTATTGCAGTTTCGGCAACCTTGTTTGTCAATCCCGCAGGCCCGGGGCGACGCTCGGCAGCGGAGGTGGTCACATGACCGAGAAGTACGCGGTGGTCGTCATCGGCGGAGGCGCGGCAGGCCTGTCCGCCGCGCTGGTGCTGGGGCGGGCCCGGCATCGCACGCTGGTGGTCGACGCGGGAGAGCCGCGCAACGCGCCCGCGGCGCACATGCAGGGCTACCTGTCCCGAGACGGCATGCCGCCCGCCGAGTTCCTGGCCGTCGGCCGGGAGGAGATCGCGCGCTACGGCGTGGAGCTCGCCCGGGACCGGGTGGTGGAGGTGGAGAAGGGCGATCACTTCACCGTGGTTCTGGCGGGCGGCCGTGCCGTGCGGGCCCGGCGGCTGGTGGTCGCCACCGGTCTGAAGGACGATCTGGCCGCCGTCCCCGGGGTCGCCGAGCGGTTCGGCCGGGACGTTCTGCACTGCCCCTTCTGCCACGGCTGGGAAGTGCGCGACCAGCCGTTCGGGGTGCTGGCCACGAGCCCGGCGAGCGTGCACCAGGCGCTGATGGTGTCCCAGTGGTCGAAGGACGTGCGGTTCTTCCTGCACACCGTCGCGGAACAGGAACTGTCCGACGAGGATCTGCGCCGGCTCGCCGCGGCCGGGGTGGACGTGGTGCCCGGGGAGGTCGCGGAGCTGGTGACGGAGGACGACCGGCTCACCGGCATCCGGCTCGCGGACGGTACGACGCACGCCCGCTCGGTGCTCTTCACCGCCCCGCGGGCCGTACCGCAGACCGGCCTGCTGGAACGGCTCGGCGCCGAGCTGCACGAGACGCCGTTCGGCGCGTACCCGGTGGTCGACGCGACCGGCCTGACCACCGTGCCCGGCGTGTGGGCCGCGGGCAACGCCGTCGGTTTCGCCGAGCAGGTCGTGCACGCGGCGAGCGGCGGGTACCGGGCGGCGTCCGCGATCGTCGGGGACCTGCTGATGACGGACCTCGACGCGGCAGTGCGGGGGCAGAGCCCGGCGTAGCCACTCGACGCTCACCGGGCCGGGGCGTGGCGCCCCGGCCTGCTCGGGTCAGGAGAGACGCAGATCGACGTAGGGCACGGTGTCGCCCGGCAGCACGTACCGCTCGATCTCGACGAAGCCGTGCTTGCGGGCGAACCGCAGCCCGTCCTCGTTCGTGGCCAGGACCACCGTTTCGATCGCCTTGGCTCCCGACGCCCGTGCCCGGTCCAGCCCTCGCTCATAGAGCTGCCCGCCGAATCCCCGCCTTCGATGGGGGCCGAGCACGCGGGCGATCACCGTGGCCGTCGCGGTGTCGTCCGCCGGTGGGCGTACGGTGCTGCAGCCCACGAGCGCGTCCCCGAGGTACGCGACTTCGAGGTGATGGCGCTCCGCGCGGTCGCGCACGTCGCCCGTCGACAGATGGTGGGTGGGTATGACCGTGTTGTGGACGTACCGCCAGTCCCGGAGCGCGCCGTCGTCGTCAGGCCTGCGGATGCGGAGTTCGGACATCGCAGCAGGAGAACCCGCGTACGCCGCGCGCGTCAACCGGTTCGGGCCGCGCCGGCGAAGCGCGGTGGGAACCGATGGCGCACGGCCGGCCTGACCCGTGCCGAGACGACACGGCCCGCCGGACCCGGTCGCCCAGGTGTAGGGGCCCCGCCTGAGGTGCACCATGGCTGCATGCTGCTGCACCGGCTGGCCCTAGTGTCCCAGGAGGTCGCCGCCACCTCGGCGCGGTCCCGGAAGACGGCCCTGCTCGCGGAGCTGTTCCGGGACGCCGAGGCCGAGGACGTGCCCATCGTCATCCCGTATCTGGCGGGACGGCTGCCGCAGGGCCGGATCGGCGTCGGCTGGAAGGTGCTGAGCCAGTCGGTCGATCCGGCCGCCGAGCCGCGCCTGACCGTGCGGGACGTGGACGCCCGCCTCGCGGAGCTCGCCAGGGTGTCCGGCCCTGGCTCCCAGGCGGAACGGACGCGGCTGGTGGCGGAGTTGATGGGCGCGGCCACCGAGACCGAGCAGCGGTTCCTGCTCGGCCTGCTCACCGGCGAGGTCCGGCAGGGCGCCCTGGACGCGGTGGCGGTCGAGGGGCTGGCCCAGGCGACCGGGGCGCCCTCAGCGGACGTACGGCGGGCCGTGATGCTCGCGGGTTCCCTCCAGACGGTGGCCGAGGCGCTGCTCGCGGACGGCCCCGCCGCTCTCGACCGCTTCTGTCTCACCGTGGGCCGCCCGGTGCTGCCGATGCTGGCGCACAGCGCCTCGTCGGTGGCCGAGGCGGTCGGCAAGCTGGGCGCCTGCGCGGTGGAGGAGAAGCTGGACGGCATCCGGGTCCAGGTGCACCGCGACGGCGACACCGTGCGGCTCTACACCCGCACCCTCGACGACATCACCGACCGTCTGCCCGAAGTGACGGCCGCCGCTCTGGAGTTGCGGGGCGGGCGGTTCATCCTGGACGGCGAGGTGATCTCCTTCGACGAGGGCGGGCGCCCCCGCTCGTTCCAGGAGACCGCCGGCCGTGTGGGCTCCCGCACGGACGTGGCTACGGCTGCCCGCGCGGTGCCCGTCTCCCCCGTCTTCTTCGACGCGCTGTCCGTCGACGGCCACGACCTGCTCGACCTGCCCTTCGCCGAGCGGCACGCCGAGCTGGCCCGCCTGGTGCCCGAGCCGATGCGGGTGCGGCGCACGCTGGTGTCCGGACCGGACGACACGCCCGCGGCGGAGGAGTTCCTCGCCGGGACCCTGAAGCGCGGCCACGAGGGCGTCGTCGCCAAGGCGCTCGACGCCTCCTACAGCGCGGGGCGGCGCGGCGCCTCCTGGCTGAAGATCAAGCCCGTCCACACCCTCGACCTGGTCGTCCTGGCCGCCGAGTGGGGCCACGGCCGCCGAACCGGCAAGCTCTCCAACCTCCACCTGGGCGCCCGCACCGCCGACGGCGGTCTCGCCATGCTCGGCAAGACGTTCAAGGGCATGACCGACGCGATGCTCACCTGGCAGACCGAACGCCTCCAGCAGCTCGCCGTCGATTCCGACGACTTCGTGGTGACCGTCCGCCCGGAACTCGTCGTCGAGATCGCCTACGACGGGCTGCAGCGCTCCACCCGCTACCCGGCCGGCGTGACCCTCCGCTTCGCCCGGGTGGTCCGCTACCGGGAGGACAAGCGCCCGGAGGACGCCGACACGGTCGAGACGCTGCTGGCCGCCCATCCGGAGGTGAAGCCGTGAAGCGCAGTGCGGGTCTGCTGCTCTTCCGCACCACGGACGACGGCCTCGAAGTCCTGCTAGGACACATGGGCGGACCGTTCTTCGCCCGGCGCGACACCGGAGCGTGGACCGTCCCCAAGGGCGAGTACGAGCCGGACGAGCCCGCCTGGGAGGCCGCCCGGCGAGAGTTCCGGGAGGAGCTGGGGCTGCCCCCGCCCGACGGCGAGGCAATCGACCTCGGCGAGGTCCGGCAGACCAACGGCAAGATCGTCACGGCCTGGGCGGTCCGGGCGGATCTCGACCCGGCGGCTATCGTGCCCGGCACGTTCCGGATGGAGTGGCCCCCGCGCTCCGGCGAGCTCCAGGAGTTCCCCGAACTGGACCGGGTGGCGTGGTTCGGCCTCGACCGGGCCCGCGCGGTGATCGTCAAGGCCCAGGCGGCGTTTCTCGACCGGCTCGCGGAGCACTCGGCCTGAGGAGACGCTCCCGCGTTGCGGTCCCCTCCGCCGCGCGGGAAGGTCGATACACAGCCCGCTCCGAGGGAGGTCAGCCATGCCCATCGCAACGGTGAACCCGGCGAACGGCGAGACGCTCAAGACGTACGAGGCCATGGACGAGCAGGAGATCGAGCGCCGGCTCCAGCTCGCGCAGGCCACGTTCCGCACGTACCGGACGACGACCTTCGACGAGCGCGCCCGGCTGCTGCACCGGGCCGCCGACCTTCTCGAAGAGGACCAGCAGGACATCGCCCGCGTGATGACCACCGAGATGGGCAAGCCGGTCCAGCAGGCCCGGGCCGAGGCGGCGAAGTGCGCCAAGGCGATGCGCTGGTACGCCGACCACGCCGAGGAACTGCTCGCCGACGAGGAGCCGGCCGATGCCGACGTGAAGGACTCCGGAGCCTCACGCGTCCGGGTGCGCTACCGCCCGCTCGGGCCGGTGCTTGCGGTGATGCCGTGGAACTTCCCGCTGTGGCAGGTGGTCCGGTTCGCCGCTCCCGCGCTGATGGCGGGCAACGTGGGCCTGCTCAAGCACGCCTCGAACGTCCCGCAGACCGCCCTCTACCTGGAGGACCTCTTCCACCGGGCGGGCTTCACCGAGGGCACCTTCCAGACCCTGCTGATCGGCTCCGCCGCGGTCGACGAGATCCTGCGCGACGAGCGGGTCAAGGCCGCCACCCTCACCGGCAGCGAGCCCGCGGGCCGCGCGGTCGCTTCCACCGCCGGGGAGATGATCAAGAAGACGGTGCTGGAGCTGGGCGGCAGCGACCCGTTCGTCGTCATGCCCTCCGCCGACATCGACCGGGCCGCGAAGGTCGCGGTGACCGCACGGGTGCAGAACACCGGGCAGTCCTGCATCGCCGCGAAGCGGTTCATCGTGCACACGGACGTCTACGACGCCTTCGCCGAGCGGTTCGCCGAGGGCATGAAGGCGCTGAAGGTCGGCGACCCCATGGCCGACGACACGGAGGTCGGGCCGCTCTCCAGCGAGCAGGGGCGGCGTGATCTGGAGGAACTGGTCGACGACGCGGTGCGCGACGGTGCGCAGGTGCTGTGCGGTGGCGAACGGCCGGACGGGCCGGGCTGGTACTACGCGCCGACGATCCTCGCCGGCATCACCCGCGAGATGCGGATCCACCGCGAGGAGGCGTTCGGGCCGGTCGCCACGCTCTACCGGGCGGCCGACCTGGACGAGGCCGTGCTGATCGCGAACGATTCGCCGTTCGGGCTGAGTTCGAACGTGTGGACGCGGGACGAGGACGAGGTCGACCGGTTCGTACGGGATCTGGAGGCCGGTGGGGTGTTCTTCAACGGCATGACGGCGTCCCATCCGGCGTTCCCGTTCGGCGGTGTGAAGCGGTCCGGGTACGGGCGTGAGCTGTCCGGGCACGGAATCAGGGAGTTCTGCAACATCACCACTGTTTGGCATGGTGCGTGAGTGTTGCGGGGCTACGATCACGTCTGTGAACCGCGAAGTGACTCTGCCTCTGATCGTCGACGACCGCGGGACCTTGCAGGTGGCCGCGGCGGATGTCAGCAAGCTGTTGCGGACGGTGGGGGGTCGGTGGGTGCGGCTGGTGGAGGGCGGGGAGTCGGGGCTGGACGAGGACACGGTCGCCGAGTTGGCCATTGAGCTGGCGAAGCTGGCCGATCGTATTGACGTGGCCTGTATCGCGCACAGCAGCGGGACCGCGACGTAACTGTGGCGTACGCGGGTGTATGTGGCCGTGTAGGTGGCTGTCGCGCAGTTCCCCGCGCCCCTTTCAGCGAGTCCCGCTCAGCGCCGTCCAGAACATCGCCTCGTACGCTTGGAGCAGGCGGCCGTATGTGCGAACTCGTGCTTGATCGAGGCGCCCGGCGTCCAGAGCCGCCTCCACCGCTGCTGTCGCCAGCCGGTCCAGGTCGGGTGACTCTTCCGCGAAGAAGTCGAAGAAGGCGCAGGCCTCGTCGGTGAAGCCGTAGTGCTCGCGCAGTGCCGTGGCGATGGTCGCGCAATAGCCGCCCCATGCCGAGAAGTTGGCCGTCAGCGCCGGCACCACGTCCGCCGGTGCGGCGTTGAGTGCCAGCCAGGCCACGTACGCGGGGTACGCCTGGCAGCCGGGAAGCGGCTCGTACGACGCCTCCTGCGCGCGGCACGCCCGAGCGAAGGCGACCAGTCGCCCGCCTGCCAGCGCCTCACCCTCCGCGAGAGTCGTGAAGAAGGCAGCGGCCTCCGGATCGGCCGCTGCGGAGCGGACGGCCAGGTGCTCGAACGCGCGACGGTCGGCGGGGATCACCCAGGTCTGTTCGAGAGCGAGCGCGGCGAGGGTGGCGCGGGGTGCCGTACCGGCGGCGATCCGGGGGACCAAGGGGTTGGTGTCCGGGTCCGGGGCGAGGGCCGCCGTGGTCGTCCGCAGCAGGTCCAGGGCCGGGTGCGTCATCGCTTCCTCCGTCAAGCGTCCGTCAACCGTCGTCGATGTGCCGGGACGAGCCTGGCACGTCGCCCCCGGCCGCGGAGCGGTCCGGCGCGAAGCCGGCGTGCCCGCGGGGATTCGTGCGGGAGTCCCGTTCGGGCAACCGCACGCGTTCACCGACCCGACGGACACGCCGGCGAAGATGTCCTCCGAGCCGGTGATCGAGGAACTACGGGCGCGCAGCGCCATCGAGCGGCTGACGCCGCTCGGACAGCGCTAGCGGATGGGCACGCCGGCGAGGGTCCGGGCGATCACCAGGCGCTGGATCTCGCTCGTGCCCTCGAAGATGGTGTAGATGGCCGCGTCCCGGTGCATGCGCTCGACCGGGTACTCCCGGGTGTAGCCGTTGCCGCCGAGGATCTGGATCGCCTGGGCCGTGACCGTCTTGGCCGTCTCGCTCGCGAACAGCTTGGACATCGAGCCCTCGGCCGCGGTGAACGGCTTGCCGTTGACCGCCATCCAGGAGGCCCGCCAGACGAGGAGCCGGGCCGCGTCGATGGACGTGCGCATGTCGGCGAGCTGGAACGCCACGCCCTGGTTGTCGACGATCGGCCTCCCGAACTGCTCCCGCGTGGTGGCGTAGTCGAGGGCGACCTCGTACGCGGCCCGGGCGGTTCCGACGGCCATGGCGCCGACGGCCGGGCGCGAGGCCTCGAACGTGGCCATCGCCGCGTTCTTCACGCGCTCCCCACCACCCTGCCTGGCCCTCTCCCGGGCGCGGGCGAGCCGCTCGTCGAGCTTCTCCTTGCCGCCGAGCAGGCAGGAGCCGGGCACCCGCACGTTGTCCAGGACGACCTCGGCGGTGTGCGAGGCGCGGATGCCGTGCTTCTTGAACTTCTGGCCCTGGGACAACCCCTCGGTGCCCGGCGGGACGATGAAGGAGGCGTGGCCCTTGGAGCCGAGCTCGGGGTCGACGACCGCGACCACGACGTGGACGTTGGCGATGCCGCCGTTGGTCGCCCAGGTCTTGGTGCCGTTGAGCACCCACTCGTCCTTGGCCTCGTCGTACACGGCCCGGGTGCGCATGGAGGCCACGTCGGAGCCGGCGTCGGGCTCGGAGGAGCAGAACGCGGCCACCTTGACGTCGGCGGCGTCGCCGTACATCTGGGGGATCCAGGTGCCGATCTGCTCCTCGGTGCCGTTGGCGAGGACGCCGACGGCGGCGAGGCCGGTGCCGACGATGGACAGGGCTATGCCCGCGTCTCCCCAGAACAGCTCCTCCATCGCCATGGGGATGCCGAGGCCGGTGGGGTCGAAGTACTGCTGGGCGTAGAAGTCCAGGGAGTAGATGCCGACCTTGGCGGCCTCCTGGATGACCGGCCAGGGAGTCTCCTCACGCTCGTCCCATTCGGCGGCCGCGGGGCGGATCACGTCGGCCGCGAAGCCGTGAAGCCAGTCCCGGACCTCCTTCTGTTCGTCGTTGAGCTCCATGGTGAACTCGGCCATGTCGTCCCCTTCAGCGGCACACGTGCATGTTACTTGCGGTAACAGCAGTCTGTTACCGGTGGGTAGTCGAAGTCAACTCCTACCGACCGGTCGGCACCCGTTCGGTGCCCTGGGCATGCTTCAGTGTTAGTTTGCGCAGGCGTTATCGAAACAGCACGGGTGGGGAGAGACCATGGACACCACGCAGCGGACCGATCAGCAACGGTCCGCCGATCGCCGTCGGCGTGAGCTGCTGGAAGCCGCCGACCGAGTGGTGCTGCGCGACGGCCCGCAGGCTTCGATGAACGCGATCGCCGCGGAAGCCGGCATCACCAAGCCGATTCTCTACCGGCACTTCGGCGACAAGGGCGGACTCTACGCGGCCCTGGCCATGCGGCACACGGACGCGCTGCTGGACTCGCTGCGGGCGGCGCTGGACGCGCCGGCGGACCGGCGGGAGCGGGTCGAGGCGACGCTGGACACCTACCTCACGGCGATCGAGGCGCGACCCCAGGTGTACCGGTTCCTGATGCACCCCGCGGAGGGGAGCCCCGGGGATCAGGGCTTCGATGTCGGCAAGCACAGTGCGCCGTTGCTGCGGCGGATGGGTGAGGAGCTGGCGCAGGTCATCGAGGAGCGGCTGGATCTCGGGCCGGGCGGGCAGCAGCTGGCGCGGGTGTGGGGGCACGGGATCGTCGGCATGATGCATGCGGCCGGGGACTGGTGGCTGGGCGAACGGCCCTGTTCTCGTGCGGAGTTGGTGCGGAGTCTTGCCGATCTGTTGTGGGGGCGGCTTGCGGCGGCCGGGGACAGGGTCGGGGGCCCGGGTTTCTGACCGTTGTGGTTCGGCTGACCGCCCGTGGGGGTTGCTCGCGCCGTTCCCCGGGCCCCTGAGGGACATACGCTCACCGGCGCCATGAAGCCCTGACGACCTGGCGCATCAGCCTGCGGTGGCGCCAGCCGCTCAGGTGATCCGCGTAGACGCGGCCCTCCACGTGGTCGCACTCGTGTTGCAGGCAGCGGGCGAAGAAGCCCGTGCCGTGGACGGTGACGGGCTCCCCCGTGACCGTGAAACCCTCGACCACCGCATGGTCGTAGCGCTCCGTGCCCGCTTCCAGGCCCGGCAGGGACAGACAGCCCTCCGGGCCCCGGATCACCACGCCGTCCTTCTCGGTCAGGCGCGGGTTGATCACGTGGCCCACATGGCGGACGTCCTCGTCGTCCGGGCAGTCGTAGACGAAGACCCGCAGGCCCTCGCCGATCTGGTTGGCGGCGAGGCCGACGCCCTGGGCGGCGTACATGGTCGCGAACAAGTCCTCGACGAGCCTGGCCAGTTCGGGGCCGAAGTCGGTGACCTCAGCACAGGGCGAGTGCAGGACGGGATCGCCGTGCAGGGTGAGGGGTCTCACGCGGCCGCGGGTGCCGGGGATGGGGCTCTGTCGCATGGCGGCAAGAGTAAGGTCCTGTCGGTCCGCGCCTCCCACACGAGTTCGCCACAGTGCCGCGGTTCGGGAGTGCGAATGGATCTCGATAGGCTGAGGTCCACACCACGTGGCCGTCAGGCTTCAAGGCGCGGCGCGTACGCAAGGAGGATCGAGAACTGATGGCAGGCAACTCGGACCCGCTCTCGCCGCGGGCCAAGCTGGCCGTGACCGCGGGCAAGGCGGTCGCGGCGGCATCGCGCGCCGCAGGGCGCGGCAGCGGTTCGGTGATCGGCGGCCGGGTCGCGCTGAAACTCGACCCCGACCTCCTCGCCCGGCTCGCCCAGAACCTGGACGTGATCCTGGTCTCCGCGACGAACGGCAAGACCACCACCACCCGGCTCATCGCCGAGGCCCTGCGCGCGGCGGGACCGGTCGTCTCCAACGCGCTCGGCGCCAACATGCCGGCCGGCATCACCTCGGCCCTCGCCGGCAGCTCGGACGCCCGCTACGGCGTCATCGAGGTCGACGAGAAGTACCTCGCCGGCGTCGCCCGGGACACCGCCCCGAAGTGCATCGCCCTGCTCAACCTCTCGCGCGACCAGCTCGACCGCGCCGCCGAGACCCGCATGCTCGCCGAGAACTGGCGGGAGGGACTCGCGGGTTCCAAGGCCGTGGTCGTGGCCAACTGCGACGACCCGCTGGTGGTGTGGGCGGCGTCGTCCTCCCCCAACGTGATCTGGGTCGCGGCGGGGCAGATGTGGAAGGACGACGCCTGGTCCTGCCCGTCGTGCGGTGGCGTGATGCAGCGCCCGGGCGACGACTGGTTCTGCGGCGAGTGCGGATTCCGCCGTCCGACGCCGAGCTGGGCGCTCTCCGGCGACCACGTGCTCGACCCGCACGGCTCGGCCTGGCCGATCCACCTCCAGCTGCCCGGCCGCGCCAACAAGGCGAACGCCGCCTCGTCGGCCGCCGTCGCCGCCGTGTTCGGGGTGCCGCCGCAGGTCGCTCTGGAGCGCATGTACCAGGTGCAGGCGGTCGCCGGGCGCTACGACGTCGTCCAGTTCCAGGGCCGTGACCTGCGGCTGCTGCTCGCGAAGAACCCGGCCGGCTGGCTGGAGACGTTCTCCCTGATCGACCCGCCGCCCACCCCGGTCATCCTGTCGGTGAACGCGCGCTCCGCCGACGGCACCGACACGTCCTGGCTGTGGGATGTCGACTACTCACGTCTGACCGGCCACCCGATCTGCGTCGTCGGCGACCGGCGGCTGGACCTGGCGGTGCGCCTGGAGGTCGCCGACCAGCACTTCCAGGTCTACGAGAACCTCGACCAGGCGGTGGCGGCGTGCCCGCCGGGCCGGATCGAGGTCATCGCCAACTACACGGCGTTCCAGGACCTGCGCCGCCGCGTCGGCAACTGAGCACGAGACGTCAGGGGACTTTTGTGAGCGACAACCAACTGCGGGTCGTCTGGATCTATCCCGACCTGCTCAGCACCTACGGCGACCAGGGCAACGTCCTCGTCGTCGAACGCCGGGCCCAGCAGCGCGGCCTGGACGTGGCCCGGCTGGACGTGCGCAGCGACCAGCCGATCCCGACCTCCGGCGACATCTACCTGATCGGCGGCGGCGAGGACCGGCCGCAGCGGCTCGCCGCCGAGCGGCTGCGCCGGGACGGCGGACTGACCCGTGCCGTGGAGAACGGCGCCATCGTGTTCTCCGTGTGCGCCGGCTACCAGATCCTCGGCCACGAGTTCATCAACGACCTCGGCCAGCGCGAGCCCGGCCTCGGGCTGCTGGACGTGGTGTCGGTGCGCGGCGAAGGCGCGCGGTGCGTCGGTGACGTGCTGGGCGACATCGACCAGCGTCTCGGCCTGCCCCCGCTGACCGGCTTCGAGAACCACCAGGGCGTCACCCACCTGGGCCCCACCGCCCGCCCCCTCGCCCAGGTGCGGTTCGGCAACGGCAACGGCACGGGCGACGGCACGGAGGGCGCGTACAACGACACCGTCTTCGGCACGTACATGCACGGGCCGGTGCTGGCGCGCAACCCGCTGATCGCGGACCTGCTGCTGAAACTGGCCCTCGACGTCAACGCCCTGCCGCCGACCGACGACCGCTGGTACGAGGCACTGCGCAACGAGCGGATCGCCGCTGCTCAGCAGCCCGCGTAGAGGCAGCGCCGCAGCGTGCCCGGGCACGCGTCAACCTGCTGGTCAACAGCCCGTATGACGGCCCATCCGCACAGGTGAGCGGGGTCGTCCAGCAGGCGGACGCGTGCTTCGGTCCGGCCCCTCGATGCCGCTAGGGTGGCGGGGATTCCAGCCGGACAACGCGGTCCGGTCCCCGGCCCACGTTGAGAAGGTATTCGGGCTATGCGCATTGGTGTCCTCACGTCCGGCGGCGACTGCCCCGGCCTGAACGCCGTCATCCGGTCCGTCGTGCACCGCGCCGTCGTCGACCACGGCGACGAGGTCATCGGCTTCCGGGACGGCTGGAAAGGCCTCCTGGAGTGCGACTACCTCAAGCTCGACCTCGACGCGGTGGGCGGCATCCTCGCCCGCGGCGGCACGATTCTCGGGTCCTCCCGGGTCCAGCCCTCCCAGCTGCGGGACGGTGTGGAGCGGGCCAGGGGGCATGTCGAGGAGCTCGGCCTCGACGCGATCATCCCCATCGGCGGCGAGGGCACCCTCAAGGCCGCCCGGCTGATGGCGGACAGCGGTCTGCCCATCGTGGGCGTGCCGAAGACCATCGACAACGACATCGCCGTCACGGATGTCACCTTCGGCTTCGACACGGCCGTCGGGGTGGCGACCGAGGCCCTGGACCGGCTGAAGACCACCGCCGAGTCGCACCAGCGGGTCCTGGTGGTCGAGGTCATGGGCCGGCACACCGGCTGGATCGCCCTGCACTCCGGCATGGCGGCCGGCGCGCACGCCATCGTCGTCCCCGAGCGGCCCTTCGACATAGAGGAGCTGACCCGCCGGGTGGGCGAGCGGTTCGAGGCGGGCAAGCGCTTCGCGATCGTCGTCGCGGCCGAGGGGGCCAAGCCCCGGGCCGGGACCATGGAGTTCGACGAGGGCGGCAAGGACATCTACGGGCACGAGCGGTTCGCCGGGATCGCGCGGCAGCTGTCCGTGGAGCTGGAGGGACGGCTGGGGAAGGAAGCCCGGCCGGTGATCCTCGGACACGTGCAGCGGGGCGGTACGCCGACCGCCTACGACCGGGTGCTGGCCACGCGGTTCGGGTGGCATGCGGTGGAGGCCGTGCACCGGGGTGAGTTCGGGCAGATGACCGCGCTGCGCGGGACCGACATCGTGATGGTGCCGCTGGCCGAGGCCGTCAAGACGCTGAAGACCGTGCCGGAGGACCGGTACGAAGAGGCGGAGTGCGTTCTCTGAGGCCGTGCTGATCCGCCGGGTGCGGGTTGTGTGTCAGGCGGCGGAGCCGCATATCGGTACAGCCCCGCGCCCTGAGTTCGCCCCCGGTCACCTGTGTGACCGGGGGCGGTTCTACTCTTGTGGGCGGACAGATGGCTGCACACCCCCACGAAACAGGAGCCGGCGGAATGGATCACAGCGGGCACGGCATGACCATGGACCTGCCGCCGTTCACGCTGGGGCGAGGGCTGGAGTGGTCGGCGGACCCGTTCTTCCTCGCCGCCTGCCTGACCGGGCTCGCGCTGTACGGGTGGGGGGTCGTGCGGCTCGTCCGGCGCGGTGACAAGTGGCCCGTGGGGCGGACGGTCGCCTTCGTTCTGGGCGTGCTGAGCATCATGCTCATGATGTGCACCCGGCTGAACGACTACGGCATGGTCATGTTCAGCGTGCACATGGTGCAGCACATGGTCATCAGCATGGTGTCGCCCATCCTCATCCTGCTCGGGGCGCCGATCACGCTGGCGCTGCGGGCGCTGCCGACCGCGGGGCGGGGGCGCAAGGGGCCGCGGGAACTGCTGCTGATGTTCCTGCACAGCCGGTACATGCGGATCATCACGCACCCGGCGTTCACGATCCCGCTGTTCATCGCGAGCCTGTACGGGCTGTACTTCACGCCCATCTTCGACACCCTGATGGGCTCCAAGCCCGGCCATGTCGCGATGATGGTGCACTTCCTCGCCGTCGGTCTGGTGTTCTTCTGGCCGATCATGGGCGTGGACCCGGGCCCGCACCGCCCGGGCTACCTGATGCGGATGCTGGAGCTGTTCGCGGGCATGCCGTTCCACGCGTTCTTCGGGATCGCGTTGATGATGGCGTCCGAGCCGATGGTCGAGACGTTCAAGAACCCGAGCGCCTCGCTCGGCATCGAGGCGCTCTCCGACCAGAACGCGGCGGGCGGCATCGCCTGGGCGTTCAGCGAGATCCCCTCCGTGCTGGTCCTGGTGGCCCTGCTGTTCCAGTGGTACGCCTCGGACCAGCGGCAGGCCAGGCGCACGGACCGGGCCGCCGACCGTGACGGGGACAAGGAACTGGAGGCGTACAACGCCTATCTGGCCTCGCTGAACGCGCAGGGGCGCTGAAGTCCTCTTCGGTACGGGCCGTGCGCGCCGGGCGTCCGCCGGGCACCATGGAGGGACCGAACCATGAGGAGGGTGTTGCGATGCCCGGTTCCACGAACGGTTCCAACTCTACGAAGACCATGGGAGCGCTCACACTGGGCGGACTGGTCGTGGTGACGGCCTACACGGTGGCGCTCGGGAGCAACGGCTGGCTGTGGTTCGGCTGGGTCGTCCTGGGCCTGATCACCCTGGGACTGGTGGTCACCACGCGCAGCACCTGAGAGCTCACTCCCTGGTCAGCCGCCCCGCCGAGTGCACACCGGGCTGGTATTTCGGGAGCCGGACGGTGATCTTCATGCCGGCTCCCGCGGCGGTCTCGATGACCAGGCCGTAGTCGTCGCCGTAGACCTGGCGGAGCCGGTCGTCGACGTTGGAGAGGCCGATGCCGCCCGAGGGGCTGACCTCACGGGCGAGGATGCGGCGCAGCAGGCCGGGGTCCATGCCGGCACCGTCGTCCTCGATGACGACGAGGGCCTCGGCGCTCGCGTCCTGGGCGGTGATCTGGATGTGGCACTGGCCCGCGGACACGGCCTTGCCCTCCAGGCCGTGCTTGACGGCGTTCTCGACGAGCGGCTGCAGGCACAGGAAGGGCAGGGTCACCGGCAGCACCTCCGGGGCTATCTGGAGGGTGACGGAGAGGCGGTCGCCGAAGCGCGCCCGCACCAGGGCCAGGTAGTGGTCGATGGCGTGGAGTTCCTCGGCGAGGGTGGTGAAGTCGCCGTGCCGCCGGAACGAGTAGCGGGTGAAGTCGGCGAACTCCAGGAGCAGCTCGCGGGCGCGCTCGGGGTCGGTGCGGACGAACGAGGCGATCACCGCGAGCGAGTTGAAGATGAAGTGCGGGGAGATCTGGGCCCGCAGCGCCTTGATCTCGGCCTCGATGAGGCGCGTGCGGGACTGGTCGAGATCGGCCAGTTCCAGCTGGACCGACACCCAGCGGGCGACCTCGCCGGCGGCCCGGACCAGCACCGCCGACTCGCGCGGCGCGCAGGCCACGAGGGCGCCGTGCACCCGGTCGTCGACGGTGAGCGGGGCGACGACCGCCCAGCGCACCGAGCAGTCGAGGCTGTCGCAGGTGAGCCGGAAGGCTTCGCCGCGGCCCGTCTCCAGGGGGCCCGTAAGACGTTCCATGATCTCGGTGCGGTGGTGTGCGCCGTCGCCGTCCCAGGCCAGGACCTGCCCCTGGTCGGTGAGGCAGAGGGCCTCCGTGCCGAGCAGGGAGCGCAGTTTGCGGGCGGACTTGCGGGCGGTCTCCTCCGTCAGGCCGGCCCGTAGCGGGGGCGCGGCGAGGGAGGCGGTGTGCAGGGTCTCGAAGGTGGCGTGCTCGACGGGGGTGCCGAGGCCGGCGAGGCTCTTGGCGTGTGCGGTGCGCCGCCCGAGCCAGACGCCGAGGGCCAGGACCGGGAGCACGGCGACGCACAGGCCCGCCAGGAACCCGCTCATGCCGTCACCTCCGTGCGCAGTTCCTCCGGCAGGTGGAAGCGGGCCAGGACCGCCGCCGTGCCCGGCGGGACCCGTCCGGGAGTGGCGAGGGACACCAGGATCATGGTGAGGAAGCCCAGCGGCACCGACCACAGGGCGGGCCAGGCGAGCAGGGCGTGCAGGGCGGCGCCCTCGCCCGGGTAGCCCGCCATGGTCGCGGCGACCGCGAGCAGGGCGGAGCCGCCCCCGACGAGCATCCCGGCGGCGGCGCCGGGCGGGGTCAGCCGCCGCCACCAGATGCCGAGGACGAGCAGCGGGCAGAACGAGGACGCCGACACGGCGAAGGCGAGCCCGACGGCGTCGGCGACCGGCAGCCCGCCGACCAGGACGCTCGCCGCGAGGGGCACGGCCATGGCGAGGACCGTGCCGAGGCGGAAGTGCCGTACGCCGCGGGACGGGAGGACGTCCTGGGTGAGGACGCCCGCGACCGCCATGGTCAGGCCCGAGGCCGTGGACAGGAAGGCGGCGAAGGCGCCCCCGGCGACCAGCGCGCCCAGCAGGTCTCCGCCCACTCCCCCGATCATGCGGTCGGGCAGCAGGAGGACGGCGGCGTCCGGGTCGCCGGTGAGGGTGAGTTCGGGGGCGTAGAGGCGGCCGAGGGCACCGTAGAGGGGTGGCAGGAGGTAGAAGGCGCCGATCAGGCCGAGGACCGCGACGGTGGTGCGTCGGGCGGCGACGCCGTGCGGGCTGGTGTAGAAGCGGACCACGACGTGCGGCAGGCCCATGGTGCCGAGGAACGTGGCGAGGATCAGCCCGTACGTGGCGTACAGCGGGCGTTCCTCGCGGCCCTCGGCCTGGGACGGGGACAGGTCGCCACCACCGCTGCGCTCGGCCCGGGGGACGGGGGCGCCCGCGGCGAAGGTGAGGCGGGTGCCGCTGTCGATGCGGTGGGTACCGGCGGGGAGTTCCAGGCGGGTGCCGGTGTGCGTCCGGCCGTCGACGGTGCCGGTCACCGTGACGGTCAGGGGCCGGTCGAGGGTGAGGTCGATGCTGTCGTCGACACGGACGACGCGCTGCTCGCGGAAGGTGGCCGGTTCGTCGAAGGCGTGCCGGGGCGCGCCGTCGCTCTGCCAGGTGAGGACCAGGAAGAGTGCGGGGACGAGCAGGGCGGTGAGCTTCAGCCAGTACTGGAAGGCCTGCACGAAGGTGATGCTGCGCATGCCGCCGGCGGCGACGATGGCGATGACGACGACGGCGACGATCACCCCGCCGAGCCAGTCGGGCGCACCGGTCAGCACGGTGAGGGTCAGCCCGGCGCCCTGGAGCTGGGGCAGCAGGTACAGCCAGCCGACACCGACGACGAAGGCGCCGGCGAGCCGCCGCACGGCCTGGGAGGCGAGGCGGGCCTCGGCGAAGTCGGGGAGCGTGTAGGCGCCGGAGCGGCGCAGCGGGGCGGCGACGAAGAGCAGCAGGACCAGGTAGCCGGCGGTGTAGCCGACCGGGTACCAGAGCATGTCGGGGCCCTGGACCAGGACGAGGCCCGCTATGCCGAGGAAGGAGGCGGCGGAGAGGTACTCGCCGCTGATGGCGGCCGCGTTGAGGCGGGGTCCGACGGTGCGGGAGGCGACGTAGAAGTCGGAGGTGGTGCGGGAGATGCGCAGGCCGAAGGCGCCCACCAGGACCGTGGCGACGACGACGAGGGCGACGGCGGGGATGGCGTAGCTGGAGTTCATCGGGCGCCGGTCCGTCGGTGGTCGTTCATCGGTCCTCGACGAGGCGTACGAAGTCGCGCTCGTTGCGCTCGGCGCGGCGGACGTACCAGCGGGCGAGCAGGACCAGGGGGGCGTAGAGGCCGAAGCCGAGGACGGCCCACTCCAGGCGGCGGGCGTCGGGCATCGCCGCGAAGAGCAGCGGGAGTGGGCCGACGAGCAGGCCGAGCACGGCGAACACGGTGAGGGCGGCGCGCAGTTGGGTGCGCATCAGGGAGCGGACGTAGGCGTGGCCGAGGGTGGTCTGCTCGTCGATCTCGGTGCGCGGGCGGTAGTAGCCGGAGGCCTGGGGATGCCTCCCGCGCGAGCGAAGCCGAGCGTGGGGGACGGTGCGGCGGGGCGGGGCGGTGACGACGACGCGGCGTTCGGTGTGGTCCTGGGGCACCGTCACGGCCTCCTCATGAGCAGGTCGCGCAGTTCGCGCGTGTGGCGCCGGCTGACCTGCAGTTCCTCGGAGCCGATGAGGACGCTGACGGTGCCCGCGTCCAGGCGGAGTTCGCCGATGTGGCGCAGGGCGACGAGGTGGCGGCGGTGGATGCGGACGAAGCCGCGGGTGCGCCAGCGCTCCTCCAGGGTGGACAGCGGGATGCGCACCAGGTGGCTGCCCTTGTCGGTGTGCAGGCGGGCGTAGTCGCCCTGGGCCTCGACGTGGGTGATGTCCTCGACGGCGACGAAGCGGGTCACGCCACCGAGTTCGACGGGTATGTGGTCCGGGTCGGGTTCGCTCACGGGTATGCGCGCCGCACCGCGCAGCTCGGCGGCCCGGCGGACTGCCTCGGCGAGGCGCTCCTTGCGGACCGGTTTGAGGACGTAGTCGACGGCCTTGAGGTCGAAGGCCTGCACGGCGAAGTCCTCGTGGGCGGTGACGAACACGACGAGCGGCGGCCGGGCGAAGCCGGTGAGGAGCCGGGCGAGGTCGAGGCCGTCGAGGCCGGGCATCTGGATGTCGAGGAAGACGACGTCGATGGCCTCGGGCCCGCCGGGGCCGGACTCCAGGGCGCGGTTGATGCGGCGCAGGGCCTCGGTGGCGTCGCCGGCACCCTCCGCGCTGCCGATGCGGGGGTCGGCGTGCAGGAGGTAGAGCAGCTCCTCCAGGGAGGGGCGTTCGTCGTCGACAGCCAGGGCGCGCAGCATGAACCCGGAGTGTAGGGGTGATCCGTACGTCTGGACACGTGCCGGGGGGACGTACGCGCTGGACACGGTGCCCGCGCGGGGCCGGGAGCGGGCCGGGGTGCCGGTGGATACAGTGCCCGCATGAGCAGCAGGTCCACGCCGTTCGACGAACTCGACCGGAAGATCATCACCGCGTTGATGGCGAACGCCCGGACGTCGTTCGCGGAGATCGGCGCGGCGATCGGGCTGTCGGCCACGGCGGTCAAGCGGCGGGTCGACCGGCTGCGCGAGACGGGTGTGATCACCGGGTTCTCGGCGACGGTGAAGCCGTCGGCGCTGGGCTGGCGCACGGAGGCCTACGTCGAGGTGTACTGCGAGGGCGCCGCCCCGCCGCGGCGGCTGGCCGAGGTCGTGCGCGACTACCCGGAGATCGCCGCTGCGATGACGGTGACCGGCGGCGCGGACGCGTTGCTGCATGTCCGGGCGCGGGACGTGGACCACTTCGAGGAGGTGCTGGAGCGGATCCGGCAGGAGCCGTTCATCCGGAAGACGATCAGTGTGATGGTGCTGTCCCATCTGCTGCCGGAGAGCCCGGAGGCGGGGGCGAGCCATCCGGCCCCGGAGGGGGTCCCGGGCGGCGCAGCAGACGTGCGCTGAGCGGCCGGAAGACGCAGCGTTCCTGCGTGAACGCGCAATCTTTGATTCTTGTCGCGCACCTCCGCCAGTTCCTACCGTTGTGTCAACCACCAGTCACACACCGTGAGGAAGCGGAGGGACCCCTCTGTGCCCGACTCCCGTGTGCCGCGCCGGCGGCGCTACCTCGTCTGCGAACCCAGACACTTCGCCGTGCAGTACGCGATCAACCCGTGGATGCATCCCGGTGAACCCGTCGATGTTCTTCGCGCTCTGGACCAGTGGCAGGCGCTGGTCGACGCCTATCGTGCCCACGGCCATACCGTGGACAGTGTGAAACCCGTTCCCGGCCTGCCCGACATGGTTTTCGCCGCGAACGCGGCGGTCGTCGTCGACGGCCGCGTCTTCGGCTCGCTCTTCCACGCGCCCGAGCGCCGTCCCGAGTCCGTGCCGTACGAGGCGTGGTTCAAGGCGGAGGGGTACGAGGTGTACCACCCCGAGTCGGTGTGCGAGGGCGAGGGCGACCTGGTGCCGGCCGACCGCTGGATCCTGGCCGGGACGGGCTTCCGTACGACGCGGGAGGCCCACAGCGAGGTGCAGGAGCACTTCGGGACGCCGGTGATCAGCCTGACGCTGGTGGATCCGTACTTCTACCACCTGGACACGGCGCTGTTCGTCCTCGACGAGGGGCACGACGGGAACATCGTCTACTACCCCGAGGCGTTCTCGCCGGGCAGCCGTGAGGTGCTGGCCCGGCTGTACCCGGACGCGGTGCTCGCCACCCGCGAGGACGCGATGGCGTTCGGGCTCAACTCCGTCTCCGACGGGCGCCATGTGTTCATCTCGCCGGGGGCGACGGGCCTTGCCGAGCAGTTGGCCTGCCGTGGCTACGTCCCCGTCCCCGTCGACCTGTCCGAGTTCCAGAAGGCCGGTGGCGGCATCAAGTGCTGCACCCAGGAGATCCGGGAGATCCGCTCATGACCGCACCCGTCCGCACCGAGGACTCGCAGGGGGCCCGTGACGCGCGGGAGACCCGTGGCTCGCAGGAGCTGATCCGCGCGGAGGAGCCGGTCCTCGCGCACAACTACCACCCGCTGCCGGTGGTCGTCGCGCGGGCCGAGGGCACCTGGGTGGAGGACGTCGAGGGGCGGCGCTACCTGGACATGCTCGCCGGCTACTCGGCCCTCAACTTCGGCCACCGGCACCCGGCGCTGGTCGAGGCGGCGCACCGTCAGCTGGACCGGCTGACGCTCACCTCGCGTGCCTTCCACAACGACCGGCTCGCCGAGTTCGCGGAGCGGCTGGCCGCGCTGACCGGCATGGACATGGTGCTGCCCATGAACACCGGCGCGGAGGCGGTGGAGAGTGGGGTGAAGGTGGCCCGCAAGTGGGCCTACGACGTCAAGGGCGTCCCCGCCGACCGGGCGACGATCGTGGTCGCGGCGGACAACTTCCACGGCCGTACGACGACGATCGTCAGCTTCTCCACGGACGAGACGGCCCGAGCGGGCTTCGGGCCCTTCACCCCGGGCTTCCGGGTGGTGCCGTACAACGACCTGGCCGCGATGGAGGCGGCCATCGACGAGACGACGGCCGCGGTGCTGATCGAGCCGATCCAGGGCGAGGCGGGGGTGATCATCCCCGACGACGGCTATCTGGCCGGTGTGCGGGAGCTGACCCGCCGCAAGGGGTGTCTGTTCATCGCGGACGAGATCCAGTCCGGGCTCGGCCGCACGGGCCGCACGCTGGCGGTCGAGCACGAGCCGGTGGTGCCGGACGTACTGCTGCTGGGCAAGGCGCTGGGCGGCGGCATCGTGCCGGTGTCGGCGGTGGTCGGGCGCCGGGAGGTGCTCGGGGTGCTGCACCCGGGTGAGCACGGCTCCACCTTCGGCGGCAATCCGCTGGCGGCTGCCGTCGGTACGGCGGTGGTGGAGCTGCTGGAGACGGGCGAGTTCCAGGGCCGGGCGGCCGAGCTCGGCGTGATCCTGCGTGACGGTCTGACGGGGCTGGTCGGCAAGGGCGTCGTCGGCTTCCGCTCGCGCGGCCTGTGGGCGGGCGTCGACATCGACCCCGCGCTCGGCACCGGGCGCGAGATCAGCGAACGCCTGATGCGCGAGGGAGTCCTGGCGAAGGACACCCACGGCTCCACGATCCGCCTGGCCCCACCGCTCACCATCACGGGCGAGGAGCTGACGGGGGCCCTCGCGGCACTGGAGAAGGCGCTGGGCTGAGGAGCCCGGCGCTCACCCCGGTGGGGAACGACGTCCACGACATCGCATCCGTGTGGGTCTGGCCGCCCTTGTCGTCGCCCTCCCCGACCGGCCCTGCACAAGCCGCCCGCCGGCGCCGGAAGGGTGAAGATTGGGGCTAGAGGTGGTAGACCACTCTCAGCGACAGAGAGGTCGGCCGTGGGCGCAGACGAGGTGTACGGCGTTGCCCGGCAGCGGTTCGATGTAGCCGACGCGGCGCCCCTGTTGCTCGATCCACAGGGCGTGGTGACGGGCTGGACCGGCGGTGCCCGGCGGCTGCTGGCGTACCCGGCTTCGGAGGCCGTCGGCAGGAAGCTGGCCGATCTGCTGGTCGCCGAGGACGCGCAGCGCGTGCCGGACCTGGTCGAGCGGTGCCGCAGGGACGGCGGCTGGACGGGACTGCTGACGGCCCGCCGCAGGGACGGGCAGCCGGTGAAGGTGGCGGCCCGGATCGCCTCGGCCGAGGAGGCGCACGGCGGGTCGCGCTGGCTGATGCTGCTGTCGGAGCTGTCCGATGCCCCCGGCTGGGACATGAGCCGCACGGTCCTGGAGCAGATGACGGCGGATGCCCCGGTCGGTATCGCGATCGTGGACACGGACCTGCGCTTCGTGTGGTCGAACGCCGCCCTGGAGCAGTTCGGCGGCGGTCCGGCCGCGCGGCGGCTCGGTCTGCGCTTCGCGGACGTCCAGCCCGGCATGGACGCCCAGGCGGTCGAGGCGCAGATGCGGCACGTGCTGGAGACCGGCGAGCCGGTGATCGGCTACGAGCACGTGGGCCATGTGCGCTCGGCACCGTTGCGGGAGACCGCGCACATGCTGTCGTTCACGCGGCTCGAGGACGATCAGGGCCATCCGATCGGCGTGTACTACACCGTCGTGGACATGACCGAGCGGCACCGGGCGCGGCAGCGGCTGGCGCTGCTCGACCGGGCCGGCGAGAGCATCGGCCGCAGCCTGGACCTGACGCGCACGGCGCAGGAGCTGGCGGACGTGGCCGTGCCCGGGCTGGCCGACTTCGTCACCGTGGATCTGCTGGAGTCGGTGCTGCGGGGCGCCGAGCCGGCTCCCGGGCCTCTCGCGGACGCGGAGGAGCCGGTGGAGCTCCGCCGTGCCGGCTACCGGTCCGCGCAGGACGACCTCGTCGAAGCCGTCATCGAGATCGGCGAGACGGTGGCCTTCCGGGCCGGTACGCCGCCCTTCCGCTGTCTGGCCACGGGACGGTCCTGGCGGGAGGAGCGCCTCGACCCGCTGACCCGGGACTGGACCACGGACACCCCGAGCGGCCGCCGGGCCACCTTCCTGGAACTGGGCCTGCACAGTGTGATGACCGTGCCGATCCGCTCGCGCGGCACCACTCTGGGCATCACGACCTTCTACCGGCGCCGTCACCGGGAGTCCTTCGACGAGGAGGATCTGCGGCTGGCCGAGGACATCGTCGCCCGCGCGGGCGTCTGCGTGGACAACGCCCGCCGCTACACCCGCGAGCGGGACGCCGCGCTCGTCCTGCAGCGCAGCCTGCTCCCGCACCGGCTGCCCGAGCAGGACGCCGTCGAGGTGGCCGCGTGCTACCGGCCGGCCGACGAGCTGACCGGTCTCGGCGGCGACTGGTACGACCTCATCCCGCTGTCCGGGGCGCGGGTCGCGCTGGTCGTGGGCGAGGTGCCCGGGCACGGCATCGACGCCGCGGCGGCCATGGGGCAGCTGCGGACCGCCGTACGGACCCTGGCGGCGCTGGATCTGCCGCCCGCGGAGGTGCTGGCGCACCTCGACGACCTGGTGGCGCGGTCGGCGCGGGAGGAGGGTGCGGAGCCCGGCGCGGCGGGGTCGGCGGGGGCTCGGGTCGTGGGTTCCGGGTGCCTGTACGTCGTTTACGATCCGGTCGACGGCGGATGCGCGATGGCCGCGGCGGGGCATCCCGCTCCCGCTGTGGTACGGCCCGACGGCTCGGTCGTGTTCGCCGATCTGCCGCAGGGCCCGCCGCTCGGCGTGGGCGGGCCGCCCTTCGAAGCGGTCGAGCTGCCGCTCGCGGAGGGCAGCACGCTCGCGCTGCACACCGACGGCCTGCTGGCCCGGGGCGAGACCTGGGCCGTCGACGCGGGCCGGGAGCGGCTGCGCCGCGCGCTGGAGCGGTCGGGCCCGCTCGAGTCGTACTGCAGGGCCGTGGTCGACGCCCTGGTCCCGGCCCGCCCCTACGACGACGTGGCCCTGCTGATGGCCCGGACGAAACGTCTCGGCAGCGAGCAGGTCGCGGCCTGGGAGCTGCGCTCGGACCCGGCCGTGGTCGCCGACGCCCGTCGCACGGCCACCCGGCAGCTGGCGCGCTGGGGCCTGGACGATCTGGCGTTCACCACGGAGCTGGTGGTGAGCGAGCTGGTCACCAACGCCATGCGGTACGCCACCGGGTCCATCCGGCTCCGGCTGATCCGGGAGCGGGCGCTGGTGTGCGAGGTTCTCGACGGCGGCGCCACCGCGCCCCATCTGCGCCATCCCCGGACGACGGACGAGGGCGGGCGCGGTCTGCTACTGGTCTCCCAGCTCACGCAGCGGTGGGGCACGCGGTTCGTTCCCGACGGGAAAATCATCTGGGCCGAGCAGTCCCTGACGGACCTCCAGGAGTGAAGCCGGGTGAGGTTCGCCCAGACCGTGCGAAACTGGTGTGATCCCGGCGGTGAGGCGGCAGCCATGGCTGAGACGGCGATCGACTACGGTGCGGTTTTCAAGGCCCTGCCCGGCATGGTGGCGCTCTTGACACCCGAGCTCGTGTACGCGGACGTCAACGAGGAGTTCGCCCGCGTCTCCGGCCGCTCGCGGGAGCAGCTGATCGGCAAGTACCTGTTCGACGTCTTCCCGGACAACCCGAACGACCCGGCCGCGACGGGCATGCGCAACCTGGAAGCCTCGCTGTACCGCGTCCTGGCCACCGGTGAGCGCGACACCATGGCCCTGCAGCGTTACGACGTCCAGGACCCGGAGCGGCCCGGCCAGTGGCAGAAGCGCTACTGGAGCCCGGTGAACGCGCCGCTGCTCGGCTCGGACGGCAAGGTCGTGCTGATCCTGCACCGCGTGGAGGAGGTCACGGAGCTGATCCGGGCCCGGGGCGGCCCTCCGGGGAACCGGGGCAGCCGGGGCAGGGTGCTGGAGGCCGAGTTGTACACCCGCGCCCGTGAGCTGCAGGAGCTCAACGAACGGCTGCGCCAGGCGCACTCCCGGGAGCGGGAGGTGGCACTGGCGTTGCAGAAGGCGATGCTTCCCGCCCCCCGCCAGGTCCGCAACCACCCGGCCGCCGTCCGGTACCGCCCCGCCGTGGGCGCGCTCAACGTGTGCGGGGACTGGTACGACCTGGTCGATCTGGTGGGCGGCGACCGCATCGGTGTGGCCGTGGGCGACGTGGTCGGGCACGGGCTGGAGGCCGCCGGAGTGATGGGCCAGTTGCGCAGTGCGCTCAGCGCGGCCTCCCGGGTCGCCGACGGGCCGGCCCAGGCCCTGGACGTGCTGGGGCGCTACGCCCATGTGATCGACGGAGCGGAGTCGGCGACCGCCGTGACGACCTTCGTCGACTGCGACCGCCACGTCATCACGTACAGCAGCGCCGGCCATCCCCCGCCCGTGCTCGTCCACCGGGACGGCCGTACGGAGTTCCTCGACCAGGCCACGGACACGCCGCTCGACGCCCGCCCGGACCCGATCCGAAGACCTCAGGCCGAGACCACGTTCACGGCTGGCGCCACGCTCGTGCTCTACACCGACGGTCTGATCGAACGGCGACACGAGGACATCGACAAGGGCCTTGAACGGCTCGCCGACGCCCTGCGCGACCACCGCGACCAGGACCCCGAGACCCTCGCCGACACCGTTCTGCTGGAGTTGCTGCCGCCGGGTGGCGCCACCGACGACACGGCGCTGATCATCGTGCGGCTGTGACCTACATACGGGTCTTGCCGTGGTCGAGCAGCCGGACGCGGTCGACGTTCTGCCGGTCCTCGGCGTCCGCGCTGGGCTCACCCGCGAACCACGCGTCGAGGATCTCCGTCAGCAGCGGCTGCGACGTCAGCCGCAGGCTGAGTGCGAGCACGTTGGCGTCGTTCCAGCGGCGGGCCCCGTCGGCCGTGTATGCGTCCGTGCACAGGGCGGCCCGTACGCCGGGCACCTTGTTCGCGGCGATCGAAGCGCCCGTGCCGGTCCAGCAGCACACCACCGCCTGGTCCGCCGTACCGTCGGCGACCTCACGGGCCGCGGCCTCGGAGCACACCGCCCACTGCGGGTCGTCCCCCGGGCGCAGCGCGCCGTGCGGGCGCACCTCGTGCCCCCGCTCGCGCAGGGCGGCGACGAGGGAGCGGGCGACGGGTTCGTCCATGTCCGAGGAAACAGAGATCCGCATGCCTGGCAGGTTACTCGGCGGAGCGGCGAAGGCCACCGGCCAGCAGCCGAGGACCGCAGGCAAAAGCCACCGACCCACAACCGACGGCCGCAGGCAAAAGCCACCGACCCACAACCGACGGCCGCAGGCAAAAGCCACCGACCCACAACCGAGGACCGCAGGCAAAAGCCACCGACCCACAACCGAGGACCGCAGGCAAAAGCCACCGACCCACAACCGAGGACCGCAGGCAAGAGCTACCGGCCCGCCACACACACCCCGCTATCGCGCCAGGCCACCCGTTCGGCTTGCCCGTCGCCCGGGCGGCGCAGCACGCTGGTCCCGCGGTTCTCCCCAGCCGCATGAGCACCACCGGGAGCACCTGCCTGACTGACCATCAGTCAATTGGCGAAGGATCTGTGCGGTCCGCCCGCGCAAGGTGCCCGGTGGCCATGCCTGCACCTACACTGGCACCCCACGACATGCCGGTTGACCTGCTGGAATGCGGCGGTTGAGTCCACCGCGAGAGTCGAGGAGCGCCCGCTTTGTTCTACTACCTGCTGAAATACGTGCTGCTGGGTCCGCTGCTGCGACTGGTCTTCCGGCCGCGGATAGAGGGCCTGGAGCACGTGCCCGCGGAGGGCGCCGCGATCATCGCAGGCAACCATCTGTCGTTCTCGGACCACTTTCTGATGCCCGCCATCCTCAAACGGCGCATCACCTTCCTCGCAAAAGCCGAATACTTCACGGGCCCCGGGATCAAGGGTCGCCTGACGGCGTTCTTCTTCCGCAGCGCGGGGCAGATCCCGGTCGACCGCTCCGGCAAGGACGCGGGCCAGGCCGCCATCCGCGAGGGCCTAGGCGTGCTGAGCAAGGACGAGCTGCTCGGCATCTACCCCGAGGGGACCCGCTCGCACGACGGCCGGCTCTACAAGGGCAAGGTCGGGGTGGCGGTGATGGCGCTCAAGGCCGGCGTCCCGGTGATCCCCTGCGCGATGATCGGCACCTTCGAGGCCCAGCCGCCCGGAAAGGTCATCCCCAACCTCCACCCCGTCGTGATCCGCTTCGGCAAGCCCCTCGACTTCTCCCGCTACGACGGCATGGAGAACGAGAAGGCCGTCCTGCGCGCCATCACCGACGAGATCATGTACGCGATCCTCTCGCTGTCCGAGCAGGAGTACGTCGACCGGTACGCGGCCGTCGTGAAGGCGGAGGAGTCGGCCACCAAGGAGCGGAAGTTCCGGCGTATGCCCCTGCGTTGAGCTCTGCTGTCGGCAGAAGGCGGTTACCTGGCCGGCCTGCGGCGATCTACCGTCACGGCATGAGACGTGCTGTGGTGATCGGGGCCGGCGGGCAGATCGGGAGGCCGGCCGTGCGGGCGCTGGCGCGGGACGGCTGGGAGGTGACCGCCGCGTCGCGCGGCGGCGCCCGGCACGCGAGCCGGCCCGGTGAGGTGCGGACGCTGCGGCTGGACCGCGAGGACGACGTGGCGCTCGGGGCGCTGATCGGCGACGGCTGCGACCTCGTGGTCGACCTGGTCGCCTACGGAGCGCGGCACGCCCGGCAGTTGACGGGCCTGGCCGACCGGATCGGGGCGGCCGTCGTGGTGTCGACCGTGTCGGTGTACGAGGACGGCGAGGGCCGCGGCTTCGACACCATGCGCGAGCCGGACGGCCTCCCGCGCTACCCCGTGCCGATCACGGAGGACCAGGTGACGGTCCCGCCGGGGGACGCCACGTACAGCACCGGCAAGGCGGCACTGGAGCGTGAACTCCTCTCGGCGGCCGACCGGTTGCCCACGACCGTGCTGCGCCCGGGCGCGGTCCACGGGCCGTACAGCCCGCTCCCCCGGGAGCTGTACTTCGTCAAACGGAACCTTGACGGCCGCCGCAGGCGGGCGCTCGCCTTCCGGGGTGAGAGCCTCTTCCACACCTCAGCCGCGCGCAACATCGCCGAACTGATCCGGCTGGCGGCGGCCCGGCCGGGCTCGCGGGTGCTCAACGCCTGCGATCCGCTGCCGCCGACCGCGTCGGAGATCGGGGCCGCCGTGGACGCGGTCATGGGGGTGGAGACGCAGACCGTCCTGCTGGACGGTCCGCCGCAGGCGTCCGTGGGCAGCTCGCCCTGGTCGGTGGAGCTGCCGGTGGTGTGCGACATGTCCGCCGCGGAACGGGAGCTGGGCTACCGGCCGGTCGTGTCCTACCCGGACAGCCTGCCGGAGACGGTCGAGTGGCTCACCGGCAGGCTGTCCGAGCAGGACTGGCGGGAGGCGTTCCCCACCCTCGCCCGTGCCTACCCGGACCTCTTCGACTACGCGGCGGAGGACGCCTGGTTCGCGGCCCGGCGGGCATGAGGAAGGGGCGGCCGGTGTCCCGGCCGCCCCTCACCACCGTCGGGCGACGGCTACGGCTTCGGCGTGGCGTGCGGCGCGCACGTCACGTCGGCGGAGTCCAGCTTGCCGGTGAGCAGGTAGCTGTCCACCCGGGGGTTGATGCACGGGTTGACCAGGCCGGTGACTCCGTGGGAGCCCGCTCCCTTCTCCGTGATCAGGCGGGAGCCCTTGAGCCGCTTGTGCAGCTCCACCGCGCCCGCGTACGGGGTGGCCGCGTCCCGCTCGGACTGGACGATGAGCACGCCGGGCAGGCCCTTGCCGGTCTTGACGTTCACCGGCGTCTGCTGCTTGGCCGGCCAGGTGGCGCACGGCAGGTTCATCCAGGCGTTGGCCCAGGTCATGAACGGGTGGTCCTTGTGGAGCCGCGTGTTGTCGCGGTCCCACCTCTGCCAGCTGGTGGGCCACTTGGCGTCGGCGCACTCCACGGCCGTGTACACGGCGTTGCCGTTCTCCGAGGCCGCGTTGCCCGCCGTGTCGGACAGGTCGGGAGCGGCGGCGTCGACGAGCGCCTGGGTGTCGCCGGCGACGTACTTGCTGAAGACCGAGGCGGTCGGCGCCCAGGCGGAGTCGTAGTACGGGGCGCTCTGGAAGAAGGAGATGAGCTCGGCCGGGCCGACGACCCCACCGAGCGGGCTCTTCTTCGCGGTGGCGCGCAGCTTCAGCCACTGCTGCTGGACCTCGGCGCGGGTGTCGCCGAGGTGGTAGGTCGCGTCGTTCTTCGCGACCCAGTCCTGCCAGTCCTTCCAGCGGGTCTCGAAGGCGACGTCCTGATCCAGGTTGGCCTGGTACCAGATCTTGTCCCGGGACGGGTTGACGACGCTGTCGACGACCATGCGGCGCACGTGGCGCGGGAAGAGGGTGCCGTAGACGGCGCCTAGGTACGTGCCGTAGGAGACACCGAGGAAGTTGAGCTTCTTCTCACCGAGGGCGGCGCGGATGACGTCGAGGTCGCGCGCGGTGTTCGGCGTGGTCATGTGCGGCAGCATCGCGCCGCTGCGCTCCTGGCAGCCTTCGGCGTACTCGCGGGCCAGCTTGCGCTGGGCGCGCTTGTCGGCCTCGGAGTCGGGCACCGGGTCGGCCTTGGGCGCCTTGACGAACTCCTGCGGGTCCACGCAGGAGATGGGCGCGGACTTGCCGACGCCGCGCGGGTCGAAGCCCACGAAGTCATAGGCCTTGGCCGCGTTGGCCCAGACGGCGTTCTTGCTGGTGACCCGGGCCGGGAAGCGCAGTCCGGAGCCGCCGGGGCCGCCGGGGTTGTAGATGAGCGCGCCCTGCCGCTCGGCCTTCGTGCCCGTGTTGCCGATGCGGTCGACGGCGAGCTTGATCTGCTTGCCGTACGGCTTGGCGTAGTCGAGCGGTACGGTGACGTATCCGCACTGGATCGGCTTGGCCAGGTTCCAGTCGGCGGGGCAGTCCTGCCAGTCGATCCCGGCCTTCGCGGCCCGGGCTGCGGCGATCGCGGTGCCCCGGGCCTGTCGGTCCTGGCCGTGGCCGCTGCCCGTCTTCGCGTTCGCCGTGGGCGCCGCGACGGCACCGGCTATCAGCGTGGCCGTGACGAGCGCGCCGGCCGAACCGAGTGCCGCCACCCGCCTCTTCGGTCTCGAACCCCTCAAGGGGGACCTCCCCGTACCTCGTTGTGATCAGTACGGGGGATCCTTCCGGTTGTGAGGTCCCTGACAACAGAGCCGGACACCCTTCTTTGCCAATCCGATAAACGGAGAGCTTGTGCTGCTCTACGGACGTCTAGGTCCGCGGGAGCGAGGCGAGGGCCTCGTCGAGCAGCCGCCGCAGCCTGAGGGCGTCCGGCGCCACCGCCGTCACCAGCGCGGCGGGCCCGGCGAGCGGCACCACCGAGGCACCCTCCCCCAATAGCCCCGCGGCCACCGGCGTGGCGGCGAACTCCGGTCGTACGACGAGGAGTTGCCCGACCGCACGATGCCCCGCCAGCACGGCGGGCCCGTCCCAGCCGCCCGGCGCGCCGGGCCCGCAGGCCAGTTCCTGGTCCAGCACGGCCTGCCCGGCCACCCGCACGGTCAGACGGCTCGTGAGCCGCCCGGGTTCCTCACCGACGCGTCCGAGCACCTGCTCCTCGCGCAGCACGAGCCGGGCTGTGCCGGCGAGTTCGACCCGAGTGGAGACACGCAGGTCGCTGCCCTGGGCGGAGATCAACTGTTCGGGAAGCCAGTGCAGTTCGCCACCGTCGGCGATGTCGAGCCGGACGTCGTAACGGGCTTCGCCCTTCGCCTGCCCGGGCAGCGCGATGGTGGCGGCGGCCGAGCCGACGGACAGCCGCGCTTCCTCCTCGACCCGGCCCTCCACGGTGAAGTGGTCACCGCCGAGCGGTCCGCTCATCGCACCGACCAGCATGACCCGCGCCCCGGTTCCGGCCGACCGGGTGCGCCGCAACGCCAGGGGCCCGTCGCTCTCCAGCACGGGCAGCGAGGTCCCGCCGCGCCCGTCGGCACGGGCGACGATCCGCGCGACGGACCGCACACCGGCACCGGCGCTGGCACCGGCACCGGCACCGGCACCGGCAGGCACGCTCACGCGGTCCACGCGGAAAGCTGCGCACGCACCCACGCGGCGACGTCCGCCACCCCGGTACCGCCCCGCAACGACTGGAAGACGACGGGCAGTTCGGCACGCTGCGCCTTGGCGTCGGCGGCCATCCGGGCGAGGTCGGAGCCGACGTACGGGGCGAGGTCGGTCTTGTTGACGACGAGCAGGTCGGCGGTGGTCACGCCGGGGCCTCCCTTGCGCGGGATGTCGTCACCCCCGGCCACGTCGATCACGAAGATCTGCGCGTCGACGAGCCCCTTGGAGAAGGTCGCGGTGAGGTTGTCGCCGCCGGACTCCACCAGCACCAGGTCCAGCGGCCCGACCGCGTCCTCCAGATCCTCCACCGCTTCCAGGTTCGCGGAGATGTCGTCCCGGATCGCGGTGTGCGGGCAGGCGCCCGTCTCCACGGCGGTGATCCGCTCGGGCGGCAGTACGGCCTCGCGGAGCAGGAACTCCGCGTCCTCCCGGGTGTAGATGTCGTTGGTGACGACGGCGAGCGACAGTTCGTCCCGCAGCGCCCGGCACAGCGCGGCGACGGTGGCGGTCTTCCCGGAGCCCACGGGGCCACCGAGCCCGATGCGAAAGGCTCTGCGGATGCCGTCGGGGCGGTGGGCGTCGGCGCTGAGGGCGGTGGGGGTGTCGCGGTGGTGTTCGAGGTGCATGTGTGGCTCCTGAGAATCGTGGTCGGGTGCGGGTGCGTGATGGCCGGTCGCGCTCACGCGGCGGAGCCGCATGTCGAACGCAGCCCCACGCCCCTGGTGGGTTACCTGAGCGCCCCTATGACGCGAACAGGCGTACGGGCCATGCCGCATGCACCTCCGCCCCGATCTCCAGCAGGGGTGCGGAGCCCGCCGGCAGGGCGTCGAGCCCCTCGTCGACCGCCCTCCGGGCCGCCTCCACCGCCCGGTCCACGACCCGGTCCGCCTCCGGCGCCAGCCGGGCCAGCGCACCCGTCGCGTCGAACGGATCGAGACTCAGCAAGCGCACCGTCGCCGAGGCGGGCCCGCTCACGCTCTCGTACGCCGCGCAGTAGGCCGCGTCCACCGGCCCCAGCCCCGCCGCCCGGGCCGCCAGCCCCAGCACCACCGGCTGGTGCGCCCCTTTGGGGAACTCCCGGCCGAGAGCGTCCAGTTCGGCGGAGGGCCAGGTCGCCCGCGCGGCTCGCAGCAGCTGCCGTCCCAGTTTCCGGGCGGCGACCCGCAGTGCGGGTGACGGTGTTCGCGCGTCCGCCGCGCGGTCCAGCGCGACGGGATCGATCCCGAGCGCCGCGGCAGCGGACAGTCCCGCCGCCACCAGCCCCGCCGTGTGCAACCGCCCCCGGCAGAACTCCTCCAGGCTCGCCGCCCCACTGATCCGTCCGGCCCTGACCGCCGCCTCGGCGCCACCGGAGTGGGCATGCCCTCCGGCGGGAAACCGTCCGTCGGCCAGGACGAGAAGCGCTGCACGCGACATTCAGACCACCCTCAGAACAGGAAGTACCGCTGAGCCATGGGCAGTTCCGCCGCGGGCGCCGCCTCGACCAGCTCCCCGTCGATGTGCACGGCGAAGCTGTCGGGGTCGACCCGCACCTCGGGCCGTGCGTCGTTCTCCCGCATGTCGGCCTTGGTCACACCGCGCGTCGACTCGATCGCCACGAACCGCTTCCCGAGGCCCAGCCGCTCCGGAAGCCCGTCCTCGACGGCGAGGGGAGCGATGAAGTTGAGGGAGTTGGCGGCGGGTGCCCGCCCGATCGCCCCGTACATCGGGCGCGGCAGCACCGGCTGCGGCGTGGGGATGGAGGCGTTCGCGTCGCCCATCTGCGCGTACGCGATCTGCCCGCCCTTGATGACGAGCTGCGGCTTGACGCCGAAGAACGCCGGCTCCCACAGCACCAGGTCGGCCAGCTTGCCGCTCTCGACCGACCCGATCTCCCGGGCCAGGCCCTGGGCGAGCGCCGGGTTGATCGTGTACTTGGCGACATAGCGACGCACCCGGCGGTTGTCGGCCCGCCCGTCGCCGGGCAGCGCGCCCCGGCGCCGCTTCATCACGTGCGCGGTCTGCCAGGTCCGCATGACGACCTCTCCGACGCGGCCCATGGCCTGGGAGTCGGAGGAGATGATCGAGATCGCGCCCAGGTCGTGCAGCACGTCCTCCGCCCCGATCGTGGACGGCCGGATCCGCGACTCGGCGAAGGCCAGGTCCTCCGGCACCGCCGGATTGAGGTGGTGGCACACCATCAGCATGTCGAGGTGTTCCTCGGCGGTGTTGACGGTGAACGGCCGGGTCGGGTTCGTGGAGCTCGGCAGCACGTAGGACTCGGAGACCACGGTCATGATGTCCGGCGCGTGCCCGCCGCCCGCACCCTCGGTGTGGTACGCGTGGATGCCCCGGCCGGCGATCGCGGCCAGGGTGTCGCCGACGAACCCGGCCTCGTTGAGTGTGTCGGTGTGGATCGCGACCTGGATGCCGGTCTGCTCGGCGACGGTCAGCGAGGCGTCGATGACGGCCGGGGTCGATCCCCAGTCCTCGTGCAGTTTCAGGCCGAGGGCACCGCCTCGGATCTGCGACAGCATCGCCTCGTGGGAGACGGTGTTGCCCTTGCCGAGCAGCCCGATGTTGAGGGGGTGGGCCTCCATCGCCTCCAGCATCCGCGCGAGATGCCAGGGGCCGGGCGTCACGGTGGTGGCCTTGGAGCCCTCGGCGGGGCCCGTGCCGCCGCCGACGAGGGTCGTGATGCCGGAGGACAGCGCCTCGTCGGCGATCTGCGGGCAGATGAAGTGGACGTGGGCGTCGATCGCACCGGCCGTGAGGATCCGCCCGTTGCCGGCGATGATCTCGGTCTCGGGGCCGATGACCAGGTCCGGGTGGACGCCGTCCATGGTGTCGGGGTTGCCGGCCTTGCCGATGCCGGTGATCCGGCCGTCGCGGATGCCGACGTCGGCCTTGACGATCCCCCAGTGGTCGATGATCACCGCGCCGGTGACGACGGTGTCGGGGGTGCCTTCCGCGCGCGTGGCACGGGCCTGGCCCATGGATTCGCGGATGACCTTGCCGCCGCCGAACACGGCCTCGTCGCCGGCGCGTCCCGGACCGCCGGAGCGGTCCTCCTCGATCTCGACCAGCAGGTCGGTGTCGGCGAGGCGGATCCGGTCGCCGGTGGTCGGGCCGAACAGGTCGGCGTAGGCGGCACGCGAGATCTCAGGCATCGAGGGCACCTCCGGTCTCCCCGCGCAGACCGGGCACCACGCGGGCGCCCGCCAGCGGAACGAGTTCGACCTCGACGGGGATCCCGGGCTCGAAGCGCACGGCCGTGCCGGCGGCGACGTTCAGCCGCCTGCCGCGCGCGGCGGCGCGGTCGAACTCCAGGCCGGGGTTGGCCTCGGCGAAGTGGTAGTGGGAGCCGACCTGCACGGGCCGGTCGGCGGCGTTGAGGACGGTCAGCCGGACGGCCTCGCGGCCCTCGTTGTAGGCAATCGGCCCGTCGGCGAACAGGATCTCTCCGGGAATCACGACGACCTCCCCGTCAGACGATCGGCTCATGGACGGTGACGAGCTTGGTGCCGTCCGGGAAGGTGGCCTCGACCTGGACGTCGTGGATCATCTCCGGGATGCCGTCCATGACGTCGTCCCTGGTCAGGAGCTTGCGTCCGGAGGACATGAGTTCCGCGACGGTCCGGCCGTCGCGTGCTCCTTCGAGGATGTGCGAGGTGATGAGCGCGATCGCCTCGGGGTGGTTGAGCTTCAGTCCCCGGGCCCGGCGCTTCTCGGCCACGTCGGCCGCCACATGGATCAGCAGTCGTTCTTGCTCGTGCGGGGTCAGTTGCACGTCCCACCTCACAGTCCTCGCTCGGGCCGTGCGGGGCCCGGCTGCCGCGGCCACGGGGCAACGTGCCAGGTGGCGTGGTCGGCAGGCTAAATGGACCGCGTTTCGGGCACGTTAAACGACTTGTGATCCACCGGGGGCTGTCTCCCCGTCCCGCATGCTGGTCAGCGCCCGCAGACCGTCCCGGAGGACCTCGACCGGCGCGGGTCCGAAGAGGGACTGCTGTGCGATGAACCCGAGCACGGCGGCGATCATCGTGCGGGCCACATGGTCCGGCGCCACGTCCGCTCGCATCATCCCGGCCTTCTGGTAGCCCTCGACGATCCTCCCCCAGGCCGCGCGGACCGAGCCGTAGCCGTCCCGCAGGACGAGCGCCAGCTCTTCGTTGCGCAGCGTCTCCGTCCAGACCTGGACGACGAGCCGTGGGAAGGCGGGTCGGCCGTCGACGACCAGGGACTCACGAGCGGCCAGCGTCCTGCCGAGGACGGAGGCGACGAGTTCGTCCGGCGGCGGGGGCGGGCTCTGCCGCGCGGCCTCCTCGAAGGCCTCACGGACCGAACCGAGCACCTCGGCGACGATGGCGCCGATCAGCTCCTCCTTGCCGCTGAAGTAGCGGTACACGGCACCCGCCGAGAGATCGGCCTCCTTCAGCACGTCCTGCATGGACGTGGCGTGGAAGCCGTTGCGGGCGAAGCAGAGCGCGGCACCGTCGAGGATCTGGCGGCGGCGGGCGTCGAGGTGTTCCTGGGACACGCGAGCCATGGTCCACAAAGTAAAACGAATATTCATTCTTGACAAGGTGGCGCAAGCGGAGCACGGTGAGAGCAGAGCAAAAACGAACGATCCTTCTTTTTGGCGTTCCGGTTCGCTCACTCCAGGAGACCCTCATGCCTTCCCGCAACCGCCATGTGATCGCGGTCGTCGTCCTCGCGCCCGTCCTGGCCGCCCTCGCCCTGTGGGCCTTCGCCTGGCCGGCCTCCCGTATCGCGCCCCGCGACCTGCCGCTGGGCGTGGCCGGACCGCCCGCCGCGGCGGCCCAGGCCGAGAGCCGGCTGGAGCGGCACGAGGGCGCCTTCGAGATCCACCGCTACGCCGACGAGGCCGCCGCCCGGGACGCCATCGAGAACCGGAGCGTGTACGGCGCGGTCGTGGTCACGCGGCAGGGACCCGAGCTGCTCACCGCGTCCGCGGCGGGACCGGCCGTCGCGCAGTTCCTCCAGCAGGCAGTGGGGCAGCAGGTCGCCGCCGGGGGCGCACAGATCAAGACGGTCGATGTCGCGCCCACCCCGCCCAGCGATCCGCGCGGCGCCGTGCTGAGCGCCGCCGTGCTGCCGCTCGCCCTGGCCGGCATCGCGGCGGGCGCCGTGGTCACCCTGCTCGGACTGCGCGGCGTCCGGGCCGCTCTCGCACTGCTCGGCGCGTCCATCCTGGTGGGCATGGCCGCAGCCGGGATCGCGCACAGCTGGCTCGGAGCGCTCGGCGGCGACTGGTGGGCGGAAGCGGGGGTGCTCGCGCTGTCCACGCTGGCCGTCGGCGGCGCCGTCGCCGGACTCGCCGCCCTGATCGGCCCCGCCGGCACGGGCATCGCGGCCGCCGTGGTGATGCTGATCGGCAACCCCTTCTCCGGCGCCACCTCGGCCCCGCAGATGCTGCCGGAGCCGGCCGGCGCGATCGGCCAGTGGCTGCCGCCCGGCGCGGGTACGACCCTGCTGCGCTCGGTGTCCTCCTTCGACGGCGCGGCGGCGGCCGGCCCCGCCCTGACCCTGGCCTGGTGGGCGGCGCTGGGCCTGGGCGCCGTACTGCTCGGCGGCTCGCTCAAGGCCCGGAAGGCGGGCGCCGGGCCCGCGGCCGACCGCCGGGAGCTCTCGGCCGTCGGCTGACCGGCGGCCCTTCGAAGCGGCCGTGCGTCCCCGCTGCAGCGGACGGGGACGCGCGGTCTTCGTCCGTCCGGGGCTGGGACCTAGTGGCCGGCCCGCCGGTGTTCCGCCGCGATGCCGAACCGCTGGGGTTCGCCAGGAGCGGACGCGACCTCGCGGACCGTGGAGACGGCGCTGATCACCTGCTCCTCCGTGGACTCCGCGAGCTCCTGGTTCTCTTCGAGCCGCCGCAGGTCATCGGCCGAGACGAGGGCGACGAGGGGCTTGCCGTGCCGGGTGACGACGACGCGTTCGCCGCCGTACACCACGCGGTTGATCAGGTCGGCGAGCTCAGCCCTGGCTTGCGTCACCGGAATCTCGTAGGCCATGTCCCCATCATAACGTGACGTACGTCCTGTACATTTTTTACAGAGGCGGCCGTCGCCGGAGACGGCCGCGCCGCGAGGAGGGGCTCACCATGACCCGACCGTCCGCCCGCTACGTACTGCCCGAGTTCACCGAACGCACGGTGTCCGGGCAACGGACGATGGATCCGTACTCGAAGCTTCTGGAGGAGCGGATCGTCTTCCTCGGGACGCCCGTGGACGAGACCTCGGCGAACGACGTCATGGCCCAGTTCATGCACCTGGAGCACCAGGCCCCGGAGCGGGACATCTCGCTCTACATCAACTCCCCCGGCGGCACCTTCCACGCGATGACGGCGATCTACGACACGATGCAGTACGTCTCCTGCGACGTGGAGACGATCTGCCTGGGTCAGGCCGGTGCCGCTTCCTCGGTGCTGCTGGCGGCGGGCACGCCCGGCAAGCGATTCGCGCTGCCCGACGCCCGTCTGGTGATCCATCAGCCCGCGCTGCCCGAGCCGGTCCGGGGGCAGGCGAGCGATCTGGCGATCCAGGCCGACGAGTTGACGCGCATCCGGGCCCGGACCGAGGAGCTGCTCGCGCAGCACACGGGCCGCACCCGGGAGCAGGTGAGCTCGGACATCGAGCGGGACAAGATCCTGACCGCCCGGGAGGCGGTGGACTACGGCCTGGTGGACGGGATCGTCCCCGGCCGCAAGGCCACCCTCGCCCCGCCGACCGGCCGGTGAGGCCCCGGTGCTCCCGCCCGAACTGCCGCCACTGCCCGCCCTGACGCGCGCCGAGGCGGAACTGATCGACCGTTACCTCGACGTCGTCGACCTGCTCGGCCGCATCAACCCGGCCCAGGACGGCGACACCTACCGGGGGCTGCGCGCCGCCCAGGCCCTGGTCGGCAAGGCGACCGCACTGCGTGACGCATTGACCCTCATGCATCAGCGGGGCGAGACGGAACTGCACGCCGGCACCCTGGCCCGGGCGCTGCGGGTGCTGGACGGCGAACGGCGCACGGCCCGGCTCACCCTGCCCCCGGAGTCCGTCAGTTGACGCGGAACCGTCGGACCGGACACCCGCCCCGGCGCCGGAGCGTTCGCACGTGAGTCGAAACGGACCAAAAGACGTACCCCTGTTCGGAGTAGGCGGGAGACCGATTTTGGGACCGTTCCGGTTGCGCAACACGCGTGACCCACGGACGGAATGGGGCATTCCGCCGCAGGTCCGGACGCACGCGTGTACATGGACAGTGGCTCAAACGCACACGTGTCCACCCGAACGGGTGAGTGGTGAGTAACAACACAAATCCCCGGTTCCGTTGGGAAATCCGGACAGGCATGCGCCAAGATCCCTGTCTGACGACAAGCCCCCGCCGCTGTGGCGGGGCGATCCGGGCGGACGCCGAGTCCTGCCGCCGCCCGGATGACCGGTCGACAGGAGTGGATCGGCAGGAGTGGAGGACCCAAGCACGACGGGTCGCCGGGACGGTCACGCCATGACCTGACCCGAGCAGCCCTTGGGGTGAAGCCGCGTCAGCGGCCGGGCAACTTCGCCAGCCCGAATCCGACAGGTCATCCTTCACAGGCGGCTGACGAAGGGTTGCGCATGACTGCGCTCAATCGTGTCCCGTCGCTCATGGTCCGGGCCGGCACGGCCTCGGCGCTCACCATCGCCGCCGTGGGCGGCTCGATAGTGGCGCCCGGCTTCACCTCCGAGGCCGCGGCAGCCACACCGGCGACCAAGGCACTCAAGATCGCGGCTTCCAAGAAGGGTTCGCCTTACAAGTACGGGGCCATCGGTCCGCACCGGTTCGACTGCTCCGGGCTCACGCTCTACTCGTTCAAGAAGGCCGGCAAGAAGCTCCCCCGCACGGCTGCCCAGCAGTACAACAAGACGCGCCACATCTCCGCCAAGAACCGCAAGGCGGGCGACCTGGTGTTCTTCCACTCGGGCAGCAACGTGTACCACGTCGGTATCTACGCGGGTAAGAACAAGCTCTGGCACTCCCCGAAGAGCGGGGACGTGGTGCGGCTGCAGAAGATCTGGACCAAGAGCGTCTGGTACGGGCGCGTGAAGTGATCCGCCCGGCGTGCGGCGGCGTCCTGACGCGCCGCCGCACGCCGGAGCGTGACACGGGCTCACCTGGATACCCGTTGTCCCATGGCCGAGCACCGTCCCTGCACCGCGCGCAATGAGACTCCGCTGCAACGCGCCGACCGCAACTTCGTGGAACTGCTCCAGGAGCTCCGCGTCACCCAGACGGGCGTACAGATCCTCTTCGCCTTCCTGCTGTCGCTGGCGTTCACCTCGCGTTTCGAGGACCTCGACACGGTCCAGCGCGTCACCTACGTCATCACCCTGCTGCTGGCGGTCGTGGCAGCCGCGCTCTTCACCGCTCCGGCCGCGCTGCACCGCTCCCTCTTCCAGCAGGGCGCCAAGCCCCGCATCGTGCAGGTCTCCTCACGCCTGGCCACCACGGGCCTGAGCGTGCTGGTGTTCGCGTTCAGCGGTTCCGTGCTGCTGGTGGTCGACGTGACCACGGGCCGGGCCGGCGGTATCGCCGCGGGCGCCGCGACATTCCTGGTCTGTGTCGGCCTGTGGGGGCTGCTCCCGCGGCTGGTGCGGCGGGCGGGGCTGCGCCAGGAGGCGGACGGTACGGGCCGGACCGCCGTAGAGGAACCAGGCGAGGGCGACGTCAAGGCCCCCGCGCCGCTGCGGCACACCGTCAGGCAGCCGTCAGGGCTTCGAGGGGCGGCAGCACACCGGGAGGCGTCGGCACGGCCCCGGTGACGGCCCCTTACTCCGGCGGGTCCAAGGGCTCGGAGTGGGTGTCACAGCCGTGACGGTGGCCCGGATGCCGGTCGGGCGGGCCGGGGTGCGCGGAGGGCACCCGCTGGGGAGGTCTTTCAGGTCCTGCCGGGAGTGACTACGGCTCCTGCCGCACCGCCGTCGTCACCGGCCTGGACCGGGACGACCCACGGAAGTTCGATCGAGATGGTCTTGCCGCCCTCACGGGTGGGGCGGATGCGGAGTCTGCCGCCGCATTCCGCGGTCAGCCAGCGGATGATGACCAGGCCGCGGCCGTTGTCCTGCTGAACGGCGGCGGGCAGGCGTCTGGGGAAGCGCGGATGGCTGTCCGTGACACCGATGCGCAGGTGCTCGTCGCGGTCGAGCTCGACGTCCACGGTGAACGTGGGCGACTGACCGGAGGTGTGCAGCACGGCGTTGGTGGCGAGTTCGGAGATGATGAGCCGGACGGTGTCGGACACGTCCGTGTCCGCCGGCAGGCCCCACTCCGCCAGCGTGCCCACCACATAGGCACGCGCTGCGGAGACCGAGGCTGGATCGCTCGGCAGAGTGACGGATGCTTCCAAATGGTCTGCCATGGCGACGTCGTCCCTTTCCCACGGGACCACAGCCCGACACGGAGCGGATGGTTCGAGTACGGTCCCGGACTGGTGCTTCGTCGCCAGAGTGCCACCAGAACACCCGCGAAGGGCGGCGATCCACCAAGATATGCATATATCTGTCGCTCAAAGCGGTGAACTCTCCGACGCGAGACCGTATTTGGGTGGCTCGGAAGGAGTAAGGAGGAGCCATGCAGCACGGTCCCGCGGTGCGCCGCCGGAAACTGGGCGCCGAACTGCGTGCGCTGCGCACCTCGGCGGCGCTCACGAGCGGTGAGGCGGCCCGGCTGGTGGGCTGGCACCAGTCCAAGGTCAGCCGGATCGAGACGGGCACGAGCGGTGTGAAACCGGCCGACGTGCGGTTACTTCTCGACGCCTACGATGTGGCGGACGCCCAACTCCGGGACCTGCTCATGGCGTTGGCCGGTTCCGACGACAGCGGCGGCCGGCACCACTGGTGGCACGCCTACCGCGGGGTGCTGCCGCCGACCTACCGGGACTTCATCAGCCTGGAGTCCCAGGCCGGCGCGATGCGCACGCTGGAGACCACGGTCGTGCCGGGTCTGCTCCAGACGCCCGAGTACGCGCGTGCGGTGACGAGGGCGGCGGTGGAGGGGCTCCCCGAGGACCGGCTCGACACGCTGGTGGAGGTGCGGCTGGCCCGGCAGGACGTGCTGCGCGCCGACCCCCCGCTGAGACTCAGTGCCGTCCTGGACGAGGCGGTGCTGCGCCGGGAAGTGGGCGGACCCGGGGTCATGGCCCGCCAGCTGGAACGGCTGGTCGAGGCGGCCCGGCTGCCCCAAGTGCGCCTCCAGGTCCTGCCGTTCGCTGCCGGGGCACACATCGGTGTCACCGGCCCTTTCGTTATCTTCTCGTTTTCGAGCACTTCTGATCTGGATGTGGTTGTTCTCGACCACTTGACGAGTAGCCTCTACCTCGAACGGAAAGAAGACCTCCAGGCCTACACGGAGGCCTTCAACGCCCTTCAGATCCACGCCCTTTCGCCCGAGGACTCGTTGGATTTCATCGCCGGGACAGCCACCGGCGCGTAAGGAGGCACCATGCGTGCACTGCCTCGTCACGTCCCCTCAAGCACCGAACTGCACGGTGTGCGGTGGTTGCGCAGCAGCTACAGCACCGGCGCGAACAACTGCGTCGAGACCGCGTGTCCGGACGCCCCGCTCTGGGCCGGACTGCTCGCCGTGCGCGACTCCAAGGCCCCGGCCGGGCCCGCGCTGCTCTTCTCCCCGGGGAGCTGGGCTGCGTTCGCGGCCGGGGTCGACCGCATGTGACCGGATTCGGTCAGACCGTCATCGTGCGACCCACGGCCGTGTCACGCCGACTCATGGCCGCGTCTCGCCGATCAGCCGTACAGCGCGTTCGATCTGCTGACCGGTCAGGTCAGCCCGGGCGGTCAGCCTGAGCCGTGAGATGCCGTCGGGCACGGAGGGAGGACGGAAGCACCCCACGACCAGGCCCGCCGCGCGGCACCGTGCCGCCCAGTTCACGGCGTCCTCGGGAGAGGGCGCCCGCACCGAGACCACCGCGGCGTCCGGACGGACCGCTTCCAGACCCGCGGCGGTCAGGCGTGCGTGCAGTTCACCCGCCACCGCGCGGGCCCGTGCCGCCCGTTCCGGTTCACGGCGCAGCAGCCGCAGGGCCGACAGAGCCGCTCCGGCCGCGGCGGGGGCGAGTCCCGTGTCGAAGATGAACGTCCGGGCCGCGTTGACCAGGTGGTCGACGACCCGCGCGGGGCCGAGGACGGCTCCGCCCTGGCTGCCCAGCGACTTGGACAGCGTGACCGTCGCGACCACGTCGCCGGCGCCCGCGATTCCCGCCGCGTGGGGAGCGCCGCGCCCACCGTCGCCGAGGACGCCCAGACCGTGGGCGTCGTCGACGACCAGCCCGGCGCCGTGCTCCCGGCAGGCCCCGGCCAGCGCGGTGAGGGGCGCCGCGTCGCCGTCGACGGAGAAGACCGTGTCGGACACGGCGATCGCCGTGCCGTCGTGGGTCGCCAGCGCCTTGCACACGGCGTCCGGCTCGGCGTGCGCCACCACCTGGGTGGTGCCGCGGGCCAGCCGGCAGCCGTCGATGAGCGAGGCGTGGTTGCCCGCATCGGAGACGACCAGGGAGCCGTGCGGGGCCAGCGCGGTGACCGCGGCGAGGTTGGCGGCGTAGCCGGAGGAGAAGACGAGAGCCGCCTCGAAGCCGCAGAAATCGGCCAGTTCCCGCTCCAGTTCGGCGTGCAGTTCGGTGGTGCCGGTGACCAGCCGGGAGCCCGTCGAGCCGCCGCCCCAGGTCCACGCCGCCCGGGCCGCACCCTCGGTGATCTCGGGATGGCGGGCCAGCCCGAGGTAGTCGTTGCTCGCCAGGTCGAGGAGCGGCGAATCGGCCGGACGGGGGCGCAGAGTCCGAACGAGTCCGGCGCGGGCGCGCAGCTCCGCCTGCTCGTCGATCCAGCCGAACGCCATGGGTGGTCCTCCGGGGAATTTGTAGGCAGTGCACAGACACTAGCGGGGCGCCCAGCAGGTCAGTGTGTGGCGATACCCACACCTCGAAGGGACTCTCTTGTGCGAAGTCTCCTTGGCCCCGGACGCCTCCTTAGGACAGGATCGGCTTCCATGGACCTGCTGAACACGCTGGTGGACAAGGGGCTTCGGCGCGAGCTGCCGACCCGCGACGAGGCACTCGCCGTCCTCGCGACGTCCGACGACGACCTGCTCGATGTGGTGGCCGCGGCCGGAAAGGTGCGGCGGCACTGGTTCGGCCGACGGGTGAAACTGAACTATCTCGTCAATCTCAAGTCCGGTCTGTGTCCCGAGGACTGCTCGTACTGTTCGCAGCGGCTCGGCTCGACGGCCGGGATCCTGAAGTACACCTGGCTGAAACCCGGCCAGGCGTCCGACGCGGCGGCGGCCGGGGTGGCCGGAGGGGCCAAACGGGTGTGCCTGGTGGCCAGCGGGCGCGGCCCGACCGACCGGGACGTGGACCGGGTCTCCGAGACGATCAAGGCGATCAAGGACACCAACGAGGGCGTCGAGGTGTGCGCCTGCCTCGGACTGCTCTCCGAGGGCCAGGCGGAGCGGCTGCGCGAGGCCGGTGCCGACGCCTACAACCACAACCTCAACACGTCCGAGGCGACGTACGGGGAGATCACCACCACGCACACCTACGAGGACCGCGTCGACACCGTGCAGAAGGCGCACGCGGCCGGTCTGTCCGCCTGCTCCGGGCTGATCGCCGGCATGGGTGAGACGGACGAGGACCTGGTCGATGTCGTCTTCTCGCTGCGTGAGCTGGACCCGGACTCGGTTCCCGTCAACTTCCTGATCCCGTTCGAGGGCACTCCGCTGGGCAAGGAGTGGAACCTGACCCCGCAGCGGTGCCTCAGGATCCTGGCCATGACACGGTTCGTCTGCCCGGACGTCGAGGTGCGGATCGCGGGCGGGCGCGAGGTCCATCTGCGCACGATGCAGCCGCTCGCCCTGCACCTGGCCAACTCGATCTTCCTCGGCGACTACCTCACCAGCGAGGGCCAGGCCGGCAGGGCCGACCTGGAGATGATCGCGGACGCCGGGTTCGAGGTGGAGGGCACCGACCAGGTGACGCTGCCGGAGCACCGGGCCGCCGGCGGCGGCTGCCACGACGGTGGCGGAGTGTGCGGTTCCGAGGGTGGCGGGGCGTGCGCATCCGAGCCCGCGCCGCATGCCGCGCAGGACGGCCCGCACATCGCCGAGCCCCGGACCGACCTGGTCGCCGTGCGCCGCCGGGGCGCAGGGACGGACCTCGCGCCCAATGCCTGAGCCGGCGGTCGCCGAGCTGCTGGAGCTCGACCGGCGGCACGTGTGGCACCCGTACGGGCCGATGCCCGGGCGGCGGGAACCGCTCGTCGTGGAGTCGGCAAGCGGGGTGCGGCTGCGACTCGCCGACGGCTCGGGAGAGCTGGTCGACGGAATGTCGTCCTGGTGGTCGGCGATCCACGGCTACAACCACCCGGTGCTCAACGAGGCCGCCCGCGAGCAGCTCGGGCGGATGAGCCACGTGATGTTCGGCGGGCTCACCCACGAGCCCGCCGTACGGCTGGCGAAGCTCCTTGTCGACATGTCACCCCAGGGCCTTGAGCATGTGTTCCTCGCCGACTCGGGGTCGGTGTCGGTCGAGGTCGCGGTCAAGATGTGCCTGCAGTACTGGCGTTCGCTGGGCCGCCCGGGCAAGCAGCGGCTGCTGACCTGGCGCGGCGGTTACCACGGCGACACCTGGCAGCCCATGTCGGTGTGCGATCCCGAGGGCGGGATGCACGATCTGTGGACCGGGGTGCTCCAGCGCCAGGTGTTCGCCGATCCGCCCCCGGTGGAGTACGAAGAGGCGTACGCCGGGCAGCTGCGGTCGCTGATCGAGCGGCACTCCGGGGAACTGGCGGCGGTGATCGTCGAGCCGGTGGTGCAGGGCGCGGGCGGGATGCGGTTCCACTCCCCCGCGTATCTGCGGGTGCTGCGCGAGGCGTGCGACGCGCACGACGTGCTGCTGGTGTTCGACGAGATCGCGACCGGATTCGGTCGTACGGGCGCGATGTTCGCGGCGGAGCACGCCGCCGTGACCCCGGACGTGATGTGCGTGGGCAAGGCACTGACCGGCGGCTACCTGACGATGGCGGCGACCCTGTGCACCGCGCGGGTGGCCGACGGCATCTCGCGGGGCGAGGTGCCGGTGCTCGCGCACGGCCCGACGTTCATGGGCAATCCGCTGGCGGCGGCGGTGGCCTGCGCCTCGATCGAGCTGCTGCTCGGGCAGGACTGGCTCGCGGAGGTCAAGCGGATCGAGACGGCCCTGCGGGACGGGCTCTCGGCGGCCTCGCAGCTGCCGGGGGTGAAGGACGTGCGGGTGCTCGGCGCCATCGGGGTCGTGCAGCTGGACCACGCCGTGGACATGGAGGCGGCGACGGCGGCGGCCGTGCGCGAGGGCGTGTGGCTGCGGCCGTTCCGCGATCTGATCTACACCATGCCGCCGTACGTCACGGGCGACGCGGACCTGGCGCGGATCGCGCGGGCCGTGTGCGCGGCGGCGCGGGAGGGGTGACATGCCGGTACTGGTGATCACGGGCACGGGCACGGAGGTCGGCAAGACGGTCGTGACCGCCGCCGTCGCCGCGACGGCGCTGGCCGCCGGCCGTTCGGTGGCCGTACTGAAGGCCGCGCAGACGGGCGTGGGGCCCGACGAGCCCGGCGACGCCGACGAGGTGGCGCGCCTCGCGGGCCCGGTGACGACGGCGGAACTCGCCCGGTATCCCGAGCCGTTGGCGCCGGCCACGGCAGCGCGCCGGGCGGGCCGGGCTCCGGTCCATCCGCACGAGGTCGCGGAGGCCGCCGCCAAGCTGGCCACCGAGCACGACCTGGTGCTGGTCGAAGGGGCCGGCGGGCTGCTCGTCCGGTTCGACGCGGCCGGCGGCACCCTGGCGGACGCGGCCCGGCTGCTGTCGGCGCCGGTGCTGGTCGTGACCCCAGCGGGGCTCGGCACCCTGAACATGACGGAGCTGACGGCGCGTGAACTGCGCTCCCGGGGGCTGGACCTGGCCGGGATCGTGATCGGGAGCTGGCCCGCGGCCCCGGACCTCGCCGCCCGCTGCAATCTCGCGGACCTGCCGGACGTGGCCGGGGCCCCGCTGCTGGGCTCCGTCCCGGCCGGGTCGGGTGCCCTGCCTCCGGCGGGCTTCCGGGCGGCCGCGCCGCACTGGCTGGCGCCGCGGCTGGACGGCTCCTGGGACACGGATGCGTTCCGGGAGCGGGAGGCGCCCGGGGCGTTCTGAGCGTCCGGGCGGGCGCGCGGGCCGGCGCGCGGTGAAACCGGCGGGGGCGTGATCGCGTGTTGAAGTACGTACGTGATCACTTCCGAAGGGACCATCTTGCACACGAACGGATCACGCCCGTCCCGCCGTACAGCCCTCGCGCTGGGCACAGCCGCCGCCTTCTCGCTGGGCGGCGGCACGGCCCACGCGCTGCCCGCCGCCGGCGGCATCACGGCGCGGCTGCGGGACCTGGAGCGGGAGCACACCGCACGGCTGGGCGTGTACGCCCGCAACGTGCGCACGGGCCGGACGGTGACGTACCGGGCCGACGAGCTCTTCCCGATGGCCTCGGTGTTCAAGACGCTGGCCGCCGCGGCCGTCCTGCGCGACCTCGACCGCGACGGCGAGTTCCTGGCCCGGCGCGTCCACTACACGCAGGCCTACGTCGAGAAGTCCGGGTACTCCCCGATCACCGAGAAGCACGTCGCGCCCGGCATGACCGTCGGCGAACTGTGCGACGCCACCATCCGCTTCAGCGACAACACCGCGGGCAACCTGCTGCTGAAGGAGCTGGGCGGGCCGACCGCCATCACGCGCTTCGCCCGCTCGATCGGTGACCGGATCACCCGGCTCGACCGCTGGGAGCCCCAGCTCAACTCCGCCGAGCCGTGGCGGGTGACCGACACGACGACCCCGCGCGCCATCGGCCTGACCTACGCCCGGCTCGTGCTCGGATCCGCGCTGGCGCCCCGGGACCGCGCGCGGCTCACGGACTGGCTGCTGCGCAACACCACCAGCACCGAGAAGTTCCGCAAGGCCCTGCCCGCCGACTGGCTGATCGCCGACAAGACCGGCGGCGGGCGGTACGGCGGCAACAACGACGTGGGCATCACCTGGCCGCCGGACGGCCCGCCGATCGTGATGTCGGTGCTGACCACGCAGCCGGAGGAGGACGCTCCGGCGGACAATCCGCTGGTGGCCGGCGCCGCCGCCCTGCTTGCGGCGGAACTCGCCTAGCGTGGCCGTCGGCGGCAGAGCGTCGTGGGACGCCTGGCTGGTGAGCGGCGCCTGCGGTGTCGCCGGTCTGCTCGCCCTGCACTCGGCCGTGCCCAACGGGGCCGGGCGGCTGGGGAGCCTGCTGGAGACGTTTCTGCCGTGGCTGGGGCCGGCCGTGCCCGTGCTCGGCTGCGTCGCCCTGATCGCGCGGTCGAGGGCGGGGCTGCTCGCCTGCCTGGCGCCCGGGGCCGTGTGGCTCTGGATGTTCGGCGGGGTGTGGTTCTCCTCACCTCCGGGCTCCTACGACCTGACCGTCGTCCAGCACAACGTGGCCGACGACAACGCCGACCCCGCCGGCACCGCCCGGGCCCTGCTGGCCACGCGCGCCGGCCTGATCGCCGTGGAGGAGCTGACGCCCGCCGCGCGGCCCGCTTACCAGGGGGTCCTGGGCGCCTCCCATCCGCATCGGGCGGTCCGCGGGACGGTAGGGCTCTGGTCGGCGTATCCGCTCTCGGACGTGCGGCCCGTCGACATCCGGCCCGAGGGCTTCCCGGAGAGCTGGCGGCGGGCCCTGCGGGCGACGGTGTCCGCGCCCGGCGGCAGGATCGCGGTGTACGTGGTCCATCTGCCGTCCGTGCGCCTGGGCCCGACGGGGCTCGCCTCGGCGGCCCGGGACGAGAGCGCGGCCCTGCTCGGGGCCAGGATCGCAGCCGACCCGGCGGGCCGGCTGCTGGTGGTGGGCGACCTCAACGGCACGGTCCGGGACCGTGGCCTCGCCCCGCTCACCTCCCGGCTGCACGCTCCGCCCACGGGGTTCGCGTTCAGCTGGCCGGCCGGCCTGCCGGTGGCGAGGATCGACCAGGTGCTGGGGCGAGGGGTCGAGGTGGCGGAGGTGACGGCGCTGGAGGCCACCGGGAGCGACCACCTTCCGGTGCTGGGCCGCCTGCTCCTGCGGTAGCCGGCAGGGGTGCGCCGGGCCCGTCGCGGGGAGAATCGGGGTAGGGGGCCAGCCTCGCAGGGAGGTCTTCCATGCCGCTCCGCTCAGGAAAGGTGCCACGGGACGCCGTGCACCATCCGCTGTTCGCCCGCTGCTACGCCCGGGCCAGTGTGGCCGCCGAGACCCGGATGGGGGTGGGCCGCATACGCGAGAGACTGCTCGGCGGGCTGTCCGGGCGGGTGATCGAGATCGGCGCGGGCAACGGGCTGAACTTCGCGCACTACCCGGGCACCGTCGCGGAGGTCGTCGCCATCGAACCGGAGCGGCGGCTGCGGCACCTGGCCGTGGAGGCCGCCCTGCGCGCCGGGGTGCCGGTGGACGTCGTGCCGGGCGCGGCCGAGGCGCTGCCGGTCAAGAGCGAGGGCTTCGACGCGGCGGTGGTGTCGCTGGTGCTGTGCAGTGTGCGGGACGTGCCCCGGGCGCTCGGGGAACTGCGGCGGGTGCTGCGGCCGGGCGGCGAGGTGCGGTTCTTCGAGCACGGCCGGGGCGGCGGCCGTGCGATGACCTTCACACAACACGCGCTGGACCGGACGGTGTGGCCGGTGCTGAGCGGGGGCTGCCATGTGGCGCGGGAGCCGGTCCGGGCGCTGCGGGACGCCGGGTTCGAGCTCGGTCCCTACCGGCGGGTGCTCATGCCGGAACAGGGGCCGACGCTGCCCACCTCGTACTGCGTGCTCGGCACGGGGTGGCGCCCGACCGAAGGGTAGGTCACAGGCTCCACCGGCGCAGTTCCCGCTCGATGTCCCGGACGGACGCCTCGCCGCTCTTGACCAGCCGGGCGAGGTCGCGGACCTGCTCGGGCGAGGTGACGGCCTTGAGGCCGCCGGCGACGAGGTACGCGTAGGCGACGGCGGAGGCGAACAGGGCGTCGGAGCGCTCCAGGGCGGGGACGTGCAGGAGGAGCTGGAGCAGGGCGGCGGCGCGGGCGTGCGGGCTGTCGTAGACGGGGACGGCGAATACGGTGGCCTGATGGCGGGCGACGACAAGGGCGGAGTCCGACCCGCGGAGGATACCGAGTGTGGGCCGGGTCACATTACCCTCGGGCGGGACCATGAGGTCCTGACGTCCACCCAGAGGAGGCGGCCTTGTCCACACCTGCTGCGGAGCACGCTCCCGGCCTCGCGCCGGCCGACGGGATCGCGGCCCGCGCCCGCGGTCTCACCAAGGCGTACGGCTCGGGCGAGACGACCGTGCTGGCACTCGACTCGGTGGACGTGGACGTCGTCCGGGGCCGGTTCACCGCGGTGATGGGCCCGTCGGGCTCCGGGAAGTCCACGTTGATGCACTGTCTGGCGGGCCTCGACACCGTCTCGGCAGGTCAGGTCTGGCTGGGCGACACGGAGATCACGGGGCTGAGGGAGCGCGAGCTGACACGGCTGCGCCGCGACCGGATCGGCTTCATGTTCCAGTCGTTCAACCTCATCCCGACCCTGAACGCGCTGGAGAACATCACGCTGCCCATGGACATCGCGGGCCGGAAGCCCGACGAGGCATGGCTGGACCGGGTGATCGACACCCTGGGTCTGCGGGACCGGCTCGGGCACCGCCCGTCGCAGCTCTCCGGCGGGCAGCAGCAGCGCGTGGCCTGCGCGCGGGCGCTGGCGTCCCGGCCGGAGCTGATCTTCGCGGACGAGCCGACCGGCAACCTCGACTCCCGCGCCGGCCTGGAGGTGCTCGGCTTCCTGCGCGAGGCGGTGGACCAGCTCGGACAGACCGTCGTCATGGTCACCCACGACCCGGGCGCGGCCGCCCACTCGGACCTGGTGCTCTTCCTCGGGGACGGCCGGATCGTCGACGAGATGCGGCGCCCCACGGCGGAGGCGGTACTGGAGCGGATGAAGAGGTTCGACGTGATCCGCACCCGGTACGAGGACGCCCCGGCGTCGTCCGAGGAGAACTGAGCCCGTGCTCAAGGCGACCCTGCGGAGCTTCCTGGCGCACAAGGGGCGGCTGCTGCTCTCCGCGCTCGCCGTCCTGCTCTCGGTCGCGTTCGTCACGGGAAGCCTGATCTTCTCGGACACCGTCAGCCGCACGTTCGACCGGCTGTTCGCCTCCACCGCGGCGGATGTCACGGTCAGCCCGAAGGAGGACCTCGACGAGGCGGTGCCCTCCGGCCGGACGGCCACCCTGCCGGCCTCGCTCGCCGAACGGGTCCGGCGGCAGGTCGACGGAGTCGCGGCGGCCCGCGCCGACGTGAAGGTGAACGGTCTCACGGTCGTCGACGAGGAGAACCAGCCGGTGGGCCCGACCACCGGGGCACCGACGCTCGGCAACGCCTGGAGCCCGAACGAGCGCAGCCCGGTCGAGCTGAGTTCGGGCCACGCCCCGCGCGGTCCCGCCCAGGCCCTGATCGACTCCGAGACCGCCGACCGCAAGGACGTGCGCATCGGCGACGCCCTCACGGTCATCGCACCCCCCGGGTCGTTCGAGGTCCGAGTGGTCGGCATCGTCACGTTCAGGACCACGAACCCCGGCTCCGCGCAGCTCTACTTCGACACCGCCACCGCCCAGACGAAGCTGCTGGGCCGGCCGGGGACGGCCACCGGCATCTCGGTCGACGCGGCTCAGGGCGTCGGCGACGACCAGCTCAAGCGGCGCGTGGCCGGCGTGCTCGGTGCCCACACCTACGACTTCAGGACGGCCGACGAGCAGGCCGAGTCGGACGTCGAGCAGCTCGGCGGGTTCCTCGACGTGATCAAGTACGTGATGCTCGGCTTCGCCGGGATCGCCGTGCTCGTCGGCGTGTTCCTGATCGTCAACACCTTCTCCATGCTCATCGCCCAACGCACCCGTGAACTGGGCCTGCTGCGCGCGCTGGGCGCCGACCGGCGCCAGGTCCGCGCCTCGGTGCTCACCGAGGCCCTGCTGCTCGGGCTGGTCGGCTCCACCCTGGGGCTCGCCGCCGGCATCGGGCTCGCGGCCGGGCTGATCGAGCTGATGGGCCTGCTCGGCATGAACATCGACGCCGACGAGATGGAGATCGGCTGGGTGACACCGGTGGCGGCGTACGTCGTCGGGCTCGGCGTCACGTTCGTCGCCGCGTACCTCCCGGCGCGGCGGGCCGCGGGCGTCTCACCCATGGCCGCGCTCTCGGACGCCGAGGTCGCCGGAGTGGGCCGGCCGCTGCGGGCGCGCGCGGTGGCGGGCGCGATCGTCGGGGCGGCCGGTGCGGCGGCGCTCGCGGGCTGCGCGGTGTCGCGGCAGACCTCGTCGGCGGCGTCCCTGCTGGGGCTCGGTGTGGTGCTCACCCTCATCGCGACCGTGATCGCCGGGCCCCTGCTGGTGCGGCCGGTGATCCGGGTGCTGGGCGCGGCCTTCCCCGCGCTGTTCGGGTCGATCGGCCGGATGAGCCAGCGCAACGCCCTGCGCAACCCCCGCCGTACCGGGGCCACCGCCGCGGCCCTGATGGTGGGGATCGCCCTGGTGGGCGGGATGTCGGTGGCGAGCGAGTCGATGACCGCGTCGCTCGACCGGCAGATCGACAAGACACTGGGCGCCGACTTCGTGATCCAGAGCAGCAACTTCCAGCCGTTCCCACAGGAGGTCACCGACAAGGTGCGCGGCACCGACGGCGTGGGTCTCGTCGTGCGCGGGCGGTTCACACCGGTCGCGGTGCGGCTCCCGGACGGCGACCGTGTGGAGACCACCGCCGCGGGCTACGGTCCCCGGCTCGACGAGGTCGCCAACATCACCTACGCACAGGGTGACTCCGCGGCCGCGCTCGCGAGCGGACACCTGGCCATGGACCGGGACTTCGCACGCGACCACGGCGTGCGGGTGGGCAGCGCCCTCCCCGTGGAGTTCCCGGGCGGGCGCTCTGCCGAGCTGACGGTCGGCGCGCTCACCGACCAGGACTCCGCCGAGGGGTTCGGCACCCAGGGCGGGCTGTTCTTCGGGCTGGGCACCCTGGAGCGGTACGCGCCGGGCGGGCAGGACTCCGCGCTGTACGTCAACGCCGCGGGCGGCACGGGCGACCGCGACCTGCGCGCGAACCTGGAGGAGACGCTGGATCCGTACCCGCAGGTGCAGGTGCGCGACCTGGCCGACTACAAGCGGCTGGTCCACGACCAGATCGCCGTTCTGCTGTACCTCGTGTACGCGCTGCTGGGGCTGGCGATCATCATCGCGGTGCTGGGCGTGGTCAACACCTTGGCATTGTCGGTCGTCGAACGCACCCGGGAGATCGGGCTGTTGCGGGCGATCGGGCTGGCCCGGCGGCAGCTGCGGCGGATGATCCGGCTGGAGTCGGTGGTGATCGCCGTGTTCGGCGCGGTCCTCGGGCTCGCCCTGGGACTGGTGTGGGGTGTGTGCATGCAGCAGGTGCTGGCGCTCCAGGGGATGACGGCCCTGGCGATCCCGTGGCTGACGATCGTGCTGGTGGTGGTCGGCTCGGTGGTGGTCGGGATCGTGGCGGCACTGTTGCCGGCGCTGCGCGCGTCCCGCATGAACGTGCTGGCGGCCATCGCGCACGAGTGATGGAATCGCGGGGTACTCAACTGGCTTGTGTGTGAGGAGAGTTCATGCCGCGTCCGTTCCGCTTCGGGGTCAATCTGATCGAGCCCGCGTCCGCAGAGGAGTGGCGCGCCAAGTGCCGCCGGGCCGAGGAGCTGGGTTACGACGTGATCCTCGTGCCCGACCATCTGGGCATGCCCGCGCCCTTCCCGGCGCTGGTCGCGGCGGCCCAGGCGACCGAGCGCCCGAGGGTCGGCACCTTCACGCTCAACGCGGGTTTCTGGAACCCGACGTTGCTGGCCCGTGAGGTGGCCACGGCGGACGCGCTGACGGGCGGTCGCCTGGAACTCGGGCTCGGCACCGGCTACGTGCGGGAGGAGCACGAGACGGCCGGGCTGCCGTTCGGCTCGCCGGGCGAGCGGGTGGACCATCTGCGGCGCACCGTCGAGGAGTTGGAGCGACTGCTCGATTCGGGAGAGCACCGGCCGCAGACGGTGCAGCGGCCGCGGGTGCCGCTGCTGATCGGCGGGAACGGCGACCGGATGCTGCGGCTGAGCGCCGAGCACGCGGACATCGCGGCGTTCACCGGGGCACGTACGGCTGCGGGCAGCACCACCGGGCAGCTGACGCCGATCACCGCGGACGAGCTCGAAGAACGCGTGGCGCGGTACCTGAGGTTCGCCGAGCACCGTGAGGTACCGCCCGAGCTGAACCTGCTGGTGCAGATGGTGATCGGCACCGAGGACCGCGAGGCCGCGGTGCGGCCGTTCCTGGAACTCGTTCCGGGCATGACGGTCGATCAGGTGCTGCGCCTTCCCGTCTGCCTGGTCGGCACCCCCGACGAACTCGCGGAGCAGGTCCTCGCCCGGCGCGAGCGCTACGGCTTCACGTATCTGACCGTCCTGGAGCCCTGCATGGAGGTGTTCGCACCGGTCATGGCGCGGGTGCGCGGGGCCTGACGTCCGCATGGTGAAATGCCGGGCCGCGGCTCGCCGTGCGTGCTGTGATCGCCCCATGACCACCTTGCGCATCCGGGCCGCGACGCCCGACGACCTCGACGCCGTGCTGGCGTTCTGGAAGGTCGCCGCCGAAGGCACGAGCATCAGTGACGACCGCGGCGGCGTGGAGCGACTGGTCGCACGCGACCCCGAGGCGCTGCTCCTGGCCATGAGGGTCCCCCCTGCTCGAGCGGGTTCGAGCGCTCGGGGGAGGGACGGTGAGCTGGCGGGCACGGTGATCGCGGGGTTCGACGGCTGGCGATGCCATCTCTACCGGCTGGCCGTGCACCCGGACCTCCGCCGTCAGGGCATCGCCTCCGCGCTGCTCGCCGCAGCGGAGGAACGTTTCGTCCGGCTCGGCGGGCGCCGCGCCGACGCGATGGTGCTCACGCGCAACGAGACCGCGCACCGGACGTGGAGTGCCGTCGGCTACGGGCCCGAGGAGCGATGGCGGCGCTGGGTGAAGCCCCTCACCGACTAGGAGCGTCCGCGAACTCGCGTCGTCCGCCCCGAGGGGCAGGCCCGGGACGGAGGCGCCCCCGAACTCGCGTCGTACAGCCCGGGGGCAGGCCCGGGACGGAGGCGCCCCCGAACTCGCGTCGTACAGCCCGGGGGCGGGCTCGGGACGGAGGCGCCCCCGGGCACAAGCGGACGCCCCGGGGCGTCCGGTGTGTGCCCTCGGCGTGCCGGGCCTCGTGGGGCGTCGGGGCTTTGCGGACACCCCGCAGGTCTGCCCCGGCGCCCGGTCAGGCTCCGCCCAGGGCTCGGGCCACGAGCCGCTGGGCGCAGGCGGCGTCGAGGCCCGCCGGGCGGAAGAGGATGCGGTACATCAGGGGCGCGACGACCTCGTCGATGACCGTCTCGACGTCGGGTGCCCGCTCGCCGCGCCCGGTCGCGCGGGCGAGGATGACGTCGATCTGCTCGGCGGCGTATGCCGAGCACCGGCCGGCGTTGCCGCCGTCCGGGTCGCCGAGCAGGGCGTCACGGATGTAGGCGCGGCCGGTGGGCGAGGCCATCTCGTCGAGGAACTGCTCGGCCCAGGCCGTCAGGTCGGCCGGCAGGGCGCCGTGGTCCACGGGGGTGGTGTCGGGCCGCAGTCGCTCGACCGCGACGTCCGACAACAGCGTCTGCAGGTCACCCCAGCGGCGGTAGACCGTCGACGGGGTCACGCCGGCGCGTTGGGCGATCAACGGGACGGTCAGAGCGTCCCGGCCCCGCTCCGCGGCCAGTTCGCGCACGGCGGCGTGCACCGACGCCTGGACCCGGGCGCTGCGTCCGCCGGGACGCACCATCTGCCTGCTCATGCCGGTCACCCTAGAGCCCGTGCGTGGCGTCCGGCGCGGGCGCCGCGGGGGCGAGCTCGCGGGCGGGCCGGGTCTGCTCGTAGGCGTGGCCGGCCCGCAGGATCAGGCTCTCTTCGAGCGGCCGTCCCATGAGTTGCATGCCGATCGGGAGGCCGGCCGTGTCGTGGCCGACCGGCACGGTCAGGGACGGCACGCCGGTGATGTTGGCCGGGGCGGAGAGCCGTACGAAGGCGTCGGACACGCCCTCGACGGTACCGTCGTCCCAGGTGATGGTCTCCTGCCCGGCCTCGACCGCGGTGGCCGGGAGAGTGGGGGCGGCGATCAGGTCGACGTCGCGCAGCATGCGCGCCCACTCCTGCCCCATGAGGGTGCGGGCACGCTGCGCGCGCAGATGGTCCCCGGCGGGCATCAGTTCGCCGGCCTCCAGGAGGACGCGGACGTCGGCCTGGTACAGCTCCGGGACCGTGCGCAGGGTGGCCTCGTGATAGGCGGTGGCCTCGGGAACCATCAGGCCCCACTGGGTGGCCTGGATGTAGCGGGTCATGGGGATGTCGACCTCGACGAGGCGTGCGCCGAGGGTCTGCAGTGAGTCGATCGCGTGCCGGACGGCGGCTTCCACCTCCGCGTCGACGTGGTCGAAGTAGTAGGTGCGTGGCACGCCGATCCGCACCCCGGTCAGGTCCGTGCCGGGGCCCGGCCGGTGGTTCACGGCCGGTGCGGGCAGGGAGGCGGGGTCGCGGGGGTCGTGGCCGGCCAGGGCGGTGAGGACCAGGGCCGCGTCCTCGGCGGTGCGGGTGATCGGGCCGACATGGTCCAGCGACCAGGACAGGGACGTCACACCGTGGCGTGGGACGAGGCCGTAGGTGGGCTTGAGGCCGACGACCCCGTTGAGCGCGGCGGGCACCCGGATCGATCCGCCGGTGTCGGTGCCCAGGGCGAAGGTGGCGGTGCCCGCGGCGACGGCGACGGCGGAGCCCCCGCTGGAGCCTCCGGCCACCCGGTCGGGGTCCCAGGCGTTGCCGGTCTGCGGGGTGGTCAGCCCGTACGCGAACTCGTGCGTGTGGGTCTTGCCGACCAGGACGGCTCCGGCCGCGGACAGGCGGGCGGCCACGGTGCTGTCGGCCCGCGCCCGGTGGCCTGCCCTGACCCGGGAGCTGGCGGATGTCGCCTCGCCCGCGACGTCGATCAGGTCCTTCAGGCCCATCGGGACGCCGTGCAGCGGACCGCGGTGCCGGCCGGCCGCGATGTCGTCCGCGGCCTCACGCGCGGCCCGGCGGGCCCGCTCGGCGGTGACGGTGGCGTAGGCCCGGTGGCGCGGCTCCGTCTGTTCGACGCGATCCAGCACGGAGTCGACCAGCTCGACGGGCGACAGCCGCCGGGTCCGGATCGCGTCGGCGGCGGCGGTGAGGGTCAGTTCATACGGCTGCATCGCGCGTCTCCTGTGCCACGCGGTAGGCGGGGGCGGGCGGGGTGTCCCCGAAGTCCAGCTCGCGCAGGACCGCGACGACGTGGCGGATGTGGTCGGCGGTGGCCGCGACGGCGGCGTGGCGGTCGGCGGGCAGGACCAGCCCGGCGCGGTGGGCCCAGCGGGCCGCCTCCGAGGGCGTGAGGTCGGGCATGTGGCTCCCGTTCTGCTGACAAAGGCTAACTGTTTGCGTTAGTGGAGCATAGGACCTACCGTCGACTTAACGCAAACGGATTGCGTTAAGCATCGAAGGAGGATCCTTGACCACCGCCGATCACTGGACCGTGGGCGACGTGACCGTCCACCGCGTCGACGAGGTCCCCCTGCCGCCCGCCACCGGCCCCTGGCTGCTCCCCGACGCCACCCCGGAGGTCGTCGCCGGACACGAGTGGCTGCGCCCGGGCTTCGCCGACGAGGAGGGCGTTCTGCGCCTCGACAGCCACAGCTTCGCGTTCACCGTCGACGGTGCGCGAGTCCTGGTGGACACCGGCATCGGCAACGGCAAGGAGCGGGCCAACCCCGCCTGGCACGACCTCGACACCGACTACCTGCAGCGGCTCACCGCCGCCGGATTCCACCCGGACTCGGTCGACCTGGTGATCCTCACCCACCTGCACGCCGACCACGTCGGCTGGAACACCCGGGCGACCGACGGCGCGTGGCTGCCCACCTTTCCCGGCGCCCGCTACGTGACCTCCCGTGTCGAGCGCGAGTTCTGGGCCGGGTACGCCATGGACGAAGCGCGCCGACAGCTGTTTCGCGACTCGGTGATCCCGGTGGAGGAGGCGGGACTCCTCGACCTCCTCGACATCCCCGCCGAGGGCACCGAAGTCGCTCCGGGCGTGCGCCTCGTCCCCACCCCGGGCCACACTCCGGGCCATGTCGCCGTCGAACTGACCAGCCGCGGACGCACCGCGATGATCACCGGCGACTGCGTCCACCACCCCGTCCAGCTCGCCGCCCCCGGCGTCGGCGCCTGCGTCGACATCGATCCCGTGCGGTCCGAGGCCTCCCGCCGAGAGCTCCTCGGCTCGCTCGCCGGCACCGACACCCTCCTCCTGGGCACCCACTTCGCCCCGCCCACCGCCGGTTACGTCGTGGCCCACGAAGGCGCCTACCGCCTCTCGCCGACGCCCGCGGGTTCCCTCTGAGCACCCCCCACGGAAGGACTTTGCCCATCCTTTACCCTTGAATGGCCACTCGGTCCTGCATGAAAGGTTGTGAGCGTCCGCCCATGGGCGACCCTCCCCGTGCGCGACACCGCGCGTTCCGCCCCGTCCTGGAGAACCATGGAACGGGGGTGAACCGATGACCGAAGTGCTCCTCCTCCTGGCGGCGATCGCGCTCTCGCTCGCCTGCGGCGCCTTCGTGGCGGCCGAGTTCTCCCTCACCACGGTCGAGCGCGCCGAGCTGGAGCGCGCCGTCGAGCGCGGTGACCGGGGCGCGCAGGGGGCGCTGAAGGCCGTACGGAGTCTGACGTTCCAGCTCTCCGGTGCGCAGCTCGGCATCACCGTCACGAACCTGGTGGTCGGCATGCTCGCCGAGCCGTCGATCGCCGCCCTGATCGCCGGGCCGCTGGAGGACCTCGGCGTCTCGCGCTCGGCGTCGCACAGCATCGCGCTGGTGCTCGGCACGGCCGCGTCGACGGTGTTCCTGATGGTCGTCGGCGAGCTGGTGCCCAAGAACTGGGCGATCTCCTCGCCGCTGACCGTCGCGAAGACCGTGGGCAACGCGCAGCGCGGGTTCAGCGCCGTGTTCCGGCCGTTCATCACGCACCTCAACAACACGGCGAACCGGGTCGTGCGGCGGATCGGCGTCGAGCCCGCCGAGGAACTGGCCTCGGCGCGCGGGCCCCAGGAGCTGGCCGCCCTCGCCCGGCACTCCGCCAAGGAGGGCGTTCTGGAGCCGGACACCGCCGAGCTGTTCGTACGCACGCTGAACCTCGCCGACCTGACCGCGGAGAACGTGATGACGCCCCGGGTGCAGGTCGTCGCACTGGAGGTGCAGGCCACCCTGGAGGACGTGGCGAACGCGACCCGGGCGACCGGCCTGTCCCGGTTCCCCGTCTACCGCGGGACTCTCGACTCGGTCGTCGGAACGGCCCACGTCAAGGACGTGCTGGCGGTGCCGGCCGAGCGCCGGACCCGGATCTACGTCTCCGAGCTGATGCGCGAGCCGCTGCTGGTCCCGGAGACCCTCACCGTCGACCGGCTCCTGGACCGGCTGTCCGGCAAGCGCACGATGGCCGTGGTGATCGACGAGTACGGCGGCACGGCGGGAGTGGCCACGCTGGAGGACATCGTCGAGGAGGTCGTCGGCGAAGTGCGCGACGAGCACGACCCGCACGAGTCCCCCGACCTGGCCGCGGCCGGCACCGACGAGAGCGGGCACGCCCTGTACTCGGCCGACGGCTCCGCGCGCGTGGACCAGCTGGAGCGGATCGGGCTGCGCACACCGGAAGGACCCTACGAGACACTCGCCGGACTGGTGGCGACGGTGCTCGGGCGGATACCGGCCGCCGGTGACACCCTCCAGGTCGCCGGCTGGCACCTGGAGGTCCTGGACGCGACGGGGCGCCGGGCCGCCCGCGTCCGGCTGCGCGCACCGCTCGACGACCGGAAGCCCGACGAGAAGGGAGTGGAGCTGTGACCGCCGTCCAGCTGCTGATCGGTCTGGCGACGCTCGTCGTCAACGCCTTCTTCGTCGGCGCCGAGTTCGCGCTGATCTCGGTGCGCCGCAGCCAGATCGAGCCCTACGCCGACCGGGGCGACCGGCGCGCCAAGAGCGTGCTGTGGGGCCTGGAGCACGTGTCCGCGCTGATGGCGGCCGCCCAGCTCGGCATCACGCTGTGCACGCTGGTGCTGGGCGTGGTGGCCGAGCCGGCGATCGCGCATCTGCTGGAGCCGGCGTTCCACGCGATGGGTGTGCCCGAGGGCGCGGGTCACGCGGTGTCCTTCGTGATCGCGCTGTCCCTCGCGACGTATCTGCACATGCTGCTCGGCGAGATGGTCCCGAAGAACATCGCGCTCGCCGAGCCGGTGCGCAGCGCGCTGGCGCTCGGACCGCCCCTGGTAGCGCTGTCCCGGGCGCTGCGCCCGGTGATCTTCACGGTGAACGCGTTCGCCAACGCGCTGCTCAAGCTGCTGCGCGTTCAGGCCCGGGAAGAGGTGGCCGCCTCCTACTCGGACGCGCAGATAGCGCAGATCGTGAAGGACTCCGGCGAGGCGGGGCTGATCGACGACCGTGCCCAGGAGCGGCTGCGCGACGCGCTGGAGCTGGGCCGCCGTGTGGTGCGGGACGTGGTGCTGCCGCTGGAACACGTGGAGTACGCGAGTGTGGGCGTCACTCCGGAGGAGCTGGAGCGGCTGTCGGCCGAGTCGGGGTTCTCCCGCTTCCCGGTGGTGGACGAGGGGCGGCGGATCGTCGGCTACCTGCATGTGAAGGACGCCCTGGACGCCGCCGGGCGCGACGTGCCGTTCCGGCTGCGGGACATGCGCCCCATCGCACGGGTGCGGGAACACACCCCGCTGGACGACGTCCTCACCGCGATGCGGAGCAGCCGAACGCACCTCGCGGCCGTCCTCGGGTCGGACGGGCGGCTGGCCGGCCTCGTGACCATGGAGGACGTGCTGCGGGAGCTGTTCGGCCGGCGGGTGTGAGGACCGGGTTCGCGGGACCGACCGACTGACGGGTATGTGCACGGGATACCATTTCCGTCGCCATGCAGACGAACCCCACCTACAGCAGCCTGGTCGCGGTCGGCGACTCCTTCACCGAGGGCATGTCGGACCTCCTGCCCGACGGCACCTACCGAGGCTGGGCGGACCTGCTCGCCGCGCGGATGGCGGCCCGTACGCCCGGCTTCCGGTACGCCAACCTCGCGGTGCGCGGCAAGCTGATCCAGCAGATCGTCGACGAGCAGGTCGACGTCGCGGCGGCCATGGGAGCCGACGTGATCACCCTGGTCGGCGGCCTCAACGACACCCTGCGGCCCAAGTGCGACATGGGCCGGGTGCGCGCGCTCCTGGAGGAGGCCGTGGAGAAGCTGGCCCCCGCGTGCCGTCAGCTCGTGCTGATGCGCAGCCCGGGCCGGCAGGGCCCCGTCCTGGAGCGGTTCCGGTCGCGCATGGAGGAGCTGTTCGCCTGTGTCGACGAGCTGGCCGCCCGGCACGGCGCGATCGTCGTCGACCTGTACGGCGCGCCGTCCCTGAGCGACCCGCGGATGTGGGACGTGGACCGTCTGCACCTGACGGCCGAGGGTCACCGCCGGGTCGCGGAGGCGGTGTGGCAGACGCTGGGCCATGACCCCGAGGACGCCGACTGGCACACTCCGTTGCCGGCGACGCTGCCGCCGGGCTGGGTCATGCGGCGCGTGGGGGACGCACGCTTCGCCCGGCAGCACCTGCTGCCGTGGATAGGCCGCCGTCTGACGGGCCGCTCCTCCGGCGACGGCCTCCCGCCCAAGCGGCCGGAGCTGCTGCCGTACGAAGACCTGGCGTAGCCGCAGGTGGGCGCGTCCATGACGGCGTCGTAGGTTCCGACAAAGACACCCGCGGCGCTGGCCTGCACGAATCGCCAGTAGAATCCGGTCACGTGACTTCCGCTCCCGCCAAGCCCCGCATCCCCAACGTCCTCGCCGGACGCTACGCCTCCGCCGAGCTCGCCACGCTCTGGTCGCCCGAGCAGAAGGTGAAGCTGGAGCGGCAGCTCTGGCTCGCCGTGCTGCGCGCCCAGAAGGACCTCGGGATCGAGGTGCCGGACGCGGCGCTCGCCGACTACGAGCGCGTCCTCGACACCGTCGACCTGGCCTCCATCGCCGAGCGCGAGAAGGTCACGCGGCACGACGTGAAGGCGCGGATCGAGGAGTTCAACGACCTCGCCGGGCACGAGCACGTGCACAAGGGCATGACCTCGCGCGACCTGACCGAGAACGTCGAGCAGCTGCAGATCCGCCTCTCGCTGGAGCTGATGCGCGACCGCACCGTCGCCGTCCTGGCCCGGCTCGGCAAGCTCGCCGGCGAGTACGGCGAGCTGGTCATGGCCGGCCGCTCGCACAACGTCGCCGCGCAGGCCACCACCCTCGGCAAGCGCTTCGCCACCGCCGCCGACGAAATGCTCGTCGCCCACGGCCGCATCGAGGAGCTGCTGGGCCGCTACCCGCTGCGCGGCATCAAGGGCCCGGTCGGCACCGCGCAGGACATGCTGGACCTGCTGGGCGGGGACGCCGCGAAGCTCGCGGACCTGGAGCAGCGGATCGCCGGGCACCTCGGCTTCTCGCAGGCGTTCACCTCGGTCGGCCAGGTCTACCCGCGCTCACTGGACTACGAGGTGGTGACGGCGCTGGTGCAGCTGGCGGCGGCCCCGTCGTCGCTGGCGAAGACGATCCGGCTGATGGCAGGGCACGAACTGGTCACCGAGGGCTTCAAGCCCGGCCAGGTCGGCTCCTCGGCGATGCCGCACAAGATGAACACCCGCTCCTGCGAGCGCGTCAACGGACTGATGGTGATCCTGCGCGGCTACGCCTCGATGACCGGCGAGCTGACGGGTGACCAGTGGAACGAGGGCGACGTGTCCTGCTCGGTGGTGCGCCGGGTCGCCCTGCCCGACGCGTTCTTCGCGCTGGACGGTCTGCTGGAGACGTTCCTGACGGTGCTCGACGAGTTCGGCGCGTTCCCGGCGGTCGTTGCCCGCGAGCTGGACCGCTACCTGCCGTTCCTCGCCACCACCAAGGTGCTGATGGGCGCCGTGCGCGCCGGGGTCGGCCGGGAGCTCGCGCACGAGGCGATCAAGGAGAACGCCGTCGCCTCCGCGCTCGCCATGCGCGAGCAGGGCGCCGAGCGCAACGAACTGCTCGACAAGCTGGCCGCCGACGCGCGCATCCCGCTGGACCGGGGCCGGCTGGACGCGCTGATGGCCGACAAGCTGTCCTTCACCGGCGCCGCGGGCGACCAGGTCGCCACCGTCGTCGCCCGGGTCGAGGAGATCGTCAAGCAGAACCCCCAGGCCGCGGGTTACACGCCCGGGGCCATCCTCTGACCCGCCGCCCTCCGATGGCGCGTTTCACGCCCGAGGAACTGGAGGCCGCCCGTGACCGCGTCGTGCCCGACGTGGTCGCGGAGGGGCTGCACGTCCTGTTCTGCGGCATCAACCCCGGCCTGATGACGGCCGCGACGGGCCATCACTTCGCCCGCCCCGGAAACCGCTTCTGGCCGGTGCTGCACCGGTCCGGGTTCACTCCGCGGCTGCTGAAGCCGTCCGAGCAGCAGGAGTTGCTCGCGTACGGGCTCGGCATCACCAACGTCGTGGCGCGGCCCTCGGCCCGGGCCGACGAGCTGAGCGCCGAGGAGTACCGGGAGGGTGGGCGGCTGCTCGCGGCGAAGGTGGAGCTGCTGCGGCCGCGCTGGCTGGCCGTCGTGGGGGTGACCGCGTACCGTGCCGCGTTCGACGACCGCACGGCGCGGGTGGGGCCGCAGTCGCGGACGATCGGGGACACGCGCGTGTGGGTGCTGCCCAACCCGAGCGGGCTGAACGCGCACTGGACGGCCGAGACGATGGCGGAGGAGTTCGGACGGTTGCGGGAAGCCGCCGGGGCCTGATCTCCTACGGCGGGTCGGTCTCCGTGACCAGGGCCAGTAGTCGGACCTCCCGCGAGGCGTCCCGGTCCGCGACCGCCACGGCCACCCAGCGGCCGGTGCCCTCCACCTCCCACAGGTGGGCGATGCCCGCGCAGGCGCTCAACTCGGCCCACGGCCGGGGTATCTCCTCCCGCTCGGTGCGCAGCAGGACGGTGTGGAGGTTGTACGGAGGCGTGTCGCCCCAGCGGGAGGCGAGGAGCTCGTAGAGGGCGTCCCGGTCCTTCTCGTACTGGTCGATCGTCACCGCCCGGACCGCCGGGTCGTCATCGGTCGCGGCCTCTAACACCGCGATGTGGTGGCCGGGCCCCGAGACGCCGACGTCCGACGGGCCGTGCTCCGCCGGAAAGGGGCGGTAGCACAGCTCGTCGATGAGCGCGATGTGCTGTGCGATGTTCATGGGTCCAGTAAACCCGCCCCCACTGACACTTGGCGGGGCATCAACCGGCTCGCCGTCAGGCGTCCCTGCGCCGCACGCTCCAGGCTCCGGCCAGCAGGGCGGCGGCCGTCCACAGCGCGGTCACCGCGAGCCCCGACCACGGTCCGAGCGACGCCCCGCCGTACGACTCCCGCAGGACCAACTGCCCCGCTTTGTCGGGCAGGAAGTCCGCGACGGTGCCCGTGGCGTCACCGATCACGAACGACACGACGAGGATGAACGGGATCAACAACGACAGGGTGGCCACGCCGCTGCGCAGCAGGGCGGCCAGCCCGGCGGCGAACAGGGCCATCAGCATGAGGTAGACGCCGCAGCCCACGACACCGCGCACCTGCTCACCGGTGCTGAGCGTGTCGGCCGCCGAGCCGAGCCCGGCCCGCCCCACAAGGAGGGCGGCGAGGGCCGTCACCAGCCCCGCGAGGAGCGCCGGCACGGCGATGACGGCCGCCTTGGCCGCGAACCACCGGCCGCGCCGGGGGACCGCGGCCAGCGAGAGCCGGAGCGCGCCCTGGTGAAACTCCGACGACACGGCCATGGCCCCGAACGAGATGGCCGCGATCTGTCCCGGGATGACGCCGGACAGGGCCGCGAACAGCGGATCGAACCCCGGGTCCGAGGCATCGGAGACACCGGCGATCGCGGAGAACGCGACGGTGGCGGCGAACAGCGCCGGCAACACCGCCGTGAGCGAGCGCAGCGTGCGGATCTTCAGCCACTCGGAGCGCAGTACGGGCGTGAATTCCATGGTCAGGCCTCCTGGGGCTGTGCGGTGAACTCGGTCTCGGTGGCCGTGAGGTCGAAGTAGGCCTGCTCCAAGGTGCCCTCCTCGGCCGCGAGTTCCAGAACCGGTACACCCGCGGCGGACGTGACACGGCCGATGTCGTCCACGCGTGCGTGGTGCACGGTCCAGTGACCGTCCGCGTGCTCCTCGGCCTCGTGGCCGTGCCGGGCCAGGGCACCGCGCAGGGCGGCGGGGTCGCTCGTGCGGATCCGGACTCGCGGTTGCACGCGCGCGTGGATGAAGTCCCGCATCGGGGTGTCGGCCAGCAGTCGGCCCCGGCCGAGGACGACGAGGTGGTCCGCGAAGGACGCGGTCTCGTTCATCAGATGGCTGGAGACCAGGACCGTTCGCCCCTCCCCCGCGAGCCGTTGCAGCAACCGCCGGATCCACACGATGCCTTCGGGGTCGAGGCCGTTGGACGGCTCGTCCAGCATGACCACCTCGGGGTCGCCCAGCAGGGCGGCTGCGATGCCGAGCCGCTGGCGCATGCCCAGGGAGTACGTCCGCACGCGGCGCCGGGCCACCGAGGCCAGGCCCGTCTCCTCCAGCACCTCGTCGATCCGCCGGTCCGGGATGCGGTTGCTCGCGGCCAGGACGCGGAGGTGGTCACGGGCGGTGCGCGAGCCGTGCGCGGCCTGTGCGTCGAGCAGGGCGCCCACATGGCGCAGGGGTTCGCGGAGCGCCGGGTAGGGCCGGCCGCCGATCGTGGCGGAACCGGCGGTCGGCCGGTCGAGGCCGAGCACCAGCCGCATGGTGGTGGACTTTCCGGCGCCGTTCGGGCCGAGGAAGCCGGTGACGCGGCCGGGCTGCACGCGGAAGGTGAGCCGGTCCACGGCCCGCCGGCCGCCGAACTCCTTGGTGAGGTCCTGGACGTTGATGCTGGTCATGACAGCAGCGTGACGGCCGGACCGGAGTGCGGTCCTCCCCCGGCGGTGGAGATCGTCTCCCCCCTGCGGGGGAGGCTCGCTGTCGGTGCCGGCTGGCACGATGACGCCATGGTCCGCATGCTGCGCCCCTTCACACGGGCTGTGACGTACACGCGGTGGCTGCATCTCTCCATGGCCATCGTGTGGCCGTCCCTGTGGCTGTTCATCGACGAGGCGTGGTGGACGGTGGCCACGGCGACCGTGCTGCTGGGGCTCGCGGGCCTGGTCCCCGCCATGCGGATCGTGGAGGGGTTCCAGGCGAGGCTGCTGCTGATCGGCCATCGGGAGGGTGGCGAGAGCCCGGAGATCGTCGTCGCCCCCTCGGCCACCTGGGGTGATCGCGGCCGGATGGTGGTGTGGCTCCAGACCAGGCTGTTCCTCGGCGCCCTGGTGTCGCACCTCGCCGTCCAGCTTCTCCTCCTCGGCGTGGACCTGGTGTCGACGGCACTCGGTGGCGAGCGTGCCGGCGGTACCTGGCTCGTCGTCGTCACGGGCCACCACTGGTGGCACGCCCTGCTCGCGCCCCTGCCACTGGTCCTGGCCGCCGCGGTCGTGGTCGGTTCGGGGCACCTCGTCACGGCGCTCGCCCTGCGCCTGCTCGGCCCTTCACCCGCCGAGCGGCTCGCCGCACTGGAGGAGCGCACGGAACAGCTCCTGGAACGCACGCGCATCGCCCGCGAGTTGCACGATTCCATCGGGCACGCGCTCACGGTCGCCGTCGTGCAGGCGGGGGCGGCCCGGGCGGCGGGCGATCCAGCCTTCACCGACCGGGCCCTGGACGCCATCGAGGAGACCGGCCGGGCCGCTCTGGAGGACCTGGAGCGGGTGCTCGGCGTCCTGCGCGAGTCGGGAAAACCGGTGAGCGGCAGACCGACCCTCGCGGACGCCGACCGCCTGCTGGAGTCGGCCCGGGCCTCCGGGGCGAAGGTCGACGCCGAGGTGACCGGCCCGGTGGAGACGGTGCCCGGGCCGGTGTCCCGGGAGGGCTACCGCATCCTCCAGGAAGCGCTGACCAACGTGCTGCGGCATGCGGGGGCGGTCCCGGTCCGCGTCCGCGTGTGTGTCGCCGACGGCACCCTCGTCCTCGCGATCCGCAATCCGCTGCCGGCCGGGGCCCCCGGCTCCGGGCGCGGCAGCGGCTTGCGCGGGATACGCGAACGCGCGGCCCTGCTCGGCGGGCTGGCCCGGACCGGGCCCGACGAGGGCGACTGGCAGGTCCACGCCGAACTGCCGCTGAGTTGATCTACGCTGGCCCGATGCCGGTCACCGTTCTCCTCGTCGACGACGAACCCCTGGTGCGCGCGGGCCTGCGGGCCGTGCTGGAGGCGCAGCCCGACATCGAGGTCGTGGGGGAGGCCGCGGACGGGGCGGCGGTGATCCCACTCGTGCGGCGGCTGCGGCCGGACGTCGTCGCCATGGACGTACGGATGCCGCTGCTGGACGGTATCGAGGCCACCCGGGCGCTGCTGCGGACGGTCGACGATCCACCGCGGATCCTCGTGGTGACGACGTTCGAGAACGACGAGTACGTGTACGAGGCGCTGCGGGCGGGAGCCGACGGGTTCCTGCTCAAGCGGGCCCGACCCGCCGAGATCGTGCACGCGGTGCGGCTGATCGCCGAGGGCGAGTCGCTGCTCTTCCCGGCCTCGGTGCGGCAGCTCGCCGCCGAGTACGGCGACACCGGCGGGAACCGAGCGGCGCGGGCCCTGCTGGAGCGGGCCCAGCTGACCGAACGCGAGTCCGAGGTGCTGCGGCTGATGGCGCGGGGCCTGTCGAACGCGGAGATCGCCGCCGGGCTGGTCGTGGGGACCGAGACCGTGAAGTCGCATGTCAGCGCGGTGCTGGCGAAGTTGGGGGCACGGGACCGCACCCAGGCGGTGATCGCGGCGTACGAGTCGGGGTTCGTGGCGCCCGGCTGATCACCGGGCCGGTGCCTGCCCCTCGCCGGGGTGTGCCGCGTCGAAGTACGATCCGGCCAACACGGGCACGACCTGGGAGGACGGACGGTGGGGCGGCTGACCGGCGGGGATCCCTCGCTGCTGCGAAGGATCAACTCCGCGGTGGTGCTGCACGCGCTGCGCGCCACGGACTGCGCGACGCTGACCGAGATCACCCGGGTGACGGGGCTGTCCCGGCCGACGGTGGAGGGCGTCGTCGAGGGGCTCATCGAGGCCGGGCTCGTCGTGGAGAAGGCGGCCGAGGAGGGCGCTGCCCGGCGGCAGGGGCGTCCGGCACGGCGGTTCCGGTTCCGGGCGGAGGCCGGTCATCTGCTCGGTCTCGAGATCGGGGCGCATCGGGTGGCCGCGCTGTTGTCCGACCTGGACGGCCGGGTGATCGGCGCGCAATCCAAGGAGGTCCCCGAGACGGCGGAGGCCGACGAGCGGCTGGAGCGCCTGCGCGGGGCCGTCGCCGAGTCGCTGCGGCGGGCCGGGGTCGCGCGCGGCTCGCTGCGGGCCGTGGGCGTGGCCACGCCCGGGATCGTGGAGGCCGACGGCACGGTGCGGCTGGGCACGGCGCTGCCGGGGTGGACGGGGCTGCGGCTGGGCGAGCGGCTGAGCCGGTCGTTCAAGTGCCCGGTGCTGGTCGAGAACGACGCCAACGCGGCCGTCGTCGCCGAGCACTGGAAGGGCGCGGCCACCGCGTCGGACGACGTGGTGTTCGTGCTGGCCGGGCTGAGCCCGGGTGCCGGTTCGCTGATCGGGGGCCGGCTGCACCGGGGGTACGGCGGAGCGGCCGGCGAGATCGGTGCGCTGCATCTGCTGGGCCGGGAGGTGACGCCCGAGACTCTCCTGTCCACCACGGACGAGCCCCTGCACCCGCTGGACGAGCAGGCGGTCGCCGGGGTCTTCGCGCGGGCCCGCGAGGGTGACCGGCAGGCCCGCGCCGCCGTCGACCGCTTCATCCAGCGCCTGGTCCACGACGTGGCCGCGCTCGTCCTCGCCCTGGACCCGGAGCTGGTCGTCATCGGCGGCTGGGCAGCGGGCCTGGACGGCGTCCTGGGCCCCCTCCGCCAGGAACTCGCCCGCTACTGTCTGCGTCCCCCGGAGGTGACCGTCTCCAGCCTGGGAGACGCGGCCGTGGCAACGGGAGCCCTGCGCCTGGCCCTTGACCACGTGGAGGAACAGCTCTTCGCGGTGGAGCAACGCCCCCTTTAGGGCGCGGGGCTGTGTCGGCATGCGGCTCCGCCGCGTGGGCGCGATCAGCCACAACGAACGCCCGGCCCCCGATTCACCACACCCCCGCGGCGCGAAGGTCAGGACGCCTGCCGCTGATGTCCGTCGTGGATCTCCACGCCCCCCGAGTCACCGAAGGTGAGGCGGCACGTGTCAGCGCGGTACGTCGCCACCGACAACGCCGCCGCACGCCCCCTGGCGACGAACCGCGTCGTCACCACCAGCACCGGCGCCCCGGGCAGCCGGTCCAGCTCCTTCGCCTCGTCGGCCCCGGCGGAGCCGAGCTCCACCGCGTTCTCCTGCCGCTCCGGCTCCAGCCGCTGCAGCTCCCGCAGCACCGCACGCGCGTGTGCCGCTCCGGACGGGGCGTCGATACCGGAGAGCTCGGGCACCGAGGGCTGCGGGATGTACAGCAGCTCCGCGGCCACGGGCCGGCCGTGCGAGACCCGGGAGCGCCGCACGATGTGCACGGGCTCCTCGCGGCCGGTCTCCAGCGCGTCGGCGACGGCCGGCGGCGGCACGGCCGCCGTGCAGTCGACGGGCTGCCAGGCGTCCTCGGAGCCGCCCGGCCAGGTGTGCGGGCCGGTGCCGAGGGAGACGCCCATGCGGGGCGGCGCGACGGTCGTGCCGACGCCGCGGCGGCGCTGCAGCCTGCCTTCGAGTTCGAGCTGCTCCAGGGCCTGGCGGAGCGTCGCCCGGGCGACCCCGAAGCGGGCCGCGAGGTCGCGCTCGTTCGGCAGGATCTCCCCCACCGAGAACTCCGAGTCGAGCGCTGCACTGAGCACCGTCTTGAGATGCCAGTACTTCGGTTCCTGCACCGATTCCAGCTGCGTGGTCCCCACCCTGTCCTCCGCAATCGCCGTGGTCGGCGGCGTTTCAGCGCCCTTGTTTATTAAAGGTTGTTGCACTTCTCTGCGACCATAAGGCGGCCCTGATCCTTGGTCAAGACCAATGGCCGGGAACGTTCACGGGTCGGTCGTACGGGGCCTGGGACCGGACCCGCAGGACGTTTAGGCGGCGGCCAGGGACCGGAGCTTGTCGGGGTTGCGGATGACGTAGACCGACTGCACGCGGCCGTCGGCCACGTCGAGCTGGAGGACGGAGTCGGGTTCGCCTCCGGACAGGATCAGCACGGCCGGGCCGCCGTTGACCTCCAGGAAGCGCGTGGTCAGGCCCAGGAGACCCTTCCGCGCGGCGCCGGTGAGGAACCGGCCCACCTTGTCGGCGCTGCGCAGGACCCGCAGCGGCGCCCGCGACTTTCCGCCGCTGTCGCCGACGAGCCGGACGTCCGGGGCGAGCAGCGCCATGAGGCCTTCGAGGTCGCCGTCGGCCGCGGCGGCGAGGAACCGCTCGGTGAGGTCGCGGCGCTGGGCGGGGTCGACGTCGTAGCGCGGGCGCCGTTCCTCGACGTGCTTGCGGGCCCGCCCGGCCAGTTGGCGCACCGCCGGTTCGCCGCGGTCGAGCATCGCGGCGATGTCGGCGTGCGGGAAGCCGAAGGCCTCGCGCAGCACGAACACGGCCCGCTCCAGCGGTGACAGCGACTCCAGCACGACGAGGACGGCGAGGGAGACGGAGTCGGCGAGGACGGCCCGCTCGGTGGTGTCCGGCACGGTGCCGCCGAAGTCGGTGACGTACGGCTCGGGCAGCCAGGGACCGACGTACGTCTCGCCGCGGGCCTTGATCTGGCGCAGCCGGTCGATGGCGAGGCGGGTGGTGATCCGTACGAGGTAGCCGCGCGGTTCGCGCACGTCCGCGCGGGAGCTGCCGGACCAGCGCAGCCAGGCCTCCTGGACCACGTCCTCCGCGTCGGCCACCCGGCCGAGCATGCGGTAGGCGACGCCCAGCAGGACGGGGCGGTGCGCTTCGAAGAGGTCGGTCGCGGTCTCGGTGGTCACGGCTCCATCCCAGCCCACCGGTGCGGCCCTGTCCAGGCGGAATCATCACTTCCCGGACAGAATGGCCGACAGGGCGCCGGTGATCGGCGGCGCGGTTCCGGGAGGTGGCGATGCGGTACGCGGTGCTGGGCACGGGACAGGTCGGGCGCACGCTCGGCGGACGGCTGGTGGAGCTGGGGCACGAGGTGCGGCTCGGCTCGCGCACGCGGGACAACACGGCCGCCGTGCAGTGGGCCGCCGCCGTCGGCCCGGGCGGGGGCGTGGGGACGTTCGCGGAGGCGGCGGAGTTCGGGGAGGTGGTGGTGAACGCGGTCGGCGGGCGGGTGGCGCTCGCCGCGCTGGAGGCGGCCGGGGCGGAGAACGTCGACGGGAAGCTCCTCGTGGACGTGTCCAACCCGCTGGCGGTCGAGGAAGGCGAGCTGCGGCTTTCCCCCGTCGAGTCGGACAGCGTGGGTGAGCAGATCCAGCGGGCGTTTCCGCACGCGCGCGTGGTGAAGTCGCTGAACACGGTCAACTGCCGGGTGATGGTGGAGCCGGCGAGCGTGCCGGGCGAGCACAACGTCTTCGTCTGCGGGGACGACCCGGGCGCCAAGGAGCAGGTGACGGCGCTGCTCGGGGAGTTCGGCTGGCCTGCGGGGCGCGTGCTCGACCTCGGCGGGATCCGGGCGGCCCGGGCCGTGGAGATGTGGCTGCCCCTGTGGGCCGGCCTGTTCCGGAAGTTCGGGCACGGCGAGTTCAACCTGGAGGTGCGGCGGGCCCGTTGAGCGGCCCGGCGCCGTGAAGGCGGCGGCACTCTGGGGCTACCGGCGGGTAGCAATTGCTGACAAGCTGTCTACAGCGTCCGTCAGCGAGTACAGCCGAGGAGCACCCCATGTCCGCCACCGTCTCCTTCGAAGTCGCCTCCGCGCGGGGCGAGCAGAGCGTGACCCTGTCCTACACGCGCCGGGGCAGCGGCGAGCCGCTCCTGCTCCTGCACGGTATCGGCCACCACCGTCAGGTGTGGGACCCGGTGATCCCCGCGTTGGCGGCCGAGCGCGACGTGATCGCCGTGGACCTGCCCGGCTGCGGCGAGTCGCCGGCGCTCCCGGGCGGCATGGCGCACGACCTGCCCACGATGAGCACGGTCCTGATCGCGCTCTTCGGTGCGCTGGAGATCGAACGGCCGCACGTGGCGGGCAACTCGCTGGGCGGCCTGCTGGCGCTGGATCTGGCCCGGGCGCGGCTCGTGCGTTCCGTCACCGCCCTGTCCCCGGCCGGGTTCTGGAACGAGGCCGAGCGCCGTTACGCCTTCACGGTGCTGACGGCCATGCGGCAGATAGCCCGCCGGATGCCGCCTCCCGTGGTCGAGCGGCTGGCCCGCCCGGCCATCGGCCGCACCCTGCTGACGAGCACCATCTACGCCCGCCCGGGCCGCCGTTCACCCGAGGCCGTGGTCGCCGAGACGCTCGCGCTGGCCCGGGCGCAGGGGTTCTCCGAGACGCTGCGCTCCGGCCGGACCGTGCGGTTCACCGACGACATCGTGGGCACGCCGGTCACCGTCGCGTGGGGCAACCGGGACCGGCTGCTCATCCCGCGTCAGGGCGTGCGCGCCAAGGGCGTCATCCCCGGGGCCCGGCTGGTGAGGCTGCCCGGCTGCGGCCACGTCCCGATGAACGACGACCCGGCGCTGGTGGCCCGGGTGGTCCTCGACGGCAGCCGCTGACCGGCCCCCGGGGGCGGCAGAAGCTCCCCTAAGGTTCTGCCTCATGACGCCAACGCGGAGCGGCGACCCGGGCGAAGGTACGGCGTCCGCCGCCTGGGAGCTGCTGCTGCCCGCCGCTTCGGCTCCGGCACGCACCCGTGGCCGTTCCCTGCAGGCGGCGCTGCGCGAGGCGGTCCGCTCGGGCCGGCTCGCGCCGGGCACCCGGCTGCCGTCGAGCCGGGATCTCGCGGCGGACCTCGGGGTGTCGCGGGGGCTGGTCACGGAGGCCTACGAGCAGCTGACGGCCGAAGGGTACCTGCGCAGCGGCCGGGGTTCGGGGACCTGGGTGGGGGCGGCCGTCCGGGCGGCTCAGCCGCGGGCGCACGATCTCGCTCCGCGCTCACCCGGCGCCCGTGCCGACTTCGTGCCCGGGACGCCGGACCTGGCGCTGTTCCCGCGCGCCGCGTGGGCCGCCGCGCATCGCGGCGTACTGGCGGATCTGCCGCACCAGGAGCTGGGCTACCCCGACCCGCGCGGGCTGCCGCGGCTGCGCACCGCGCTGGCCGAACTGCTCGCCCGGCGGCGGGGCGTGGTGGCCGACCCGGAGCGGATCGTCGTCGTGTCGGGGGTGGCCCAGGCGACCACCCTGCTCGGTTTCGTACTGCACGCGCGCGGGGTGCGCACGGTCGGCGTGGAGGACCCGGGCAGTCCGCAGCACGACGCGCTGTACGCGTCGGCAGGGGTCACCGTCGTGCCGCTGCCGGTGGACGACGAGGGAGTCGCCCTGGAGCCGCTGCGAGCCTCCGGCGTCCGGGCAGTGGTGACGACTCCGGCCCACCAGTTCCCCACCGGCATCGCCTACTCGGCCCGGCGTCGCGCCGAGCTGCTGGACTGGGCGCGGTCGGTGGACGGCATCGTCCTGGAGGACGACTACGACGGCGACTTCCGCTACGACCGTGCACCCGTCGGCGCGCTCCAGGGCCTCGATCCGGACCACGTGGCCTACACGGGCTCCGTCAGCAAGTCCCTGGCTCCGGGCCTGCGGCTGGGCTGGATGCTGGTGCCGGAGTCCTGGGCGCAGGAGGTCGTCGAACGCAAGCGCACCATGGATCTCGGCCACCCCTCCCTCGACCAGGCCTTGTTCGCCCGCTTCCTGGAGCGCGGCGACTACGACCGTCAGCTGCGCCGCTGCCAGCGCGCCTACCGCGACCGGCGCGACGCGCTGGTCGCCGCCCTGGACACGCACTTCCCCGGCTCGAAGGTGTCCGGGATCGCCGCCGGCCTCCACGTGATCGCCACGCTGCCGCGGCGGTACGGGCCCGAGGAGCGGTTCCTCGCGCGAGTGGCCGCGGCGGGAGTGGCGGTGCGTCCGCTGTCGGCCTTCGCCCACACGCCGACCGAGCCCGAGGGAGCCGGAGAGGTCCGGCTCGTCCTGGGCTACGCCCATGTGCCGCCCGCCCGGATCGCCGCGGGTCTACGCCTGATGGCCGAGGCCGCGAGCGGGTGATCCGACCGGTCAGCGGGGTTCCCTCACCCTGCGGTCAGTTGTTCACTTGGGGTTCGTGTGTGCGCTGCGGCGTGCAGGTAGGTGTGGCTCTGCACACTTGGCCGGATCCCGTCCCTGGAGGCGTATCCATGTCACACCGTCCGTTGCCCGGGCGCCGTAGCGTCCTGCGTGGCTCGCTCGCCGCGTCGGCTGCCCTGTCCCTGCCCACCGCGCTCGGCGCGGCACCCGCGTTCGCACGCTCCGGGCGCCCGACGGCGGGATGGGGGGTGCAGGCGGGAGACGTGACCTGCGACTCCGGGCTGGTGTGGGTGCGCTCCGACCGGCCGGCCCGGATGATCGTCGAGACGTCGGCAACGGAGTCGTTCCGCGACCCGCACCGCCGAAACGGCCCGCTGCTGGGTCCGGGCACCGACTTCACCGGCACGACCCGGCTGCGCGGCCTGCCGTCCGGAGAGCAGATCCACTACCGCGTGCTGCTCGCCGACCCGGACGACCCGCGCCGCACCGGCGAGCCGGTCACCGGCACCTTCCGCACCGCGTCCGCCAAGCGCCGCGACGGTGTGCGGTTCGTCTGGTCGGGCGACCTGGCCGGACAGGGCTGGGGCATCAACCCGGAGTTCGGCGGCTACCGCATCTACGACGCCATGGGCGCCCTCGACCCGGACTTCTTCCTCTGCAGCGGCGACACCATCTACGCCGACGGCCCGATCACCGAGAGCGTGGCCCTGCCCGACGGCCGCACGTGGCGGAACATCACGACCGAGGAGAAGGCGAAGGTCGCCGAGACCCTCGCGGAGTTCCGCGGCAACTTCCGCTACAACCTGCTGGACGAGAAGCTGCGTGCCTTCAACGCCCGCGTCCCCTCCATCGTCCAGTGGGACGACCACGAGGTCACCAACAACTGGTACCCGGGCGAGATCCTCACCGACTCCCGCTACACCGAGAAGCGCGTCGACGTACTCGCCGCACGCGCCCGCCGGGCGTTCTCCGAGTACGTCCCGACCTCCACGCTGCGCCGCCCCGGCGGCCGGGTCCACCGCGTGCAGCACCACGGCCCGCTGCTGGACGTGTTCGTCCTGGACATGCGCACCTACCGCAACGCGAACTCGCCCGGCGACCAGCCCACCGACCCGCAGGGCATCCTCGGCCGGGAGCAACTGGAATGGCTCGAGCGCGAGCTGTCCCGTTCCCGGGCGGTGTGGAAGGTGATCGCCTCCGACATGCCGATCGGCCTCGTCGTGCCGGACGGGACGAACATCGAGGCCGTCGCCCAGGGCGACCCCGGCAAGCCGCTCGGCCGCGAGCTGCAGATCGCCGAACTGCTGCGGTTCGTCAAGCACCGGCGGATCACGGGCACGGTGTGGCTGACGGCCGATGTGCACCACACCTCGGCGCAGCACTACCTGCCGTCGAAGGCCGCCTTCACCGACTTCGAGCCGTTCTGGGAGTTCGTCTCGGGCCCCCTCAACGCCGGCGCCTTCCCCGCCAACGCGCTCGACGGCACCTTCGGCCCGGACCGCGTGTTCGTGAAGGCGCCGACTACCGCCAACGTCTCCCCCGCCGACGGCTTCCAGTTCTTCGGCGAGGTCGACATCGACGGCCCCAGCGGCGAGCTGACGGTCCGTCTGCGGGAGCAGGACGGCACCGTGCTCTTCACGCAGACCCTCCAGCCGGGCCTGGTCGGCCAGTAGACACACAGCGCGACGTTTGAAGCGTGGACCAAGAGGGCAAACTGCCCTCTTTACCCGCCGGTCACAGTGCGTTCGCGATCACGCAACACCGTTCCGTCACAGTGGGTGCATGACGCGAGAAGTGACTCAGCAGACGCAGCCCGAAGACAACTGCCGCCCCGCCACCTCCTTGCGGCGGGTCACGGCGGCGTTCCACGCCTGGCGGACACGACGCCAGGAACACGCGCCGCCGACGGGTGATACCGGGTCCCCGGCACCGGAACCGGTGCCGGGGGCGAACACCCTGTGGCGGATGCGGACCACCGTCCAGGACGAGCCGGGGTCACTGGCGGCCCTGTGCAGCGCCCTGGCCGGGCAGCGCGTCGACATCCTCAGCCTGCAGACGCACCCGCTGGCCGAGGGCACGGTCGACGAGTTCCTGCTGCGAGGCCCTGCCACCCTGCCGGTGTCCGCGATCACCACGGCCGTCGAATCGGCCGGCGGCGCCGACACCTGGATCGAGCGGGCCGACTCCCACGACCTCGTGGACGCGCCGACCCGGGTTCTCGGACTCGCCGCCCGCACGGCCCTGGACTCGGCGGAACTGCCACTGGCCCTGCGGCAGTTGCTGGGCCGGTGCACGATCCGGTCCCGGCCGGCTCCGGCCGGTGGCGGCCGGGCGCCGGGCGGCCTTGCGGTGGAGGGCGCCCTCGACGGCACGGTGATGCGGCTGCGCGCCCCGGAAGGCGGAGTGATCATCGTGGAACGGCCGTACCTGCCGTTCACCCCGACCGAGTTCGCCCGGGCCAGGGCGCTGGTGGAACTGGACGCCCGGCTCGGACCGCGCCTGCCGCACGGACGGGACCTGCTCACGCTCGCCGAGGGCAGCGACATCACCGTGCGGCGGGCCGACACACGTGACCTCGAAGCGGCCAGGGCGATGCACGAGCGGTGCTCGGCCCGCACCCTGGAGCTGCGCTATCACGGGCCCGTCCGTGACGCCGACCGGTACCTCGGCCACCTGCTCAGTCCGCGCTACGGCCGCACCCTCGCCGTGCAGACGGCCTCGGGGCGGATCGTCGGGCTCGGTCACCTCCTGTGGGACGGGGACGAGACGGAGGTCGCGCTGCTCGTCGAGGACGCGTGGCAGCGGCGGGGCGTCGGGGCGGAGTTGCTGTCGCGGCTGGTGGCCATGGCCGTCGAGGCGGGGTGCTCCAGCGTGTACGCCGTGACGCAGGCGTCCAACACGGGGATGGTCGCCGCCATGCGAGGGCTGGGGCTGCCTCTCGACTACCAGGTCGAGGAGGGGACGCTGGTCATCACGGCGAGGCTGGGTGAGGCGGTCGTGACGAGTGCGGAGGAACTCGGGAGCGCCTCCGCGCCGTAGGGGCGTTCGTCAGTGGGCGGGCGCGGGTTCGCTGTGGCTTGTCGCGCAGTTCCCCGCGCCCCTGTCGGGGCGCCCCAGCGCCTGGTCGAGATCCGACCACAGGTCCTCGACGTCCTCCAGGCCCACCGACATGCGCAGGAGCCGGTCGCTCACCCCGGCCCGCTTGCGGTCGTCCGCGTCGACGATGCGGTGGCTGATGGAGGCCGGATGCTGGATCAGGGTGTCCACGCTGCCGAGGCTCACCGCCGGGGTGATCAGGCGGACGCCCGCGATGACCTCGTGCGGGTCGTCGTACACCTCGAAGGCGACCATCGCGCCGCCGATGCGCGGGTAGTGCACACGGGCCACCCGCGGGTCGGCGGCGAGGCGGTGGGCCAGTTCGGCCGCCGTGGCGGAGGCCGCCCGGACCCGGACGGGGAGCGTGGACAGACCGCGCAGCAGCAGGTAGCCGGCCAACGGGTGCAGGACGCCGCCCGTGGCGAAGCGCACCTGGCGCAGCCGGCCCGCGAACTCCTCGTCGCAGGCGACCACGCCCGCGAGCACGTCGCCGTGACCGCCGAGGTACTTGGTGGCGCTGTGCAGCACCAGCCGCGCGCCGTGCTCGGCGGGGCGCTGGAGGACGGGGGTGGCGAAGGTGTTGTCCACGAGCAGAGGCACCGAGCCGCAGGCGTGCGCGACGGCCCGCAGGTCGACCTCGGCGAGGGTGGGGTTGGCCGGGGACTCGACGATGACCAGGCCGGTGTCCGGGCGCAGCGCGCCGGCGACGCCGGCGGGGTCGGTCCAGGTCACCTCCGAGCCCAGCAGCCCGGCGGTCAGCAGGTGGTCGCTGCAGCCGTAGAGGGGGCGTACGGCGACGACGTGGCGCAGGCCCATCGAGCCGCGGACGAGGAGGACGGCGCTCAGCGCCGCCATGCCGCTGGCGAACGCCACCGCCGCCTCGGTCCCTTCGAGACGGGCCAGGGCCGTCTCGAAGCGGGCGACGGTCGGGTTGCCCAGCCGCCCGTAGACGGGCGGGCCGTCCGGCTCGGCACCGGTGGTGGCGAACGCGTCGATGCGGGCCGCCTCGCCGCGGCTGTCGTACGACGGGTAGGTGGTGGACAGGTCGATCGGCGGGGCGTGCAGCCCCTGGCGGGCGAGGTCGTCACGCCCGGCGTGCACGGCCTCGGTGGCGAGGGCTCGCGGTGCGGTGCGGACGCCGTCGTGGGCGCGCGTACTCGTTGTGTCCATGTCCATGATGGAAAGGGTGAACATCGGCCGGGCAGCAGCGCGAGAACCCCGTGCTACGTTCGGCCGATGGCTGAATCTGTCGTACTGGATCCGGTGGATCTCCATCTGCTGCGGCTGTTGCAGAACGACGCCCGGGCGACGTACCGGGATCTCGCCGCGCAGGTCGGGGTGGCGCCGTCGACGTGTCTGGACCGGGTGACGCGGCTGCGCCGCTCGGGCGTGATCCTCGGGCACCGGCTGGAGCTGGATCCGGCCAAGCTGGGACGAGGACTTGAGGCCCTGCTGTCGGTGCAGGTCAGGCCGCATCGGCGGGAGCTGGTGGGGCCGTTCGTGGAACGGATCCGGGCCCTGCCGGAGTCGCGGACGGTGTTTCACCTGACCGGCCCGGACGACTATCTGGTCCATGTCGCGGTCGCCGACATGGCCGATCTGCAGCGGCTGGTGCTGGACGGGTTCACGTCGCGGCGGGAGGTGGCGCGGGTGGAGACCCGGCTGATCTTCCAGCAGTGGGAGTGCGGGCCGCTGCTGCCGCCTTCGCCCTCGGCTCAATCCGCGTGACGTGTGCGGTCCGTCGTACGAGGATGGCCGCATGTCTGAGATCAAGAGCCAGCTGCCCCGTGAGGTCGCCGACGCGTACGTCGACGAGCTCGTCGCCCTCGACCCGATCACCGGCACCTTCCTCGGCGACAAGGAGAGTTCGAGCAGGCTGCCCGACACCTCGCCCGCGGGCCAGGAGGCACTCGCGGAGCTGGCGCGCCGGACGCTGGCCCGGCTGGACGAGGCCGAGCGGCTGCCCGGCGCGGACCGTGACATCGAGCGCCGGTGCGCGCGGCTGCTGCGCGAGCGGCTGGGTGCCGAACTCGCGGTGCACGAGGCCGACGAGAGCCTGCGTTCCGTCAGCAACCTGAGCTCGATCGCCCACGCGGTGCGGCAGGTGTTCACCGTGACGCCGGCGCAGTCGGAGGAGGACTGGACGGCGATCGCCGAGCGGCTGCGCGCGGTGCCTGCGGCGCTGGAGGGCTACCGGGAGTCCCTGGCGCTCGGTCTGGAGCGGAAGCTGTACGGCGGGCCCCGCGCCACGGCCACGTTCGTGCGGCAGCTGGGCGAGTGGGCCGACGCGGACGGCGAGGGCCACGGCTGGTTCGAGCAGTACGCGGCCGCAGGACCCGAGGCCCTGCGGTCCGAACTGGACGCCGCCGCCCGCTCGGCCACCGAGGCCGTCGCCCGGCTGCGCGACTGGATGCGGGACGAGTACGCCCCGGCGATCGAGGGCGCGCCGGACGTGGTGGGCCGGGAGCGGTACGCGCGCTGGGTGCGCTACTTCAACGGCACGGACCTCGACCTGGACGAGGCGTACGCCTACGGCTGGTCCGAGTACCACCGCCTCCTCGGCGAGATGAAGACCGAGGCCGAGAAGATCCTGCCCGGCGCCGGCACCGGCACCCCGTGGGAGGCGCTGGCCCACCTCGACGAGCAGGGCACGCACATCGAGGGCGTCGACGAGGTCCGCGACTGGCTGCAGAGCCTCATGGACGAGGCGATGGACGCGCTCGACGGCACCCACTTCGACCTGGCCGAGCGGGTGCGCCGGGTGGAGTCCCGCATCGCCCCTCCGGGCAGCGCCGCGGCCCCCTACTACACGCCCCCCTCGGACGACTTCTCGCGCCCCGGCTGCACCTGGCTGCCCACCATGGGCGAGACGCGCTTCCCGGTCTACGACCTGGTGTCGACCTGGTACCACGAGGGCGTGCCCGGCCACCACCTCCAGCTGGCCCAGTGGAAGCACGTGGCGGAGAACCTCTCCCGCTACCAGGCGAGCGTCGGCATGGTGAGCGCCAACGCCGAGGGCTGGGCGCTGTACGCGGAGCGGCTCATGGACGAACTGGGCTTCCTGACCGACCCGGAGCGCCGCCTCGGCTACCTGGACGCGCAGATGATGCGGGCCGTGCGCGTCATCATCGACATCGGCATGCACCTGGAGCTGACGATCCCGGACGACTCGCCCTTCCACCCCGGAGAGCGCTGGACGGCCGGGCTGGCACAGGAGTTCTTCGGCTCGCACAGCAGCCGGCCCGCGGACTTCGTGGAGAGCGAGCTGACCCGCTACCTGTCCATGCCGGGCCAGGCCATCGGCTACAAGCTCGGCGAACGGGCCTGGCTCCTGGGCCGCGAGAACGCCCGCGCCCGCCACGGCGACTCCTTCGACCCGAAGGCATGGCACATGGCCGCGCTGTCGCAGGGATCGCTGGGACTGGACGATCTGGTGGACGAGCTGTCCGCCCTGTAAGGGGTCCTTTCACTATGCCCGTCCGGGTCGCGCGGCCTGGCACCGCACCTCGCCGCGTTGCCGAAACGTCCACGTGGCTCCTCCCCCAAGCTCTCGGCTTCGCTCGAACAGGGGGGACCCCCATCGAGGCCGCTCCGGCGCCTTGCGATGCACGGCACCAGACCACGCGACCTGATCGGACGCTCATAGTGAAAGGACCCCTAACAGCTCGTCAGCCCTGCGGTCGGATCGTCAGCCCTGCAGTCAGCTCGTCGGCCCTGTGATCAGTGCCGGAATCCGCCCTCGGAGCTGATGACCTCCCCGGTGATCCAGCCCGCCTCGTCGGTCGCGAGCCAGGCGATGAGGCGGGCCGGGTCGTCGGGCATGCCCCACCGCCCCGAGGGGAAGCGGGCGGCGACCGCCTCATAGTCCTCGCCGGTCAGGTAGTCCGTGTCCACGGGGCCGGGGTTGACGGTGTTGACCGTGATGCCCTGCTCGACGAGCGTGGTCGACAGGGAGCGGGTGATCGAAGCGAGGGCGCCCTTCTGGAGGGCGTAGGCGATCTCGCCCGGCATGCCGCCCGCGATGTCCTGGCCGGAGGTCATCATCACCACCCGGCCTCCGGGGCCGGGGGGCCGCAACCGGGCATGGGCCTGGATGAGCAGCAGGACCGCGCGGGTGTCGACCGCCCAGTGCCGGTCGAGCATCTCCGCGCCGGTCTCGTCCAGGGAGCCGTCGAACCCGCTCTGTGCTTGGTTGGCGACGAGGATGTCGAGGCGTCCGCCGAGGGCTTCGGCGGCCCTGGTGACGAGTTCGGCGGGCACGTCCGGGTCGGCCAGGTCGCCGGGGCCCGCGACGATCCGGGCGCCGGGGTCGCCGGCTGCGGCGCGCACGGACGCTAGGACGTCCTCGGGGCGGTCGGCGCCCCAGGGCCGGCCGGCGTCGTGCGGGAGATGGTGGTGCAGATAGACGCTCGCGCCGTGGGCGGCCAGGCGGCGGGCCACGGCGTGCCCGATGCCGCCGCGGCGGCTGGCTCCGGTGACCAGCGCGGTACGGCCGCGCAGGGGCAGGGGGTCGCGGCGCAGTTCCTCAGGGGTGGGGAGGGGAAGACGTGGCATGGGTTCATCGTGATCGGGCCGGCCGCCCGGCGCACGCGGTTTTCCCGTCGGTGACGCCGGGTCACCTCCGCGCGAGCAGCCGGAGCTGGACCAGGCCGAGCCAGGTCTCCGGGCCGGGCTGGACCCTCGCCGCGCGCACGGCGTACCGGCCCGGTTCCAGGGCCACCCGCACGTGCTCGGACCCCGACGGCTGTGACCCGGGCCAGGCCGCGTCGAACAGGAGGACCGTGCCCGGCACCTCCCAGTGCACCTCCGGCTCCCACTCCGCGCCGTCGACGGCCGGCGGGACGCTCGCCAGCAGCTCGTCCTCCGAGTCGCCGGCGCACCAGCGGACGAACATGCCGTGTTCGGGCAGATAGGCGGTCGAGGCGGGCTCGTCACCCAGGACCAGGGCGGTGCAGTCGCCGACCGGGAGGAGGCCGACGTGGCCGTCCACCTCGCAGGCCCGGTCGTAGTCCGAGGCCGTCTCCTCGCCGTCGGCGCCCGCCCAGAACGGCAGGACGGTCTCGGGTACCGCTATCAGCGGCCCGCCGCCCGACTCCACCCATTCCACTGCGCCCGGCTCCGCGTATCGCACCATGGCGCAAGAACCTACAGGGTCAACTCGCGGCAAAGGATCGGGGGTTCGGCAGCCGCAGTCACCGGTGTCCACGGGCGCCGTCGGCGAGTCCGCGGGCCCGGCGCTCGCGGCCCCGCCACGTCTCGAACGCCAGGCCCTCGCGCGCCCGAGGTGTCGGGGAAGACCGGGGAGCTGGGCTCGGTGACGACGAGCGTGGTGTGCTCCTCGCCCCTCCCCCGGCGCCCCCTGGGCCGCTGACCTCAGACGCCGCGCTGCCGCAGTGCCGATCCGGACCGGCCCTTGACGACCTCCAGCTGGGCGTGGATCCGCCGCCGCAGGTCGGGCACATGGCTGACGATGCCTACGCTGCGGTCGCGTTCGCGCAGGGAGTCGAGGACGTCGAGGACCTCGTCGAGGGTCTGGTCGTCGAGGCTGCCGAAGCCCTCGTCGATGAAGAGGGTGTCCAGCCGCACCCCGCCGGCCTCGTCCGTGACGACGTCCGCGAGGCCGAGGGCCAGGGCCAGTGAGGCGAAGAACGTCTCGCCGCCCGACAGGGTCGCCGTGTCGCGTTCGCGGCCGGTCCAGGCGTCCACGACGTGCAGTCCGAGCCCGCTGCGGCCGCGTCCGGTGCGGTCGTCCGAGTGGACGAGGGTGTAGCGGCCGGACGACATGCGGCGCAGCCGTACGGTCGCGGCGGCGGCGACCTGCTCCAGCCGGGCCGCGAGGACGTACGACTCCAGGCGCATCCGGCGTTCGTTGTCCGCCGAGGTGCCGGCGGCCAGACCGGCCATCCGGGCGACACGGTCGTACTCCTCGCGCAGCGGCGCCAGCCGGCGCACGGAGGCGGTCGCCCGGGCGGACAGCCGGTCGAGTTCCGTACAGCGGCGGCGGGCGGCGTCGTGGGCGGAGGCGGCGTGGCGCAGCCGCCGGTCCGCCTCGTCGGCCGTCCGCTGCGCCGCGTCCGGGTCGGCCCGCGGCTCGCGGGCCGCGGCGGCCGTGTCGGCCTCGGTGAGGACGGCCCGGACGGCGGCCTCCTCGTGCTGCCAGGCGTCCAGGCGGTGTTGCAGCTCACGGTGGGCGGCGTTGCCGAGGAGGGCGGCGGACGCGGCCTGCGGCGTCTCGAAGCCGGCACGGAAGGCGGCGTCGGCGAGCCGGGCGTCGGCGTCCTTGAGCCGCCGGGCGCTGTCCTCGGCGGCCCGGGCGGCGTCGGCGGCCTCCGTGAGCAGCGCGGTTCGCCGCTCCAGCTGTGCCGCACGAGCGGCGACACTGTCCAGGGAGCCCCGTACCCGGTCCAGCTCCTCCTCCAGAGTGGCCCGTTCGCGGTCCAGCCGCTCCCGGTGGCCGACCCGGGACGCGGTGCGTACGGCGGCCTCCTGCCGGGCGGCGAGGCGCCGTTCGCGTTCGTGCCCGGCCTGTCGCAGGCGCTCCTGCGCGGCGTGCAGCTCGGCTGCCGCGCTGCGGGCCCGCGCGTACCGCTCCTCCAGCTCCTCGACTTCCCGGGCGAGTTGACCGGTGGGCGTGTCACCGGCCTCCGCGGTGGCGGCGGCCAGTGCCTCCCGTACGGCCCCGAGGCGCCGCTCGTCCTCGGTGTGCTGTTCGTCGGCGCGCTGGTAGGCGGTGAGGGCGTGTTCCTCCGCCTCGCGGTCGACGTGCCCGGCGTCCTTGCGGGCGGGGGCGGGGTGCTCGGTGGCGCCGCAGACGGCGCAGGGTTCGCCGTCGGTGAGGTTCGCGGCCAGTTCGGCGGCGATGCCGTTCAGGCGCTGTTCCTTGAGGTCGAGCCAGTGCTGCTTGGCCCGTAGTGTCCCTTCCTGCGCGGTGCGGGCCCGTTCGACCGCCTGGTCGGTGTCGTGGGCGAGCTGGTCGCGCAGGCGGGCCGCCCGCAGCCGCTGGCGCGCGGGCTCGCGCAGTACGGCGAGCTGCTCGGCGAGGGCGGCGTCCTTCTGGGCGGAGTCGACTCGCGTCTGGAGGGCGGTGCGCGTCTCCTCCCAGCCGTCGAGCCAGGCCTCCGCCTCCTGCAGGAGGTCGGCGTCGGCGTGCTCCTGGCGGTCCAGGCCGGCGCGCTCGTCGAGGAGTTCGGCCAGTCGCCGCTCGGCGCGGCGGGCCGAGTCGAGGCCGCCCAGTTCCTCGGCGGTCCGGCGGGCGGCGGAGGCGAGTCCGGCCGCACCCGCGTCGGCGAAGGTCTCCGGCAGCAGGGCACGCGCGCGTGCCTCGGCGGCGGCTGCCCGGCGGTGTTCGGCTTCGGAGGATTCCCGCAGGTCCAGGGCGGGGGCGACGGCTTCGGCCTTGCGGGCCCGCTCCATGAGCGCCTGCGCCTCCCGGTAGGCCTCGGCTCCCTGCTCCAGACTCGCCGCTCGTTCCCGTGCCTGGGCGAACCGCCGCTGGAGCCGGTCCAGTTCGCGGGCGTCGTCCAGGGCGCGGCCGGCGGCGGCCTGCGCGGACTCGGCGGCGGTGAGCGTGCAGGCGGCGACGGTGAGCTGCTCGCGGGCGGTGCTGCGGGCGACGGCGGCCGCGCTCAGGACGGCATCGGCGAGCCCTGGTTCGCCCGGGGCGTGGCCGGGCAGCTCCATGGCGTCGCCCGCGGCCTGCTGCATGCGGTGGGCGTCGGCCAGCAGCTCCGCGTCCCCGTCCCGTACCTGGGCCTCGGTGGCGCGGCGGCGCTCGGCCAGGCGCTTCTCGACGTCGGCGAAGCGGCGGGTGTCGAACAGGCGGCCCAGCAGCTTGCCGCGGGCCTCGGCGTCGGCGCGCAGGAACCGGGCGAAGTCGCCCTGCGGCAGCAGCACGACCTGGCAGAACTGCTCCCGGCTCATGCCGAGGAGCTGGGTGATCTCCTCACCGATCTCCTGGTGGGAGCGGCTGAGGTCCTTCCAGGCCCCTGCCGTCGCGTCGTACTCGCGCAGCCACGTCTGGGCCTTGTCCAGGGTCGTGCCGGTGCCGCGCTTCTTGGGGCGCTCCCAGGGCGGCTGGCGGGTGACCTGCAGGCGCCGCCCGGCGACGGTGAGGTCGAGGGTGACCTCGGTGCGGGTCGTGGGGGTGGCGTGGTCGCTGCGCAGGGTCGTGCCCTGCCCGGCGCCCTGCCGGGCGCCCGGTACCGAGCCGTAGAGGGCGTAGCAGACGGCGTCGAGGACGGATGTCTTGCCCGCGCCGGTGGGGCCGTGCAGCAGGAACAGCCCGGCGCTCGACAGGTCGTCGAAGTCGACGGTCTGGGTGCCTCCGAAGGGCCCGAAGGCGGTGACCGTGAGCCGGTGGAGCCTCACCGGGCCACCTCCCGGACGGTCTCGTCGGCCCGTACGGCGTCGAACGCGTCCCGCAGCACGCCCTGTTCGCGCGCGTCGGGGCCGGCGCCGCGCACGTGGGCGACGAAGTCCTCGGCGATCTCCTGGTCGCTGCGGCCGGCGAGACGCCGGGCGTACGACACCTCGGACTCGTCCTCGTCGCGGTCGGGGTCGAAGACGAGGCTGAGCGTGTGCGGGAAGCGGGCGGCGAGCCGGGCCATCGGGTCGGCCGGACGAATGGGATCGGTGAGGGTCGCCTCGACCCACGCCTCCTCGTGCCGGGTCAGTTCCGGGTCGGCGAGCAGGTCTTCCAGTGTGCCGCGGATCCGGGCCAGGGCGCGGGGCACCGGGCAGTCGACGCGCTCGGCGTCGACGGAGCCGTCCGCGGCCAGGTCGACGAGCCACATGCTCTTGCGGTGGGCGGCCTCGGAGAAGGAGTAGGGCAGCGGGGAGCCGGAGTAGCGGACGCGGTCGGTGAGGGTCTGGCAGCCGTGCAGATGCCCGAGCGCCACGTAGTCGACGCCGTCGAACACCCCGGCCGGTACCGCGGCGACGCCGCCGACGGTGATGTCCCGCTCGCTGTCGCTGGGTTCGCCGCCGGTGACGAAGGCGTGCGCGAGGACGACGGAGCGGGTGCCGGCCGGGCGGGCGGCGAGGTCGGCGCGGACCCGGTCCATGGCGGCGTCGAGCACGGTCTCGTGTCCGGCCTTCTCCACACCGAACTCGTCCTTCACCAGGGCCGGCTCGAGGTAGGGCAGCCCGTAGAAGGCGACCTCCCCGTCGGCGTCGGCCAGCACCACGGGGGTGCCGGCCGCCGACGGCTCGGTCCGCAGATGGATGCCGGCCCGCCCGATCAGCCCGGCGCCGACGCCCAGCCGGCGGGCCGAGTCGTGGTTCCCGGAGATCATCACCGTGGGCACGCCGAGAGCGGCGAGGCGGTGCAGGGCGTCGTCGAACAGCTCGACCGCGGCGAGCGGCGGCACGGCACGGTCGTACACGTCTCCCGACACGACCACCGCGTCCACGGCCCGCTCCCGCACGGTCGTGACGAGGTGGCCGATGAACTCGGCCTGGGCACCGAGCATGTTCACCCGGTGGAAGGCCCGGCCGAGATGCCAGTCGGAGGTGTGCAGCAGCCTCAAGACGCCGCCCCGGCCCGCATGTCTCCCCCTGCTGTCGCTCTCCACCGGCACGAGCCGGTCCCGCCCGCTGTCAGACCCACCACGCTAGCGCGTGTGGGCCCCGGTCCACCACGAACCTCGGACTGCCACGCCCACCCGACGACAATTCAGGGGGTATGTCCCAACTGTGCTGTGAAGCAGGCCACTCCGCGCGCTGCCGCGTAAGGCCATTGCGGGCGATAGCGAAAGGCCATTGCGCGCGATGCCGAAAGGCCATTGCCTGCGATGCCGAAAGCGGCGGACGCCGAGGACCGGACCTGCGCCGGCCGCTGCCCCGTCGGCGACGGCGGGGCGGTTCGGGAGGGGAACCGTCAGGCGTCCCCGTACGCCTCCCCGCCCGTTTCGAAGCCGGCCGTCCCGGCGGTGGCGTCGGCGAGCCATGACCGGAAGGCGTCCACGTCGGCGTCCGGGAGGGCGATCCCGATCGTGACCGCCTCCCCGTAGCGCACGTCGCGGACTTCGCGCCCGGTGGAGCGCAGGTCGTTCTCCAGCTTGCCGGCCCGCTGGTGGTCGACGGTGACCGTGGCCAGCCGGAACCGGCGGCGGGTGCGGGTGCCGATGGTGTCCAGTGCCTCGCCGACCGCTCCGCCGTACGCGCGGATGAGCCCGCCGGCGCCGAGCTTGGCCCCGCCGAAGTAGCGGGTGACGACGGCGACGACGTACCTCATGTCGCGGCGCAGCAGCATCTGGAGCATGGGGACGCCTGCGGTGCCGCCCGGCTCGCCGTCGTCGCTCGCCTTCTGGACGGAGGCGTCGGCGCCGATCACATAGGCCCAGCAGTTGTGGGAGGCGTCGGCGTGCTCCTTGCGGACCGTGGCGATGAAGGCTTGCGCCTCCTGCTCGGTGGCGGCCGGGGCGAGGGCGCACAGGAAGCGGGAGCGGTTGACCTCGGTCTCGTGCACGCCGGCACCGGTGACCGTGCGGTATTCGTCCTGCATCCGGCCAGCCTAGTCGCGTGGCCGCAGGCCGCCCGGCGGGGTGGCCGGCCGGAGCCGCCGGGACGTCCGCTACGAGTGGGCCACGACCTCGCCGGCCGTGACCTGGGGCGGGTTGGGCAGCAGCTCGGCGAGCCGGTCCCGTACGAACCCCCCCGCCCTCTCCGTCGACTCCTCGGCGCCGGCCCGGTCCTGGAAGACACCGGCCGACACCATCACACCGCCGCCGGCGTCGATCCAGTAGTAGGCCACGAACCCCGGGACCTGGCGGAGGAGCGGCAGAAACTCCTCGTTCACCCGGCGTCCCGCCTCAGCCGGGTCGGTCACCCCTTCGTACCGCCGCATCACCGCATGCATGACTGTTCTCCTCCTGGGTCGGCACGGCCGTTCCTCGCGGACGGCGTACCCGTCACGGCACGTGCGCGCAGCGCGGACCCGGCGCAATCACTGGAAAGGACGCATGCCGGCGCGGGGCCCGGGCTACTTCTTCGTGCCCCGGGGCACGGTCACGGACGTGAGCAGTGCGGTGTCGGGGGCGAGGGCCCGCCAGGCGGTGCCGCGCCAGGCCAGCACGGCGATCGCCGAGGTGGGGAACTTCGTACTGACCTGCTCCAGGGTGTCGTCGAGGCCGTCACCGGCGAGGGCCAGGACCAGTTCCTCCAGCCCGGGGTTGTGCCCGATCAGCAGCAGCGTCTCCACCTCGGCCGGCACCTCGTGGACGACGGCCAGCAGGCCGGCCGGGCCGGCGGCGTACAGCCGCCGGTCGTGGCGGACCGGCGGGGGTGTGCCCCACTGGGCGGCGGCCAGGTCCCAGGTCCCGCGGGCGCGGACGGCGGTGGAGCACAGCGCCAGGTCCGGCAGGAGGTCGGCGTCGGCCAGTGCCCGCCCGGCCGCGGGGGCGTCCCGGCGACCGCGCGGGGCGAGGGGGCGTTCGTGGTCGGCGATGTCCGCGGGCCAGGCGGACTTGGCGTGCCGCAGCACGACCAGGCGGCGCAGCGGCCTTGCTCCGGCGCGTTCGATCATGACGGAGCTCCCAGATCGCGGGTCAGTTCCAGGCCGAGGAGCCGGTCGGCGTAGGCGTAGGTCTCGAACCGGGCGCCGTCGGCCAGGTCCGGCTCGGTCTCGACGTGACGCAGGACGTCCAGCACGCCGGGAACGTCCAGGTCGTCCTCCCAGGCGGCGCGCAGCCGCCCCCGCACGGCGTCGGGGACCGGCCGTGAGGGCTGCCGTGCCCAGCGGGCGACCGCACCGCGCCAGCGGGCGAGGGTGGCGCCGGCATCGTCGAGCCCGGCCGCGTCCAGCCGGACCGGGGCGCTGTGGTGACGGGTGATCAGGGCGAGGCGCAGGGCGGCCGGGTCGCAGTGGCCGGGCGGATCCGGCTCCACGGGCGCGACGGCGATCCGCACCCCGTCGGGCGTCTGTCCGCCCCTGGCGGTGACATGGACGACCTGGGCCTCGCCCAGACCGGCGCCGACGTCGGGGCTGTCCTCGAAGGGGCGGATGCCGAGCGCCGCGGCGCCCGCGCGCAGCTCCGCCTGCCGGCGGCCGCCGGTCAGCAGCGCCCACACCGGTGTCCCGCCGAGCTCCAGGGTCCTGACGAGCAGGTCTCCGACGAGCAGCACCCGCAGGTTCGTCGTGTCGGAGCCGGACGCGTGCACCGCGACACGGGTCAGGCCCCGGCGGGCCGGGGCGGCGTCGACCGGCTCGCCGGTCCGGGCGTCGATGATGCGCAGCACGAGGCGAGCGTAGGCGGGTGGGCGGCCACACGCAGGCAGGTTCGGTGTTTTCCGGCCACCGTGGCGTAATCGCCCCCCTGTCGTGCCCGGCCTCTCCTCTCAGCCCAGCGTGCCCAGGAACCGCACATGGGGCCGGCCCCCGGGCCCTCCGCGGCTGACGGCGGCCCGCACCCGGTACACCTCGGCGATGAGCTCCGCCGTGAGGACGTCCTCCGGGGCGCCTTCCGCCACGACCCGCCCCGCGCACAGCACGACGATCCGATCACAGTACGTCGCCGCGAGGTTGAGGTCGTGCAGGGCGACGACGGTGGTGACCGGCAGGCCCGTGACCAGGGTGAGCAGGTCGAGCTGGTGGTGGATGTCGAGGTGGTTGGTGGGCTCGTCGAGGAGGAGCTCGCGGGGTTCCTGGGCGAGCGCGCGGGCGATCTGCACCCGCTGGCGTTCACCGCCCGAGAGGGTGTGCCAGAGCCGGCCGGAACGTTCGTCGAGACCCGTGCGTTCCAGGGCGGCACGCACCGCCCGCTCGTCGTCGGCGGCGGCGGGCGTCCAGGCGCGGCGGTGCGGGACGCGGCCGAGCCGCACCACGTCCTCGACCGTCAGCTCGACCTGGGTGTCCGACTGCTGCTCGACGACGGCGAGGCGGCGCGCGACCGTACGGCGGGGCAGATCGCCCAGCGGTGTGCCGTCGAGGGTGACGACTCCGCAGGTCGGTGTGAGCAGCCCGGCCAGCAGCCGCAGCAGGGTGGATTTGCCGGAGCCGTTGGGGCCGAGGACGCCGACCGTGGAGCCGGTCTCCGGCGCGAGGGCGACGCCGTCCAGGATGAGATGCCCGTCGGCACGGCGGCTGACCCGGTCGGCCCGCAGCCCGGTTCCCGCCGGGGCGTCCGCGCAGCTCACCGTGCCCTCCTCGTCCGGTACAGCACCGCCACGAACGCCGGCACCCCGATCAGCGACGTCACGACCCCCACCGGAACCTCCTGTGGTTCGAGGACCGTCCGGGCGAGGGTGTCCACCCACACCAGGAACACCGCTCCCGCGAGGGCGGTGACCGGCAGCAGCCGCGCGTGCCCCGGGCCGGTCAGTGCCCGGGCGGCGTGCGGCAGGACCAGTCCCACGAAGCCGATCGCGCCGGCCGAGCTGACCAGCGCGGCCGTGAGCAGGGCCGTGACACACAGCAGCACCAGGCGGGTGCGGGCGACGGACACCCCGAGCGCGGCCGCCGCGTCCTGCCCGAAGGCGAAGGCGTCGAGGGTGCGGGCGTGGGACAGGCACACCACCAGCGCCACGGCCAGCACGGCCAGGCACAGCCACACGTCGGTCCAGCCGACGCCGCCGAGTGATCCGAGGAGCCAGAACAGCACGCCGCGGGTCGTCTCGGCATCGGCGGAGGTCATCACGACGAACGAGGTGAGGGCCGAGAAGAGCTGCATGGCGGCGACACCCGCGAGGACGACCCGGTCGGTGGTACCGCCGAGGGTGTGGCTGAGCAGCAGCACCAGCGCGAACGACAGCAGGGCGCCGAGGAACGCGCCCGCGGACACCGAGAGGGCACCGCCGCCCGCGCCGAGCACGACCACCAGGACCGCTCCGGTGGAGGCGCCCGAGGACACCCCGAGCACGAAGGGGTCGGCGAGCGGGTTGCGCAGCAGCGACTGCATCACCGCCCCGCAGACGGCGAGACCGGCTCCGCACACGGCCGCGAGCAGGGTGCGGGGCAGCCGCAGCTGCCAGACGATCCCGTCCCGGATCGGCGTCAGCTCCGGGTCGCCGAGGCCGAGGCGGGCCGCCACGACGGACCACACGTCGGCGACCCTGATGTCGGCGGGACCGATGGTGATGGCCACGGCGAGGGAGGCGACGAGCGCGATCGCCCCGGCCGCGCCCAGAGCGAGCCCGTTCCCCCGCCGGGGCCGGGCCCCGGCACCCGGCACACTCCCGGCGGTCACTTCACCAGCCCGAACCGGCGCAGCCCGGCGGCCACCCGCTCCACGCCCTCGACCGTGCGGATGGTCGGGTTCATGGCCTGTCCGCTGAGCAGCACGTACCGCTTGTGCCGGACGGCGTCCATGTTCCTGGTGACCGGATTGGACTCCAGGAAGGCGATCTTCCGCGCGGCGGACTCGGCGGTCTGGGACCTGCGGGTCAGATCGCCGATGACGAGGACGTCGGGGTCGCGGTCGGCGACCGTCTCCCAGTTGATCTGCGGCCACTCCTCGTGCGTGTCGTCGAAGACGTTCTTCGCACCGAGGGCGCGGGTGATGATGCCGGGCGCTCCGCAACAGCCCGCCATGTAGGGCGACTCGGAGTTCGCGAACCAGTAGAGGAGGGTGACGTCGGAGGCGTCGGCGCCCGCCGTGGCCTTTTGCATGCGCTGACGGAGGGAGGCCACGAGCGTGTCGCCGCGTTCCTGCACCCCGAACACGGTCGCGAGGTCCCGTACCTCGCCGTAGACGGTGTCGATGCCCAGGGCCTTGTCGCGTGCGCCGTCGCCGCCGCCCGAGTTGTCCTTGCCGGCACAGTCGGACGGGGAGACGTAGGTGGGCACGCCGAGCTTCTCGAACTGCTCGCGGGTGGCGACGCCGCCCTTGCCGAGGGTGGAGACGAAGGACGCGGCGACGAAGTCGGGTTCGGTGTCCAGGACGCGCTCGAAGGACGGGGTGTTGTCGGCGATGCGCGGCACCTCGGCTTCGGCCTTCCCCAACCCCTTCATCACGGGGTCGGTCCAGGTGGCCGTGCCCACGAGGCGGTCGGCCAGGCCGAGGGAGAGCAGGATCTCGGTGGTGCCCTGGTTGAGGGACACGGCGTGCTGCGGCGGGGCCGCGACACGGACCTCGTGCCCGCAGTTGGTGAGGGTGACGGCAGGCTTGGCGTCGGTGGACGCGGTGCCGCCGCAGCCGGTCAGGAGCAGGGAGCCGGCCGCGAGCAGGACGGCGGCACGGGCGGGTCGGGCGAGGGGCACGGAAAACCAGTCCTCAGGCGTCGAGGGCCCATTCGCGGAGCCCGGTCGTACGGTGCTCCCCCGCCGCACGCGGCCGCGGGGGCCGCCAGCAGGTCTTCGGACTCGGGTTCATCCGGATCGGGGCGCCTTCCCGGACGTCCGCGAGGGAGTCCAGTGGCCGAGGCCCCGCCCGTCCCCCTCACCGCTGCGCGTCAGTTCCGGATTCACACCGGATTCCCTGACCCACGTACATGGGTTCGACTGGCCTCGGCAAGTTATCACGGAGGTCCCGGGGAATCACCGCGCGTCCCGCGTTGTTGCCCGGAGAGCAGCTCGTCCACGACTCTCGAGGAGGCCGCCGGTGTACGGCGACGAGGCAACGGTCCGCAGGATCCTCACCGAGCTGGGCGACACCTGGGCCGTGGTGGGCCTGTCGTCGAACCGGCAGCGGGCGGCGTACGGTGTGGCCGCCGTGCTCCAGCGCTTCGGCAAGCGCGTCGTGCCGGTGCATCCGAAGGCGGAGACGGTGCACGGGGAGAAGGGGTACGCGAGCCTGGCGGACATCCCCTTCGACGTGGACGTCGTCGACGTGTTCGTGAACAGCGACCTCGCCGGGGCCGTCGCGGACGAGGCGGTCACCAAGGGCGCGAAGGGCGTCTGGTTCCAGCTGGGTGTCATCGACGAGGCGGCGTACGACCGGACCCGCGCGGCGGGCCTGGAGATGGTGATGGACCGCTGCCCGGCGATCGAGATCCCACGGCTGTCTCATCACCGCGTACAGGAATCCTGAAGCGTTCCCCAGGAAACACCCGCACCGGGTCAAGGGTGCACAACTCGTCTCCTGCGACCGGCCGGCCGATTCCTAACCTGAGGCCTCTTGCTCCCCGGACTCCCCGAGTTCGTCTTCGAGAGGCCCCGTATCCATGGAAAGAGACGGCCTGCGCCGGGATGTCGGGCTGATCGGGCTCATGTGGGCGTCGGTCGGTTCCATCATCGGCTCGGGCCTGGCAGGGCGGCTTCGGCGGCCAGGGGCACCTCGGACTGTGGTGGGACATGCTGGTCGTCACGGTGTTCTCGCTGGCGGTCTACTACTGGGCGCGGGCCTCGGCCTCGCCGGCCGGGGAGATCGAGCGGAGCATCGAGGAGGTGCCCGTCGAGGAGGTGCCCGTCCACTGAGGCCGGCCTCCATAATGTGCGCATGACCCGCCCCGTTCCGCCGGCCAACTCCGGCGCGCCACAACGCTTTCCGGTCGTCGTCGTGGGTGCCGGTCCCGCGGGCCTGACCGTCGGCAACATCCTGCGGGCCGCGTCCGTGCACTGCCTGGTGCTGGAGACGGAGACCCGCGATGTCGTCGAACAGCGGCCGCGGGCCGGGGTCATCGAGGAATGGGCCGTACGCGGCCTGGAGAAGCGGGGCCTCGCCCGCACCTGCTGGACCGCGCGGAGCTGCACACCGCGTGCGAGTTCCGCTTCGACGGGGAGCGCTTCCGGTTCCCCTACGGCCGGCTGACGGGCAGTCACCACTTCGTCTACCCGCAGCCGTTGCTGGTGACGGACCTGGTGCGCGAGTACGCCGACGTCCGGGGCGGGCACATCCGCTTCGGGGTCCGTGACGTGCGGATCCACGACCTCGACACCGACCGGCCACGGGTGTCGTACACCTGCCCCGAGACGGGTGAACGCCAGGAAGTGCACTGCGACTTCGTCGCCGGCTGCGACGGGGCGCGCGGGGTGAGCCGGGCGTCGCTCCCGCCCGAGCGGGTCCGGATCGCGCGCCACGACTACGGCATCGGCTGGCTGGCCCTGCTCGCCGAGGCGCCGCCGTCCGCCGACTGCGTGCTGTTCGGCTGCCACGCGCGCGGCTTCGCCGGCCAGATGCCCCGCAGCCCGGAGGTGACCCGCTACTACCTGCAGTGCCCGCCGGGTGACGCTCCGGAGAACTGGCCGCACGAGCGTGTCTGGTCGGAGCTCCGGCAGCGGCTCGGGGCGGCCGGTGCGCCGCCGCTGACCGAGGGGCGGCTGATCGAGAAGCGCGTCCTGGAGATGCACGACTACGTGGTCGAGCCGATGGTGCACGGCCGGCTCCTGCTCGCCGGCGACGCGGCCCATCTGGTCGCCCCCATCGCCGCCAAGGGCATGAACCTCGCCCTGCACGACGCCTTCCTGCTCGGTGACGCCCTGGTCGCGCGGCTGACCACCGGGGACGGCAGCGGCCTCGACGGCTATGCGGAGGCGTGCCTGCGGCGGGTGTGGGACTACCAGGAGTTCTCGCAGTGGCTGTCCGAGGTGTACCACGGCACGGCGGCGGGCGACCCGTTCCGCGCGGGAACCACCGTCGCCCGGCTGCGCCGCCTGTTCACCTCGCCCGCGGCGGCGGCCGCCTTCGCCGAGCAGTATCTGGGGACGGCCGCGCGGTACTGACTCAGTCGTGCGGGGGACGGTCGCGGAGGCGGTGGTCGGCCACGTTCAGCGCCTCGTCGACGAGCCGGCGCAGATGACCGTCGCGCAGGGCGTAGATCACCCGGCGGCCCTCCTTGCGGGTGCTCACCAGGCCCGCGAGACGCAGTCGCGCCAGGTGCTGGCTGACGGCCGGCCGGGCAGCCCCGCACGCCTCGGTGAGGGTCGTGACGTCGGCCTCTCCCCCGGTCAGCGCGTGCAGCAGGGCGAGCCGGGTGCGGTCGCCCAGCAGGCCGAGGAGCTCCGCCGCGAGGGCGAACTGCTCCTCGCCGGGGCTGCGCGGATGCGCATCATGCGCAGATGAGAGGTGCATGCGTGCGCTCATACGCACATAATGGCGCCCCGGGACGGGTACGTCCACTCTCGCGCGCACCGGAAGGGGATCCACGTGAGCGACCGGCACGAGCACTCCCACTCTCATGGCCACACCCATGGGCACGACGACGGGCACGGCCACGGGCGCCCGCGCGGCCTGCGCCACCGGATGACCCACCTCCTCGCCCCGCACTCCCACGAGACGGCCGACAAGGTCGACTCCGCCCTGGAGTCGTCGGCCCGCGGGATGCGGGCACTCTGGGTCTCGCTCGCCGTCCTCGGTGTGACGGCGCTGGCCCAGGCGGCCGTGGTGGCCGTCTCCGGGTCGGTGGCGCTGCTCGGGGACACGGTGCACAACACCGCGGACGCGCTGACCGCCGTCCCGCTCGGGATCGCCTTCGTGCTGGGCCGGCGCGCGGCCACGCGCCGTTTCACCTATGGCTACGGCCGGGCCGAGGACCTGGCCGGTCTGGTGATCGTGCTGACGATCGCGGCGTCCGCGGCCTTCGCCGGCTGGACGGCTGTGGACCGGCTGCTGGATCCACGCCCGGTCGCGCACGTGCCGGTGGTCGCCGTGGCCGCCCTCGTCGGCTTCGCGGGCAACGAGTGGGTGGCCCGCTACCGCATCCGCGTCGGCCGCTCCATCGGCTCGGCCGCGCTGGTCGCCGACGGGCTGCACGCCCGTACCGACGGCTTCACCTCGCTGGCCGTACTGCTGGGCGCCGGAGGCTCCGCCCTCGGATGGCAACTGGCGGACCCGGTCGTCGGGCTCCTGATCACCGCGGCGATCGTCCTGGTACTGCGGGACGCGGCCCGGGAGGTGTTCCGCCGGGTACTCGACGCCGTCGACCCGGTGCTGGTCGACCGGGCCGAGCGGGCCCTGACCGAGGTGCCCGGGGTGCGCGGGGTGGGTGAGCTGCGGCTGCGCTGGATCGGTCACCGGCTGCGCGCCGAGGTGGCGGTCGTGGTGGACGGTGACGCGACGGTGCGCGAAGCCCACCGCATCGCCGTGGACGCCGAGCACGCGCTGCTGCACGCGGTACCGCGCCTGACCGCGGCCCTGGTGCACGCGGATCCGGAACCGGCGCCGGGCGAGAGCGACCCCCATCTCCCCCTGGCCCACCACATCGCGGCGTAGCTCAGGAGATCCCCAGCCCCTCCAGCACCGCGGCATGCGGCAGTTCCGCGAACGCCTTGCCCGGCACCAGCAGCTTGCCGCGCCGCCGGCCACTGCCGACGAGCACGTACGGCAGGTCGACGACGGCCGCGTCCACCAGGACGGGCCAGCCGTCCGGCAGCCCGAGCGGGGTGATGCCGCCGTACTCCATGCCGGTCTCACCGGTGGCCGTGTCCATCGGGGCGAAGGAGGCCTTGCGGGCACCGAGTTGCCGACGCACCACGCCGTTGACGTCGACCCGGGTGGTGGACAGCACGACGCACGCGGCGAGCGTGGACTCGCCGCCCCGCTTGCCCGCGACGACCACGCAGTTCGCCGACCGCTCCAGCAGGTCCCGCCCGTAGTGCTCCACGAAGGTGGCGGTGTCGGCCCACTCCGGGTCGGTGTCGACGTAGACGATCTGCTCGGCCGGGACGCTGCCCCGCCAGTGGCGTACGGCGTCGGCGACCGGGGCGGTGAGCTCGGCGAGGCAGGCGGGGGCCGGCCGGGCGTTGTCGAAGTGTCCGATGGGTGCGCGCATGGCCGCACGCTAACAACAGCGCACCGGCGGTGGTCCGGGAGTGTCAGGTCACGGGCGGCACCGAGACGGCCATGACCATCTCCATGGGCTCGTCGCCGGTGTTGCCGTACGTGTGCGGGACGTTGGCCTCGAAGTGGACACTGGAGCCCGCGGGCACCCGGTGCTCGACGCCGTCCACGGTGAGGGTCAGTTCGCCCGCCGTGACGTGCAGCAGTTCGGTCGTGCCGGCGGGGTGGGGGTCCGACGGGCTGCTCTCGCCGGGCACGAGCCGCCAGTCCCACATCTCCAGCGGGCCGGGCGCCTCGGTGCCCGCGAGGAGCCGGTTGTAGCTGCCGGCCTCGGTGTGCCAGAGCCGCACGGCCTGGTCGGCCGGGATGATCCGCACGTTCGGGCCCTGCTCGTAGTCGAGCAGGGTCGTGATGCTGACGCCGAGTGCGTCGCCGATCTTGACGACGGTTCCGAGGCTGGGGTTGGTGCGGGCCTGCTCGATCTGGATGAGCATGCCGCGGCTGACGCCCGCCCGGGCGGCGAGCACGTCCAGGGTGAAGCCGCGCACCGCGCGCCAGTGCTTGACGCTCCGCGCCAGGGACTGGGTCAGCAGGTCGAGGTCCGACACGTTCCGTCCAATATTTTGTATGACACAGTACAGCCGACTGCACTATGGTGTGGTTGACCTGATCGTGCACTGAACTGTACTGCGAGGTATCCGTCCCATGACAGCGCTCTTCGCCCTGGCCACCAGCCTGTTGTGGGGACTGGCCGATTTCGGCGGCGGTCTGCTGACCCGGCGCACACCGGCGCTCACGGTGGTCGTGGTCTCGCAGTCGATCGCCGTGGTGGTGCTCGGCGCCCTCGTGGTGGCGACCGGCGGCTGGAGCGAGACGGGGCCGCAGCTGTGGTTCGCCGTCGCGGCCGGGCTGGTCGGACCGGTGGCGATGCTCGCCTTCTACAAGGCGCTCGCGCTGGGCCCGATGGGCGTGGTCTCGCCGCTGGGGTCGATCGGTGTGGCCGTGCCGGTCGGGGTGGGTCTCATGCTGGGCGAGCGTCCGGGCCTACTGCAGTTCGTCGGCATCCTGGTCGCCGTCGCAGGTGTCTGCCTCGCCGGCGGCCCCCAGTTCCGCGGCGCCCCCGTCCAGCGCCAGGCCATCGCCCTGACCCTGCTCGCGGCGTTCGGCTTCGGCGCTGTGATGGCGCTGATCGCCGAGGCGTCGACGACGCTGACCGGCCTGTTCCTCGCCCTGTTCGTCCAGCGGGTGACGAACGTCGCCGCGGGCGGGCTCGCGCTGTTCGTGTCGGTGCGACGCGGTGGGCCCGCCCTCCCGGCGGACGGCTTCCCGTGGCGCACGCTGCCCGCCCTCGCCTTCGTCGGCCTCGCGGACGTCGCCGCGAACGGCACGTACTCGATCGCCGCGCAGCACGGCCCGGTGACGGTCGCCGCCGTGCTGGCCTCCCTGTACCCGGTGGTGACGGCCGTGGCCGCGCGGGGGGTCCTGCGCGAACGGCTGCGGGCGGTGCAGGCCGCCGGGGCGGGGCTGGCCCTGGTGGGGACGGTGCTGCTGGCGTCGGGCTGAACGGACCGTTCAGGAACCGGGCTCCAGCTCCGCGAGTCCGGCCGCCGCCTCCTCGTCCAGGTCCGACAGCGCGCGGAGCTGCTCGGGGGTGACGCCGTCCGGTATCGGCACCGGCGCCGGGGTGCGCAGCGGTGGCTGCCAGCCGTCGGAGGGGGTCCAGCGCCGTACGACGCGGGCCGGTGCGCCCGCCACCACGGAGTGGTCGGGCACCGCGCCCCGCACGACCGCGCCCGCGGCCACCACCACGTTCCGCCCGATCCGGGCGCCCGGCAGAATCACCGCTCCGGTGCCGATCCAGCAGCCGGGCCCGATCTCCACCGGCTCCATCCGCGGCCACTGCTTGCCGATCGGCTGGTGCGGGTCGTCGTAGGAGTGGTTCGTGGACGTGACGTAGACGTACGGTCCGAAGTAGCAGTCGCTGCCGATGGTGACCGTCGTGTCGGCGATGACGTGACTGCCGCGGCCCAGAACGACGCCGTCGCCGATGCGCAGGATCGGGTCCGGGCCGAGGTCGAGGTCGGGCATCAGGCCCGCGGTGAGGGTGACCTGCTCGCCGATGATGCAGTAGGAGCCGAGGTGGATCCAGGGCTCGCCGAAGACCGTGCCGAGCGGGAAGGCGAGTCTGGTACCTGTTCCCATCGTGCCGAACCGGTAGCGGCCGGGGTGCTCGGCGGTGACGGAGCCCGTGCGCTGCACCCAGGCCCAGCCCGCGTGGACGGCGCGCTGCGTGAGGCCCCGCCGCCAGGATGAGAACGTGTTCTTGCGCTTCGGCACGAGCTCACCGTACTCAGCGGTAGCTCCGCCCGCGGCGTCGGCTGCCTGTGATCTTCGCCCCACCGGGTGGCGTACGGTTTGCGCGTTGTCTACGACGCTGGGAGGCGGACATGGGTCAGCGCGCGATGATCACGGGGATCGGCGGCAGGGAGCCGGAGATCGACGAGACGGCGTTCGTGGCGCCGACGGCGTCCGTGATCGGGGGCGTGACCCTGGGCGCGGGGGCGAGCGTCTGGTACGGGGCCGTGGTGCGCGGCGACGTCGAGGCGATCTCCGTCGGGGCGAGCAGCAACGTCCAGGACAACTGCACGCTCCACGCCGACCCGGGGTTTCCCGTGAGCGTCGGTGAGCGGGTGAGCATCGGACACAACGCGGTGGTGCACGGGGCGACGGTCGAGGACGACTGTCTGATCGGGATGGGTGCGACGGTCCTGAACGGCGCGGTGATCGGGGCCGGGTCGCTCGTCGCCGCGCAGGCGCTGGTGCCACAGGGCATGGTCGTGCCACCCGGTTCGCTGGTGGCGGGGGTGCCCGCGAAGGTCCGGCGGGAGCTGTCGGAGGAGGAGCGGCAGGGCGTCACGCTCAACGGCACGATGTACGCCGAGCTGGCCGCGGCGCACCGCGAGGTGCACGCGTAGGAGGAAAGCCCCCTCTACTGCGCGGCGGGCACCGGCTGTGCCTTCTTCGCCTTGCGCTTGAGCACCAGCATGGACGTGACACCGACCAGGACCGCCGCGACCAGGCCGAGCCACGAGAAGCGCTTCAGCCAGGACTCCGCGACGATACCGACGTAGTAGATGACCGCCGTCGTGCCGCCGGCCCAGAGGATGCCGCCGAGGACGTTGGCGATGGCGAACTTCCAGTACGGCATGCGGAGCACCCCGGCGAGGGGCCCGGCGAAGATGCGGAGCAGGGCGACGAAGCGGCCGAAGAAGACGGCCCACATGCCCCACTTCTCGAAGGAGCGCTCGGCGGCGGCGATGTGGCCCTCACTGAAGTGCTTGGGGAACTTGTTGCCCAGCCAGGCAAGAAGGGGCCGCCCGCCCTTGCGGCCGATGGCGTAGCCGATCGAGTCGCCGATGATCGCACCGGCCGTGGCGCTGGCGCCGAGGACGACGGGGTCGATGTCGCCGTGCTGGGAGGCGAGCAGCGCGGAGGAGACCAGGATGATCTCGCCCGGCAGCGGGATGCCCAGGCTCTCCAGGCCGATGACCACTCCCACCAGTGCGTAGACGGCCACCGCGGGTACGGTTTCGAGCCACTCCTGGACGTGCAACGCCGGATCCTTTCCCTGTGCTTCCCTGTGAGCACGGGAAGCCTACCGGGTGGCAGGACGTCCCCCGTGGCTCAGGCGTTCCAGGTCCACTCGGCGACCTCGGGCAGGTCGGTGCCGTGCTCACGGATCCACGCGTGGTGCCGGGTGCGGGCGTCGGCCATCCGCTGGCGTACGGCCGTGGCGCGCACCGCGAGGCCCGGGACGCGGTCGACGACGTCCATGACCAGGCGGTAGCGGTCGAGGTCGTTGCGGACGACCATGTCGAACGGCGTGGTCGTGGTGCCGGCCTCCTTGTAGCCGCGCACGTGCAGGTGGGGGTGGCCGGTGCGGCGGTAGGCGAGGCGGTGGATCAGCCACGGATAGCCGTGGTAGGCGAAGATCACCGGCTTGTCGGTGGTGAACAGGCCGTCGTACTCGAAGTCGCTCATGCCGTGCGGGTGCTCCCCCCGGGGCAGCAGCCGGGCGAGGTCGACGACGTTGACGACCCGGACGGACAGCTCGGGCAGGTACCGGCGGAGCAGGTGCGCCGCGGCCAGCGTCTCCTGGGTCGGGACGTCACCGGCGCAGGCCAGCACGACGTCGGGCTCGGTGCCGTCCTCGGTGCCCGCCCACTCCCAGATGCCGGCGCCGCGGGCGCAGTGGACCCGGGCCTCCTCGATCGACAGCCAGTCGAAGCAGGGCTGCTTGCCCGCCACGATCACGTTGACGTAGTCGCGGCTGCGCAAAGTGTGGTCGGCCACCGACAGCAGGGTGTTGGCGTCCGGCGGCAGGTAGACCCGGACGACCTCGGGGCTCTTGTTGAGGACGTGGTCGACGAAGCCGGGGTCCTGGTGGGAGAAGCCGTTGTGGTCCTGCCGCCACACATGGGAGGTCAGCAGGTAGTTGAGGGAGGCGATGGGGGCGCGCCACGGCAGTCGCCGGGAGGTGCGCAGCCATTTGATGTGCTGGTTGACCATCGAGTCGACGATGTGCACGAACGCCTCGTAGCAGGAGAACAGCCCGTGCCGGCCGGTGAGCAGATAGCCCTCCAGCCAGCCCTGGCAGAGGTGCTCGGAGAGGATCTCCATCACCCGGCCGTGCCGGTCCAGGTGCTCGTCGACGTCGAGGGTCTCGGCCTGCCAGGCCTTGCCGCTGGCGTCGAAGACGGCCTGGAGCCGGTTGGAGGCGGTCTCGTCCGGTCCGACCAGGCGGAAGTCACGGCGGTCGGCGGTGTCCCGCATGACCCGGGCGAGGAGGTCGCCGAGGACGCGCGTGGGCTCGTGCAGGGTGGTGCCCGGCTTGTCGACGGGCACGGCGAACTCGTCCAGGGACGGGACCGGCAGATCGCGGACCAGCAGCCCGCCGTTGGCGTACGGGGTGGCGCCGAGCCGCCTGCCGCCCTCGGGGACGCAGGCCAGGACGTCCGGGACCGGCCGACCCTCGGCGTCGAAGAGCTCCTCGGGGCGATAGGAGCGCAGCCAGGCCTCCAGTTGTCGCAGGTGGTCCGGGTTGTCACGGACACCGGCCAACGGCACCTGGTGGGAACGCCAGGTCCCCTCGACCGGCTCGCCGTCGACCTCGGCCGGGCCGGTCCAGCCCTTCGGTGTGCGCAGCACGATCACCGGCCAGTGCGGGCGCTGTGTAACGCCCTCCTCGCGGGCGGCGCGCTGGGCCTCGGCGATGCGGTCCAGCGCGGTGTCCATCGCCTGGGCCATCGCGCGGTGGACGGTGGCCGGATCGTCGCCGGTGACGTGGATCGGCTCGTGGCCGTAGCCGCGCAGGAGCGCGTCGAGCTCGGCCTGCGGGAGGCGGGACAGCACGGTCGGGTTGGCGATCTTGTAGCCGTTGAGGTGCAGGATCGGCAGGACGGCGCCGTCATGGACGGGGTCGAGGAACTTGTTGGCGTGCCAGGAACCGGCCAGCGGGCCGGTCTCCGCCTCGCCGTCGCCGATCACGCAGGCGACCAGCAGGCCCGGGTGGTCGAGGGCGGCGCCGTAGGCGTGGGCGAGGGAGTAGCCGAGTTCGCCGCCCTCGTGGATCGAGCCGGGCACCTCCGGGGCGACGTGGCTGGGCACGCCGCCGGGGAAGGAGAACTGCCGCATGAGCAGTTCCATGCCCTGCGCGTCCCGGGAGGCGTCCGGGTACTTCTCGCTGTAGCTGCCCTCCAGCCACGAGTTGGCGAGGACCGACGGGCCGCCGTGGCCCGGGCCCCAGATGCACAGGGCGTCCAGATCGCGCGCTTTGATCACGCGGTTGAGGTGGGTGTGGACGAGGTTCAGCCCGGGTGAGGTGCCCCAGTGGCCCAGCAGCCGCGGCTTGATGTGCTCGGGCCGCAACGGCTCGGTGAGCAGGGGGTTGCCCAGCAGGTAGATCTGCCCGGCCGCCAGGTAGTTGGCGGCCCGCCAGTGGGCGTCCAGCGTGCGCAGTTCCTCGTCGGTCGGTGCGGTACGACTGTCGGTCCTGCTGTCCTGGCGTGGGGACTCGGGCATGAGTGACTCCCTGGGTTCTGCGGGCGGCCTCAGGAGGAGTACCAGTCTGTTCCGGTTCGATGCCAGGCGCCTCTCGGCCATCCGGGTCGCACCGCCGGTGTCGGCCGCGGATCACATGCGGTCTGCCCCTCGACGGCGCCCCCGCAGGTGGTCAGGGCGACGTCCCGGGGGCGCCCGGGCGGACTCGTCGACGCCGCGGGCCCGTCGCGTGGTGCAGACGTCGGCCCCGCGGGCAGGGCGATCGCCCCGCCGAGCAGACGCGGTGCGGACCGCCGGGCGATGCGGGGCACGGTGTCGGCCATGGACGCACCCGGCGCCAGGAGGACCGCTTGACGCTCCGTCCGGCACCACGGGGAGGGGCGGGTGAACCTCTGGCCCCCGGGGTCGCCCGGGCGGGCGGCCCCGGTCCGGTCTACGGCAGGGCGGCGGAGTGAAGCGCCGTCACGGCGTCGGTCACGGTGGCGGTCACGGGACCGAGGACGTCGGAGCCGGGCCGCGTACCGGCCTCGGCGGTCGCGGGTTCGGCTTCCTCGCAGCAGTCCACGGGCGCGAACCGCGTCTCGTACCGCTCCTGGGGCGGTTCCCCGGAATCGCCGCGCGGCGGTTCGGGCCGCTGCCCGGGCGGGGCATCGCCGTACGGCCGCTGCCCCGGCTCCTCGCGGTTCTCGCGGCTCTCGAGCGGAGTGTCCTCGGCCCGCTTCCGCCGGGACTCCCCCGGACCCCTGGGGGCATCCGGCGGTTCCACCGTCCAGCGTTGCGCCGTGGAGCCGTCGCGACCGGTGACGATCACGTCCCGGCCCTTGCCGGGGGCGACGGCCAGCCCCCTGCCGCCGCGCGGCAGGAGTTCGCCGCGCACGGTCAGGTCGTAGCGGACGACTCCGGCGTGCACCAGGCAGCCTGCCAGGACGACCGAGCCCCCGGCGGGGTCGGAACCGACGCACAGGGTCGGGTCGGCGCCGCTGCGCAGGACGCCGTCCTCCTGGTACGACCACTGCTGGGACCCGCCCTCGGAGCAGGCGGTCAGCACGATGCGGGCGTCGGCCCGGGCCCTGCCGCCCCGGACGTCGAGGCACAGGCCGGCGTCGAGGTTGCGCAGGCGCCCCCGGGCCACTTCGACGGAGCCGCCGGCGGAGGCGGCCGACGGGGCAGCGGCGGACGATGGCTCCTCGGACGATGCCGCCGTGGGGTCCGGGCCCACGGCAGCGGAGCCCGCGCCGTCCGGGTCGACGGAGTGGCCACTGACCGCCCCCCAGGTGACCTGTGGGCCGGGGCTGCCGCTCTCCTCCGTCCAGCCGCGGGCGGTGAGCAGGGTCGCCAACAGCACGAGGGAGGTCACCCCGACCGCGGCGGCCAGTGCCTTGGTGCGCCTCCTCGGCGACCCGGGCCGGCCGGTCGTCGCCGGTTCGGCCCGGGGCCGGAGGCGGTGCCGCCCGCCGGCGGGCAGCGCGCACCGGCCCTCGTCGCGGCCCGGCCGTGACGCGAGGTAGCGGCGGGCGCCCCAGCCGAGCACCGTCTCCACGAGCAGGTCTTCCAAACCGCTCTCGAAGTGGCTGAGTTGTTCGGCGGCGTGACGGCAGTAGCGGCATGCCATGAGATGCCGCTGCACATCCGGCAGCAGGGCCCCGCCACGGCGCATGGGAACGTCCAGCAGGCGGTTGTAGTAGCGGCATTCCTGCGTCGGTGCGAGTTCCCGGTGCGCCCGTACGCATCCCGACCGGAATTCCTCGCGCGCCTGCAGCAGGGCGGACGAAGCGGTAGCGGCGTCCACTCCCAGCAGACCGGCCGGTACGGATATGGGCTCGGCCTCGACCTCCGTGTGCCACAGCAGGCATTGGGAAGCACCCGGAAGGCCGCGGAAAGCGCGCTCCGCGAGGCGTCGCCTTTCGGGTGTGCCGGAGCGGGCGGCGCGCAGGCCGCGGGCGCCGACGGTTTTGCGGAGTTCCGGCAGAACTCCGGAAAGGCCGTCGTCCGCGGCCCACTTCCCGACCGTCTCCCGGACCGCCCTGAGCAGCCGCGGACGCAGGGCGCCACCGCCCGGCCGGGCCAGCTCCTCGCGGAAGGCGGCGGCTGCCGCCATCGCCGCGGAATCCTCCGAGGACGCCAGGCAGATCACGGCGTATTCGTAGACCGAGCGCCAGTGGCGCGCCAGCAACAGCGCGACGGCGCGCGGCGCTTCGGCGGGTTCACCGACCCGGGCGAGAAGATTGCGGTCGGACTCCGCGGCCCCCGCTCCGGCTCCGGGGCGTGGCGGGTACGGCGGGCGTGGGGGGTTGGGGGATTGCACGGAACCATTTCCTTCCAGCCGCAGAACGGCAGGCGAATTGCGCGTCCGTCGGAAAGCAGGTGCGTGATTGGTGCATACCTATGCCGCGTCAGCTGCGGACTCGGCCGTGAGGTGGCTCACTCGCTGTGAGGTGGCTCACTTTCGCACATGCGACTCACTGGTAACAAGGAGTTCGATGACCCGAGTTCAAAACGCGGGAATTCCAGAAAGGTTACCGGCGGTATCCGTACCGGCTTTCGAAAAACGGGGCGCCGATGGTCCCGAGTTGTGTGCACGCAAAGGCGATTGGCACACGAAATCTCCAACTCCACGGCGTGCCCTCATCCAGCCCCGGGGGAGCCGGGCGGCGCGGCGCCCCGGGCACCGGGGCATGGTGGCCTGACATGCGAAAGCCCCGGCACCCGGCCGGGGCCCCCGCACCGCGACAGCGTGGTCAGCCGTTGGGCCGCAGGGTCCACACCACGGTCATCTCGCCGGTCACGGCACCATCCGCCCGCTGAAGGGCGATGGCCACCGGGAACTCGGGGCGCTCACCGGCGTCCAGCTGGGCGACGACCTCGGCGGCCGGGCGGCCGAGAGTGGCCGTGGCGGTGACGGCGCCCATCGCCAGCTTCCTGTAGGAGATCTCGGCGCTGACGGCGAGCGGCACGGCGCGCGACAGCTGGCCCCCGAACGCGGCCAGCACGATCGCCCCGCTCGCGGACTCACCGAGCGTGAACATCGCACCGGCGTGCGGGCCGCCCACGTGGTTGTGGTACTCGGCCTGGTCCGGCAGCGACACCACCGCCCGCTCCGGCGAGGTCTCGAGGAATTCGAGATTCAGGGTCCGGGCCATGGGCACCGTGGCGGCGAGCATCTCGCCGATGGACATCTGGTCTGCGCTCATGGCCGCATGTTACTCACGAGTAGAGAGGGCTGACCAGGCCGTGTGACGACCGCCGCACCCGTCCGCACGACATCCTCACCGCCCGCTCCCCGGGTTGCTACGTCTCCGTACACGGGCAGTGACCGAATCGTGTCCGGAGCGCGGCTAGGGTGACTGCTCATGTGGCCAGGACAGCAGCCGCCCGGGGGCGAGCAGAACCCGCAGGCGAACAACCCGTACCAGCAGCCGGGGTACCAGCAGCCGAATCCCTACCAGCAGCCGGGGTACCAGCAGCAGCCCAACCCCTATGGGCAGCAGCCGCAGTGGGACACCCCCGCGCCGGCCGGCGCTCCGCAGCCCCCGCAGGGCGGTGGCGGCGGCAACCGGACGAAGCTGGTCGCGATCATCGCCGCCACGGCGGTGGTCGTCGCGGCGGGTGTCACCGGCTTCCTGGTACTGGGCGGCGACAAGGACGACACGGCGGACGGCGGCAAGAACGGCAAGAAGGACAAGGCCGCGTCGAGCCCGCCTGCCGAGGAGCCGGGCGCCACCGCCACCGGCGACAACCCCCGCGGCGGCGAGGCGGCGCAGCCCACGGTCAAGGGCTGGAAGGTCGTCATCAACCCCAAGTGGGGCACGGCCTTCGACGTCCCGGCGGACTGGGACGTGGCATCCCCGACCTCGTACGTCTTCTTCGAGGACGAGAAGTCCGACGACGGCAAGCCGCTGATCACCATGTCGGCGCCGGCGTTCTACAAGTCCGAGTGGTGCACGAGCGACGACGACAAGGACGGCAGGACCGAGACCGAGTCGCTGGCCGGGGCGGGCACCAAGGGCGCCGACGGCGCCAAGGACACCGACGAGGTCGCGGTCAACCAGGTGGCCTTCTGGGTGTACGGCGGCTACACGCAGCCGGACAAGAAGAGCGTCAAGGCCGACGACAAGGCCAAGCCCTACACCACCGCCTCGGGCGTGAAGGGCAGCGTCGCCTGGGCGCACTCGGAGGACACACCCGACAAGGGCAAGTGCGCGAGCGACGGCAAGGCGGTCACGTTCGGGTTCAAGAACTCCGCCGGCGACTTCGTCGCGTGGAGCTTCTTCGGTGCCAAGGGCGTCAAGGGCGAGGTGCCCGAGAAGACCGTCATGAAGATCCTCAGCACGGTCCGGCTGCACGGCGAGCCGACCGGCGGCTGACCCGGAAACGGAACGGGCCCGCCCCTGCGACGGGGGCGGGCCCGGCTCATCGAAGCATCGCGAGGGGGGTCAGCCCTTCAGATTCCCGCGGTAGACCCAGCGCCCCGAGATGGACTCGTCGTCCACACGGCAGCTGCCGATGCAGACCCAGGGGTTGCCGGAGGAGTTGGTGCAGTCCCAGTAGGCGTGCACCTTGTTGTTCTTGTAGACGTAGTCGACGACCCTGGCGTTCGCCGAGAAGCTGGCGCGGACCGGGACCTTCTCCTTGGCGACCACGTAGTCGTGGGACGCCGGCCGGCACTTGAAGGCGGCCGCCGAGGCGGAGCCGGCACCCATGAGGGGCAGCGTGGCACCGATGAGTGCCGCCGAGGCCAGTAGCGTCGCAGAACGCTTGCGCATTGTTTTCCTTCCCCGTTTCAAGGTCAAATCAAGATCAACTTAGCGGTGGCCGTTACGTCGCGCAAACTGTTTGGCAGGACGGCACTTCCCGCTCTTCCGCTTGCTGCGGACGCGTCGGACCTGATGCTCGCCGAGGCGTTGTCGGCGTCCTCGACGTCGGTCCCCTGTGCCGCGGCCGGTGCTGTCGGGCTGGTTTCGGCGGCCGTGCTCTGCGTCCCGGACCACCGAACGCGCCACCGAAACGCGCCACCGCACTGCGCCGCGGAACCGCGCCACCGCACTGCGCCGCGGAACCGCGCATCCCAAGCGCGCCTCCCAACCGCCCCGCCGGACCACGCCACTGGCCGGCGCGACGCCGAGCGGGTGTCAGCCGATGCCGAACGCCCCGTCCGGGGGCACGGGTGACGGCACGGCATCCGCGTCCTCCACCGGTCGCGCATCGCCGATGAACTCCCGTAGCCCGGCGCCGTGTTCGACCCGGGCCGGGAAGGCGTCGGCGGCGGTGAGCCGGGCCAGGGCCGCGACGTCGACCGGCTGATGCCCGGCGACGAGCACGGCGTTCCCGAACCGCCGTCCCCGCAGCACCCCCGGCTCGGCGATCAGCACGAGCTCCTCGAAAGCGGTGGCCAGGGTGGCGAGTTGCGACCGCAGGAAGGCGAAGGGCGCGGCGTCGGGGAGGTTGGCGAGATAGACCCCGTGTGCCCCCAGCACCCGCGCGGTCTCACGGACGTAGGCGACGGAGGTGAGGTGTGCCGGCACCCGCGACCCGCTGAAGACGTCCGCGACGAGAACGTCCGCCGAGGCAGCGGGAGCGTTCTCCAGCCAGACCCGTGCGTCCGCCGCGTGCAGGGCGATGTCCGCGCCGTCCGGCAGCGGCAGGTGCCCGGACACCAGCTCCAGCAGCCCCCGGTCGGCCTCGACGACGTCCTGCCGCGAGCCCGGCCGGGTCACGGCCACGTACCGTGGCAGCGTGAGCGCCCCGCCTCCGAGATGCGCCACGTCCAGCGCCCGCCCCGGCTCGGCCACGACATCCAGCACGTGGCCGAGCCGCCGCGCGTACTCGAACTCCAGATGCGCGGGCTCGTCGAGATCGACGTAGGACTGCGGCGCCCCGTCGACGGTGAGCAGCCAAGCCCTCTCCCGATCGACGTCGGGCATCAGCTTGGCGGTGCCGTGATCGGTGGTCCGGGTCACGGGAATGGCGTCCTTCACCCCTCCATTGTGCGATGGGTCGACGCAGCCCAGGGGCGCGGGGAACTGCGCGGCCAGCCCACGGCGGCCCGCAGCCCCCCACCACTCAACCCACCTCGGTCACGGTCCCGGCCCCCACCGTCCGCCCACCCTCACGGATGGCGAACCCGAGCCCCGGCTCCAACGGCACCTCCCGCCCCAGCTCCACGGTCATCACGACCGTGTCACCAGGCCGAGCCACAGCCACGTCACCCAGGTCGACGTCCCCGACCACGTCCGCCGTGCGGATGTAGAACTGCGGCCGGTACCCGCTGGAGACAGCCGTCGTACGCCCGCCCTCGCGCGCTGACAGCACATACACCTGCGCGGTGAACCGGCGACTGGGCACGACACTCCCCGGGGCGGCGACGACGTGCCCCCGCCGGACGGCGTCCCGCGGGACCCCCCGCAGCAGCATGGCCACGTTGTCCCCGGCCTGCGCCTCCTCCATCGGCTTGCCGAAGGTCTCCAGGCCCGTGACCACCGTCTCCACGGCGGCCCCGAGCACCTCGACCCGGTCACCGACCCGCACCGCACCCCGCTCGACCGCCCCGGTCACCACGGTCCCCCGCCCGGTGATGGTCAGCACGTTCTCCACCGACAGCAGGAAGGGAGCATCCACGTACCGCTCCGGCATCGGCACATAGGTGTCCACCGCGTCGAGCAGCGCCTCGATCGACGCGGTCCAGCGCGGGTCCCCCTCCAGCGCCTTCAGTCCCGAGACGCGTACGACGGGTACGGAGTCGCCGCCGTAGCCGTGGGCGGTGAGCAGGTCGCGGACCTCCAGCTCGACCAGGTCGGTCAGCTCCTCGTCGCCCGCGTCGGCCTTGTTGAGGGCGACCACGATGTGGTCGACGCCCACCTGCCGGGCGAGCAGGACGTGTTCGGCGGTCTGCGGCATGATCCCGTCGAGCGCGGACACGACGAGGATCGCCCCGTCGAGCTGGGCGGCGCCGGTGACCATGTTCTTGACGTAGTCGGCGTGGCCCGGCATGTCGACGTGCGCGTAGTGCCGGGTGTCGGTCTCGTACTCGACGTGCGCGATGTTGATGGTGATGCCGCGCGCCGCCTCCTCGGGCGCCCGGTCGATCCGGTCGAACGGCACGAACGCGCCGCTGCCGCGATCGGCGAGGACCTTGGTGATGGCGGCCGTCAACGTGGTCTTGCCGTGGTCGACATGACCCATCGTGCCGATGTTGAGATGCGGTTTCGTACGGACGTAGGCCGTCTTGGACATGGCTGTACCTCGAAGCGTCTGATCAGCGAAGAACGAAGTGGGACCCCGAGGACCTGCCCGACCCTCCCCTTGCGGGGTCCGCCGGACGAACCGGAGAGGGTCAGCTTCGGGCGCCGTCCGTAACGGCCGGGAGATCGGCGACGGCAGCCTTCGGGGCATCCGTGACCACGGATGCTGCGAGGGTGAAGGCGTGCCGGAACATGAGTCAGATCATTGCCGACGCATTACCGCACGTCGAATGGTTTTAGGTGCCCTGCGCACAAGGCTGCGCCCCCGGCTGCACACACCGGTCTGTGACGCTCGTGAGACGAACCATACGGCGATCACACACATTTGTCGGTTAGTGTCACCGGATGCTCGATGCCACCACCCGCTCTGGGGGCACCGCCACGGCCTCTCCCCGGGCCACCACCGCGGAGCTCGCCGTCGCCGTTCCCCCGGCAACGAACGCCTCGCCCGCCGTACCGACCCGTTTCGCCGCCCGTTGCACGAGAGTTCTGCTGTCCCCGTGGTCGCGGCTGTCCCTGCTCGTCGTGCTGCTCGCCGCGGGCGCCTGCGGCGTGCTGCTGTTCGAGCCGCAGCGGCTGCTGACGGAGGGCTGGCCGCCGCAGCTCGGTGGTGCCGCGGCAGCGGCGGTGTTCGCGGTGGCGTACGGCGTGTGCACCGTGGCGTTCGTGCCGAGGCCGCTGCTGAACCTGGCGGCGGGCGCCCTGTTCGGTTCGCAGCTCGGCCTCGGCGTGGCGCTGGCGGGCACCGTGCTCGGTGCCGGGATCGCCTTCTGCCTGGGCCGGGCGCTGGGCCAGGACGCCCTGCGCCCGCTGCTGCGGGGGCGCTGGCTGAAGGCCGCGGACGGCCAGCTCAGCCGGCACGGCTTCCGTTCGATGCTGATGGTGCGCCTGTTCCCGGGGGTGCCGTTCTGGGCATCGAACTACTGCGCCTCCGTGTCCCGCATGGGCCTGCTGCCGTTCCTGCTGGCCACGGGCCTCGGGTCGATCCCGAACACCGCCGCCTACGCCGTCGCCGGCGCCCGCGCCTCCACCCCGACCTCTCCCGCCTTCCTGATCGCCATGGCGTGCATCGCCCTGCCGGCTCTGGCGGGCGTGGTGGTGGCCTGGCGCAAGCGGCACCGGCTGCGCCGCCTCTGAGGCACTGTCACGCCCGTCTGCCTGGGCAACGGCCGGTTCGACCAGCTGGTCCGCAATACCGGCGCCCCGCGCGACATCCTGGCCACCCGGCTGCGTCGGCTCGTCGACGCCGGGATCCTGGCCAAGCACCTTTACAGCGAGCGCCCGCAGCGCTTCGAGTACCTGCCGACCCGGGCGGGACTGGAGCCGGTACCGGTGACGCTCGTGGCGTGGGGCGACCGCCACCTCCGGCCGGACGGCGACCGCCCGATGCTCCTGGACACTCCTGCGGCCGGACCCTCACCCCGGCCGTCACCTGCCGGGCGTGCGGCGGCGAGGTGCGCCACGAGAACCTCACGGGCCGCCCCCAGACACCCGGCTGGACGGTGACCGGCCCCACCGCGGCCTGATCGCCGCTGGTCGGGGGCGGCAGCCAAACCCCTGTGTCCTGGCGGCCTTCCAGGGGCGCTACGCTTCCCCCTCGGCACACCTGATACCCCGTTCCTCGCGACGGCGGCCCGGTGCGCCCGTCGTCCGTCCCACGATCGGCACTTGGACTCCGTTACCTCATGTCTTGGTTCGAATCACTCATCCTCGGACTCGTCCAGGGGCTGACCGAGTTCCTTCCCGTCTCCTCCAGCGCCCACCTGCGGCTGACCGCGGCCTTCTCGGGCTGGGAGGACCCGGGCGCGGCCTTCACGGCGATCACGCAGATCGGTACCGAGGCAGCCGTGCTGATCTACTTCCGCAAGGACATCGGACGGATCATCTCGGCGTGGACCCGCTCGCTCACCGACAAGACGCTGCGCGGCGACCCCGACGCCCGGATGGGCTGGCTGGTCATCGTCGGCTCGATCCCGATCGGTGTGCTCGGCGTGACGCTGAAGGACCAGATCGAGGGACCGTTCCGCGATCTGCGGATCACCGCGACGATGCTGATCGGCATGGGCATCGTCCTGGGCGTCGCCGACCGGCTCGCGGCCCGCGACGAGAACGGCGGCAAGCACCGCGCGCCCAAGCAGCGCAAGGCCCTCGAGGACCTGGGCGTCCGTGACGGCCTGATCTACGGCGTCTGCCAGGCCATGGCGCTCGTCCCGGGCGTCTCGCGCTCCGGCGCCACCATCAGCGGCGGCCTGTTCATGGGCTACAAGCGCGAGGCCGCGGCCCGCTACTCCTTCCTCCTCGCCATCCCCGCGGTGCTGGCGTCCGGCGTGTTCGAGCTGAAGGACGCCACCGAGGGCGGCCATGTCTCGTGGGGCCCGACGATCTTCGCCACGGTGATCGCCTTCGGGGTGGGGTACGCCGTGATCGCATGGTTCATGAAGTTCATCTCGACCAGGAGCTTCATGCCCTTCGTCTACTACCGCATCGTCCTCGGCATCGTCATCATCGTGCTGGTCAGCATGGGTGCACTGAGCCCCCACGCGGCCGAGTCGGCGGGCTGACCCGGGCCTGTGTGACGCCGGTCTCGTGACCAACCACATAGGGATCGGGTAGCCGTCCGGTAGCGGGCTGTCAGTGGCTGCGCCTAGGCTTGTCCGCATGTCCCCCGATTTCGTGACCCCTGGTTCCGTGCGGCCCGCTGCCGAGGTCAACGACGAGATCCGTGCGCTGTGGCAGCGCACGGGCGGCACCCTGTCGGCCGAGGAGCGCGCGGAGTACGAGCTCCTCGTCGTCGAGTGGGCTGCCGCGATCCGAGGCTGCGTCGTCACGGCGGCCTGAGCGGCCCGCCTCCCTTCTCCCGTCCTCCGTTCTCCCGTCCTCCGTTCTCCCCGGATCCTCTCTAGGCACACAGCCGCCGAAGCACCTCGTCGTCGAGGGCGAAGGGCCGCTCACCGGGTAACAGCCCCGCAGCGGCGTTCTGTTGTCCCGCCCGCACCAGCCCGTGGATCTCCCTGGCGAGGGGTGTGACGTCCTCCATCGCCACGATCCACTCGTCCGCGTACCGCGCGGCGGCCTCCCCCGCGAGCCCCAGCTGCAGCGACCGGTGCGGCAGCGGGTTGAGGTGCAGGTCCCGCTCCGGATCCCACTGCACCCGCGCGGGCGCCTGCCTCAACTGCCGCTTCCAGGAAGCCCGGTCGCCGTGCAGGGCGGGGACGTGGTGGGACAGGCAGGCGTTGCGCAGCGCCCAGAGGAAGCCCTCGCGGTCGATCTCGATCGCCAGGACCGTCTCCTGGCCCTCCTTGGTGCCCCAGCCGCAGCGGTACATCATCCACAGGAACGACGGCTTGATCCAGGTCATGCGCTCCCGCTTCCAGGACGGCGGGAAGCGGCCCAGTCGGGCGGCGGGGCCGCCGATATCCGGGCGGTAGGCCTGGTAGACGGTGATCGTGGACTCGGTGTGGAGTGCCCGCACCCGGAATCTCGGCTCGTGTCGATCGTTCACGGAGGACAGGCTGGCCCCCGTAGCCCTCGGCGGCCACCGAATATGCGCTTCGGGATCCGGGAGCAGGACACCGGCGACACGGCCGAGATGCAGGCCGACTACGTCACTCCCATGGCCACCGCGGGGCCCGCTCCCGACTTCGTGTGCGGCGGCCGGTACGCCGTCGCGGCGCTGCGCACGGACGACGGCTGGCGGCTGAGCGAGGTCGTCGTGCGGGAGAAGTGGCGGCGCCTTTCCCGAGCCGCGGACGGCGCCTGTGGTCAACTGGCCCGGCGCCCTGTGTTCTAGATCGTCCGCAAGGCGCACACTGGAGGCACCCGCGGGTAGGAGGCGCCTATGAAGACGCTCGGCCACTGGCTCGCCTCCCCCTGGCGCCGCTCGGCCGCCGCGGCGGTAGCGGGCGCCCTCCCTGTCCTCGCCTTCCCCGCGCCGTCCCTGTGGTGGTGCGCCTACGTCGCCCTGGTCCCCTGGCTCCTGCTGCTGCGCACCGCGCCGACCGGCAAGCGGGCCGCGTACGACGGCTGGTGCGGCGGCCTCGGCTTCATGCTGGCCATGCACCACTGGCTGCTGCCGAGCCTGCACGTGTTCACGCTCGTCCTCGCCGCCCTCCTGGGTGCCCTGTGGGCCCCGTGGGGCTGGCTGGTGCGCCGTCTCCTGGGAGGCCTGCCCTCCCTCGGGCGGGTCACGGTCGCGCTCCTGGTCCTGCCGTCGGGCTGGCTGGCCGTCGAGCTGGTCCGCTCCTGGCAGGGGCTCGGCGGCCCCTGGGGCGTGCTCGGCAGCAGTCAGTGGCAGGCCGAGCCCGCGCTGCGACTCGCCTCGGTCGGCGGGGTGTGGCTGCTCAGCTACCTGCTCGTGGCCGTCAACGTCGCGGTCGCCGTCCTCGTCGCGGTCCGCCGGGCCCGGGTGCCCGCCGTGGCCGGTCTCGTCGCCACGGCCGCCGCCACCTCCGCCGCCTGGGCGTTCTCACCCCGCCCCGCCGTCGACGGCCAGGTCAGGATCGCGGTCGTGCAGCCGGGTGTCGTCGCCGGCCCGGACGCCCGGTTCGCCCGCGAGGAGCAGCTCACCCGTCGGCTCGCCGGCCAGGACGCCGACCTGGTCGTCTGGGGCGAGAGCAGCGTCGGCTTCGACCTCGACGACCGGCCCGGCCTCGCCCGGCGGCTCGCGGACCTCTCCCGCGCGACGGGCGCCGACACCCTGGTCAACGTGGACGCCCGGCGTTCCGACAAGCCCGGCATCTACAAGAGTTCGATCCTGGTCGGACCCGACGGCCTGACCGGCGAACGCTACGACAAGATGCGGCTCGTGCCCTTCGGCGAGTACATCCCGGCCCGGTCCCTGCTCGGCTGGGTCACCTCGGTCGGCAAGGCCGCGGGCGAGGACCGCAGGCGCGGCTCGCAGCCGGTCGTGATGAACGTCGGGGACGATCTGCGCGTCGGCCCGCTGGTGTGCTTCGAGACCGCCTTCCCCGACATGACCCGCCACCTCACCCGGGAGGGCGTCGACGTGCTGATCGGCCAGTCGTCCACGTCGACGTTCCAGCACAGCTGGGCACCCGAGCAGCACGCGTCGCTCGCCGCACTGCGAGCCGCCGAGACCGGCCGCCCCATGGTGCACGCGACCCTGACGGGCGTCTCCGCCGTGTACGGCCCGGACGGGCGGCGCGTCGGATCATGGCTCGGTACGGAAGCCTCCGCCGCGCAGATGTACGACATCCCCCTCGCCCACGGCACCACGCCCTATGTCCGCCACGGCGACTGGACGGTGCACGCGGCGATGCTGCTCCTCGCCCTGTGGGCCGTCGGCGAGGGCGTACGGACGGTGCGGCTCAGGCGGTCCGCTCCTGAACCGCTCGCACCACCCGCTCGCACAGGTCATGGGTCTCCAGCGCGTCCCGCGCGCTGAGCACCTTGCCCGTCCGCACCGCGTCGAGGAAGGCGAGCACCGCCTGCTCGATCCCGCGCTGCCGGGCCACCGGCACCCAGTCCCCGCGCCGCCGCACGGTCGGCTGGCCCTTGTGGTCGACGACCTCGGCGAGGTTGACCACCTGGCGCTTGGTGTCCTGCCCGGACACTTCGAGGACCTCCTCGGCGGAACCGCTGAGCCGGTTCATCACGCCGAGCGCGGTGAAGCCGTCCCCGGCGAGCTGGAGCACCAAGTGGTGCAGCAGCCCGTCCTGGACGCGGGCGCGCACGGTCACGTCGTCGATCTCGCCGGGCACCAGGAACCGGAGGGTGTCGACGACGTGGATGAAGTCGTCGAGGATCATCGCGCGGGGGTCCTCCGGCAGCCCGACGCGGTTCTTCTGCATCAGGATCAGCTCGCGCGGATGGTCCGCGCACTGCGTGTAGCCGGGGGCGTGACGCCGGTTGAAGCCGACGGCGAGACTCACGCCCCGCTCCTCGGCGAGCGCCACCAGCCGCGCGGAGTCGTCGAGTGCGTAGGCGAGCGGCTTGTCGACGTATGTCGGTACGCCCGCCTGCAGCAGCCGCGTCACGATCTCCGGGTGCACGAGCGTGGGCGCGTGCACGAACGCCGCGTCGAGGTCCGCCGCGATCAGGGAGTCGAGGGTGGTGTGCCGCCGCTCCGGCGGGACGCGCAGGTTCTCGGCGACCCGGTCGAGCGTGGCGGGCGTGCGGGTCTGCAGGTGCAGTTCCACCCCGGGCTGGAAGGCGAGGACCGGAAGGTAGGCCTTCTGCGCGATGTCGCCGAGTCCGATGCAGCCGACCTTCACGGGGTGATCTCCTCTAACGGTTGCCTGCCGGGGTCTGCTCGGAGCATACGGCGTCCCTCTGCGGCGGCCGCCAGTCGGCGATGCCGTCGAAGCCGCGCAGGACCAGGGCGGGCCCGGCCTTCGACAGCGTGGCCACGGCGGTGTCGCGTACGGCGATCCCGGCGCGGTTCGTCATGAGGTTGAGGCGGGCGACCCGCACGGCCCGGCGTGCGACGGCGGTCGTGCGGGGCAGCCGGGCGGCGGTGTAGGCGGGCAGGTCGTCGCGGTGGTGCGCGAGGACGATCGCGTCCTCGATGGCCTGGTTGCCGCCCTGGCCGAGGGTCGGGGGCATGGCGTGCGCGGCGTCGCCGACCAGGGCGACCCGGCCGTGGTGGTAGGCGGGCAGGGGTTCGGCGATGTGGTGGACGTCGTGGCGCAGGACGTCCTCGGGCCGGGCGGCGGCGAGCACGGCGGGGATCGGGTCGTGCCAGTCGCCGTAGCGGCTCAGCAGCTCGGCCCTCTCGTCGGGCGCCTGTCCCCCGGCGGGCGTGACCGCGGCGGCGTAGGCGTAGACGCGGCCGTCCTTGAGCGGGTGCGTGCCCCAGATGCGGCCCCTGCCCCAGGTCTCGTGGGAGGCGAACTCGGCACCGGGCACCGGGATCACGACCCGCCAGGTGGTGAAGCCGGAGTACACGGCCCCGGGGTGGGCGGGGAAGAGCGCGTGGCGTACGGCGGAGCGGATGCCGTCCGCCCCCACCACCAGGTCGGCCTCCAGCACCTTGCCGTTGCTGCTGACCCGGGCGGGCCGGTCGGTGCCGCCGCTGTCGGCGAGGGCCGCGGCGGCGTCCGTGCGGATGGTGCCCGGGGGGAGCCGGGAGGCCAGGCTCGCGATGAGGGTGGCACGGTGCAGCAGCACGAGCGGGCCGCCGAAGCGCTCGGCGGCGGCGTCGGCGGAGGACCGCGAGAGCCACCGCCCGGAGGGGGTCCGCAGGCCGCCGTCCCCGGACCAGACGGCGAGGTCGCGGATCTCGTCGCCGAGGCCGATGACGTCCAGCGCGCGCAGGGAGTTGGGCGCGAGGGAGATCGCCGCGCCGACCGGCTCCAGCGAGGGGGCGCGCTCCAGCACCGTGACCCGCAGGCCACGCATGTGCAGGGCGACCGCCGCCGTCAGACCCCCGATGCCGCCACCGATCACGACGGCATGCCCGAGCTGTGTCATGGCCCCTCCTCGACTCCGACTACATCTGTAGTGACACCATCGACGTTACTACACGTGTAGTCGAACGGGTAGCGTGAGCCCATGTCCGTACGCACCGCCGGCCCCTCCCGCTCCGACCTGGTCGCCGACACCGCCCTCGCCCTGCTCGCCGAGCGCGGCATGCGCGGCCTCACGCACCGGGCGGTCGACGAGGCGGCCCGACTCCCCCAGGGCTCCACCTCGAACCTCGCGCGCACCCGGCAGGCCCTGCTGGAGCTGGCGGTGCGGCGCCTGGCCGACCGCGAGGCCCGGGTCCTGGCCCTGCACGAGATGCCGGACCCCGAGGCCGGGGCCCGCTCCGTGGCGGACGCGCTGGCCCTGGCGGCCCACCGGGCCCTGACGGACCACCGCGCGCTCACGCTCGCCCGCTACGAACTGGCCTTGGAGGCGACGCGCCGCCCCGAGCTGCGGGCCTTCTTCGACGCCACGGGCGCCCGCTTCCGGGACCAGCTCGCCGCCCTGGTCGGCGGCTTGGGCTCGACCGACCCGGCCCGGCACACCCTGTCGCTGATCGCCTGGGCGGACGGGCTGATGTTCAGCTGCGTGGCAGGGTCGTTCGGCGCCGAGGCGCCGAGCCTGGAGGAGGTGCGGGCCGGGCTGCGGGAACTGCTGGAGGGCATGCTCGGGGGCTGAAAATCTTGTGGTGCGGAAGGGGCGGCTCGGAAAGGATGTGTCCATGACGAACGAACGCCGAGAGCCCGCCACCACCGCCGACGAGCGCACGATGCTGGAGGGCTGGCTGGACTACCACCGCCAGACCCTCGCCTGGAAGTGCGAAGGCCTGACCGACGCCCAGCTCCGCACCGCCGCGGTGGAGCCGTCGGAGCTGAGCCTGATGGGCCTGGTGCGGCACATGGCGGAGGTGGAGCGGGGCTGGTTCCGCAAGGTACTCGCGGCCGAGGACGTCGGCCGGCTCTACTGCACCGAGGAGGATCCGGACGGCGAGTTCCATCTCTCCCAGTCCGACACGTGGGAGGAGGCGTACGCCACCTGGCAGTCCGAGATCGAGACCGCCCGGCGCAACGCCGCCCGCTTCGGCCTCGACGACATCTCCGAGGGCAAACACCGGCGCACCGGCGAACGCTTCAACCTGCGCTGGATCTACACGCACATGATCGAGGAGTACGCGCGGCACAACGGCCACGCCGACCTGATCCGCGAGCGCATCGACGGCGCGACCGGCGAGTGACGTCACCTCCGTCGCACCCGCGCCCTCCGTACGGGGCGCGAGATCACCCGTGCGGGGCATCCTGTGCCAGGTCCGCGGCCTCACCGAGGGCCGGACGCACCAGAGTTGCGCGGGTGCATCGAACGACGACCACAGCGACGCTCCTGCTGACCGTGGCGGTCTCGGCCCTCTCCGGCTGTACGACGGTCCCGCGCCCCCCCGCGCCGGGCCCCTCGGCGGCACCGTCCCTGCCGTCGGCGCCGGAGCGGGAGGACGAGGCGGAGACCCAGATCGTGCAGGCGCCGGCCCGTGAGGCCCTGCAGCTCATCGAAGAGGCGTCCCGCCGACCGGAGCCTGCCGCCTCGGCGACCGGCCCGGCCGCACCCCCGGCGGGCGCGCCGGAACCGGGGACGCCGCAGCCCGGTCATCGCGACGTCCGTCCGCGCCCCGCCCGTCCGGAACTCCCCGAGCCCGCTCGGCGCGGCCCCCAACGGTCGCACGCCGGCCTTCCCGACGTGTCGGAGTCGGTACGGCAGGACGTGGAGAAGAGCGTCCCGAACGGCAACGCGGACGTCTGCGCGCTGGGCAGGCGCTACGGGGGATGGCGGGCGGACAGCCCGGAGGCGACGATCTGCCGTGACGCGTACGGGCGTTGACAGGCGTTGACACGTGGTCCGGTGACCGCGCAGGCCGGATCGCCGAGCGTGCCGACCAGGGCCTCAAGGCCGCTGCCGCGGCGGCGACCAGGTCCCCGCGCCGCCCTCCCCCAGCCGGAGCTCCAGCCGGTCGATGGCCGCCCACACGCCCTCGCCGTAGCTGTCGTCGGCGAGGGCGGCGGCGGCTTCACGGGCCCACCGCAGGTGCGTGCGGGCGGCGTCGCGACGGCCGAGTCCGAGGTAGTCGTCCGCCAGGTTCAGATGCAGGGAGGGGTAGATCGCGATCACCGCGGGCACCGCGACGGCCTCCTTTCCGGCCTCCTCGGCCGCCGTCAGGGCACGCAGGTCCCAGGCCAGTTCGTCCGCCGGGTCGTCCTGGGTGTCTGCCAGGTAGTGGGCGAGGGTACAGCGGTGCAGCGGGTCGCCGTGCTCGCCGATCTCCGCCCACAGGCCCAGGTACCGGTGCCGGGCCTCCTCCCGGTCCCCCGCGTGGTGCAGCATGACGACCTGCCCGATCCGCGTCAGCACGGCATCGGGCGCCGTCTGCTCCTGTCGCTCCGCCACGACGCCCTCCGCGCACTCGCCGACTGTTCCCGCCGACGGTAACCGCAGGCGGGGGCGATCCGGCTCAGGCGGCTCCGGGCGCCGGGCCCGGACGGCACGGGCGTACGGCAGGCGTGCGTCAGCCCAGGTCCGGGATCGTCCAGTCGATCGGGGTGTGCCCCTGCGCCGCCACCGCCTCGTTGATCTGCGTGAAGGGCCGCGAGCCGAAGAACTTCTTCGCGGACAGGGGCGAGGGATGCGCACCCTTGATCACGGCATGCCGGGACTCGTCGATCAGCGGGAGCTTCTTCTGGGCGTAATTGCCCCACAGCACGAAGACCGCCGGGTCGGGACGCTCGGCCACGGCCCTGATCACGGCGTCGGTGAACTTCTCCCAGCCCCGGCCCTTGTGCGAGTTGGCCTCGCCGCCGCGGACCGTGAGCACCGCGTTGAGCAGCAGCACACCCTGCTCGGCCCACGGCATGAGATAGCCGTTGTCCGGGATCGGCGTGCCCAGCTCCTGGTGCATCTCCTTGTAGATGTTGCGCAGGGACGGCGGGACCCGCACCCCTGGCCGGACCGAGAAGCACAGCCCGTGCCCCTGCCCCTCGCCGTGGTACGGGTCCTGACCGAGGATCAGGACCTTGACGCCCTCGTACGGCGTGGCGTCCAGCGCGGCGAAGACCTCCTCGCGCGGCGGATGGACGGGACCCTTCGCCCGCTCCTCCTCGACGAACTCCGTCAGCTCCTTGAACCAGGGCTGCTGCAGCTCGTCGCCCAGAACCCCGCGCCAGGACTCGGGCAGCATGGCGATGTCGGTCACGTCAACGTCCTCACGATGTGCGGTCACTTCCAGGCCACGAACCTACCGGCGACCACTGACAACGCGCCCGGGAGAGACCGGAGCCGACCGCCTACCAGGCGGTCTTGCGGCGCAGCTCCCACAACATCATGATCGTCGACGGGTCCATGGCCCGCTCCGCGCCCGAGATGTCCCGGCTGGCGGCCACGTACTGCCGGCCCTGCCACAGCGGCAGCAGCCGCGCGTCGTCCACGAGGATCCGCTGGGCCTCCTCGAACTCCTTCTCCACGTTCGCGCGGTCGCTCTCCCGGCGCGACCGGGGCAGCAGCTCGCCGGTGATCTCGGGGGCCGGGTAGGGCGTGCCGAGGGCGTTCTGGTCGCCGACGAACGGCGCGATGAAGTTCTCGGCGTCCGGGAAGTCGGGGAACCAGCCGCGCCCGAACACCGGGTACTCGCCCTTCTGGTAGCCCTCGACGTACGTCTTCCAGGGACGGCTCTTCAGGGTGATCGTGAACAGGCCGGAGGCCTCCAGCTGACGCTCCAGCTCCTTGAACTCCCCGGCGGTCTCGGAGCCGTAACGGTCGCTGGTGTACCAGAAGGTGAGCGGGACGCGCTGGTTGATGCCCGCCTCGGTGAGGATCTTGCGGGCCTTGGCGACGTCCGGGTCGCCGTAGTCGTCGAAGAATCCCGTGGTGTGGCCCGTGAGGCCCTTGGGAACCATGGAGTACAGCGGGTCGACGGTGTCCTTGTAGACCTTGTGGGCGATCGCCGCCCGGTCGACGACCTGCGCGATGGCCTGGCGCACGGCCTTCTTGTTCGCCCAGGAGTCCTTGGGGTTGAACACCAGGTAGTTGATGTCGGTGCCCGTGCCCTCGACGAGCTGGATCTCCTCGTCCTTGGAGGACTTGCTCTGGAGGTCGACGACGTCTCCGGCGGCCAGGCCGCGGTAGGTCACGTCGATCTCCTCGTCCCGCAGGGCCTTCACCATGGTGCCGGAGTCCTGGAAGTAGCGGACGGTCACCGCGTCGTTCCGGCGCTCCGCGTAGCCCGTGTAGGTGTCGTTGCGGACGAGGACGGCCTCCTTGCCGTCGGTGTACGAGTCGAGGGTGTACGGCCCGGAGCCGACCACGTCGGCGCCCTTGCGCAGGCTGTCCCGCGGATAGGCCTCCGGGGACACGATCGACATGGCGGGGGTGGCGAGCACGAACGGGAAGGTGGCGTCCGGCTTGTTGAGGTGGAAGATCACCTCACGGTCGTTCGGCGCCTGGACCCGCTCCAGGCTGCCCAGCAGACCGGCGGGGCCGCCGTTGACGTTGATCTTGCGGATCCGGTCGAACGAGTGCTTCACGGCCTGGGCGTCGAGCGCGTCGCCGTTGGAGAACTTCAGGCCTTCGCGCAGCTCACAGCGGTAGACCTGGTTCGAGGAGTCGCTGAAGCCGCACTGCTCGGCGGCGTCCGGCTGGGGCTCGCTCGCGCCCGTCGGATAGCTCAGCAGCGTCTGGTAGATGTTGCGGAACAGCTCCCAGGAGCTGTCCCACGACGCGGCGGGGTCGAGCGTGCTGGGGGCACTGGTGGTGCCCAGGACGATCGGTCCTTCGTCCTCCGGGGTGTCGGACGACAGCACACCGCACCCGGCGAGCAGGGACGATATGGACGCGATGGCCGCCACCCGCCACAGGCACCGGTTCCGCTTGAACACGCGCACGCTCCTCGATCTGCCATACCAAGGGTCGGCAGACCATACCGCAGAGGCGCGCCCCGTGACCCTCCCCGTCCATGACCTCTTGATCGATAAACCTTTGACGACGTTGTCATCGTCTTTTGCCGTGTCTTTACGACGGCACGGGCGCCGTCGGTGTCGACGGACGCCCGTGCCGGGACCGTGGGCGCGCTCCGCGGTCAGCCCGTTCCGGCGTTGAGGAAGATGCCGCCGTCCACGACGAGCGTCTGACCGGTGACCCAGTCGGACTGCTCGGAGGTGAGGAACGCCGCCGCGCCCCCGATGTCGGACGGCACGCCGAGCCGGCCCAGGGGGTAGGCCGCGGCGGCCTCCTCCTCGCGGCCCTCGTACAGGGCCTGGGCGAACTTGGTCTTCACGACGGCCGGGGCGATCGCGTTGACGCGCACCCTGGGGGCGAACTCGTGCGCGAGCTGCACGGTCAGGTTGATCATCGCGGCCTTGCTGACGCCGTACGCGCCGATGAAGGGCGAGGGTGACAGGCCCGCGACGGAGGCGATGTTGACGATCGCGCCGCCGTTGTCCTTCTGCCAGGCGTGCCAGGTCCGCTGTGCGAAGCCCAGCGCCGAGACGACGTTGGTCTCGAAGACCTTGCGGGCGACGTTCAGGTCGAGGTCGGCGATCGGTCCGAACACCGGGTTGGTGCCCGCGTTGTTGACCAGGTAGTCGACGCGGCCGAAGGCCTCCATCGTCCGTTCGACGGCGACGGCCTGGTGGGCCTCGTCGTGCGCCTTGCCCGCCACGTAGACCGCGCGGTCGGTGCCGAGCCGCTCGACGGCCTCCTTGAGGGCGTCCTCGTTGCGGCCGGTGATGCACACGCGGTCACCGCGCGCGACCAGTGCCTCGGCGACGCCGTAGCCGATGCCGCGGCTGGCGCCCGTGACGAGGGCGGCCTTGCCGGAGAGTTCCACGGAAGTCATGTTCTTCGTCCCTTAGTCGAGCGGTCCGCCGGCCACGTACAGCACCTGGCCGGAGACGAACCCGGCCGCCTCGCCGGTGAAGAAGGCGATGGCGTTGGCGATGTCCTCCGGCTCGCCGACCCGGGCCACCGGGATCTGGGTGGCGGCGGCGGCCTTGAAGTCCTCGAAGCCCATGCCGACGCGGTCGGCGGTGGCCTTGGTCATCTCGGTGGCGATGAAGCCGGGGGCGACGGAGTTGGCGGTGACGCCGAACTTGCCGAGTTCCTTGGCGAGGGTCTTGGTGAAGCCCTGCAGGCCCGCCTTGGCGGCCGAGTAGTTCACCTGGCCGCGGTTGCCCAGCGCGGACGACGACGACAGGTTGACGATCCGGCCGAAGCCCGCGTCCACCATGTGCTTCTGGCAGGCCTTGGACATCAGGAAGGCGCCACGCAGGTGCACGTTCATGACGGTGTCCCAGTCGGAGACGCTCATCTTGAACAGCAGGTTGTCGCGCAGCACGCCCGCGTTGTTGACCAGGATCGTCGGCGCGCCGAGCTCCTCGGCGATCCGTGCGACGGCCGCCTCGACCTGCGCCTCGTCCGAGACGTCGCATCCGACCGCGAGGGCCTTGCCACCCGCTGCGGTGATCTTCTCGACGGTGTCCTTGCAGGCCGCCTCGTCGAGGTCGAGCACGGCGACCGCGCGGCCCTCGGCGGCCAGTCGTACGGCGGTGGCGGCACCGATGCCGCGCGCGGCACCGGTCACGACGGCAACCCGCTGCTCAGTGGTGGACATGACTGCTACTCCTCAGGTGAGCGACCGCTTAGTACCTTCAGTGGGTGTGACGCTAGAAGCCCTGGCACGCGGTGTCAACGGCCGGGGGCGGCATGTGATCCATCACCCGGGCCCACCCTGCCCCACGGCACCTCGCGGGACACCCGATCGGCCTACGGACACGCGCCGCCGCACCTCTGGGCGCCTAGCGTCGGAGCGCGAGCCACCCGTGGCCGGAAGGGAGGCGCTCCATGCGCCGTCGCACCGGTGCCATAGGCACGCTGTTCGCGATCACCGCGATCGTGCCGCTGGCCGACCCCGCTCATGCCCGGCAGGACCTGGACTGCCGTGATTTCGCCTTCCAGGAGGACGCGCAGGCCGCCTTCGAGGCGGATCCGGGCGACCCCCACCGACTCGACGAGGACCAGGGCCCGGACGACGGCATCGCGTGCGAGGCGTTGCCCCGCGTCGGCTCGGGCGTCATCTCCCCCGTCCGGCCGTCCGCCTCCGCGAGCCCCTCCCGCTCCGCGAGCCCCTCCCCGTCCGCGAGCCCGTCCGGTTCCGCGATCCGGTCCGGCCTCGTCGCCACGGCGACCGCAGCCGCCCCTTCCCGCGGCGTGCGGGGCGGGGCCGGGGGCGCGGTGTCCTCGGGGCCGAGCGACTGGGAGACGGGGATCGGCCTGACCTTCGCGGCGGGTGCCGTCCTCGCGGCCGGCTGCCTGGTGAGGCGCCGCCGGCACTGACGGTCCGGCGCGGCGTCCGTCACCGCACCAGCAGGTCCAGCAACCGGTCGGTCTCCGCTGCCGGGTCCGTGGTCAGGCCGGTGTGCACGGGGCCGGGCTGGACGATCGTGGAGCGGGGGGCGACGAGCCAGCGGAAGCGGCGGCCCGGGTCGTCGGACGCCGCCTGGCCGGCCGCGGAGCCGCCCGCGCAGAGGCTTTCGACGGCGCGCAGAGCGGCTCGGACCCCGGCCACGTCGGTCCGGGGGTCCAGGGCCAGCAGGCGGGTCTCGTCGAGGTGGGTGCGGGCACCGACGTACGCCTCGGCACGGCAGTACACGAGGATCCCGGCGTTGACGTACTCGCCGCGTTCCACGCGTGGGACCACGCGCAGGACGGCGTACTCGTAGACGTGGCGGTCCCGCGGTCCTCCCCTGATGATGTGCCGGTCGTTCACTTCAGCCCCTGGATACGGTCGTGGATGACGGCGGCCCGGGCGAGCAGCGGGCGCGCGTAGGCCTGCCTCAGGTCGTCCGGCGCGGCGAAGCCGGGTTCGTCCGTGAGCCAGGCGTCCGGGATCTGCTGGGTGACGTCGGCGAGGAGTTCCCCTGTCACCAGGGGCGCCAACTCGGCGGCGGCGGAGGCGACATCGGGTGAGAAGGACGCCAGCGCATGGTCGGAGGCGTCGTACGGGCGGTCGGCGGAGGCGTCCACGCCGGGCCAGTTGTGGTGCCAGATCATCGTCGCGCCGTGGTCGACGAGCCACAGCTCGCCCCGCCACCTCAGCAGGTTGGGGTTGCGCCAGGACCGGTCGACGTTGTTGATCAGCGCGTCGAACCAGACCACCCGGCCGGCCTCCTCAGGGCTCACCGGGAACGCGAGCGGATCGAACCCGAGCGCGCCGGAGAGGAAGTCCATGCCGAGGTTGGTGCCGCCGCTGGACCTCAGCAGACTCTGCACCTGCTCGTCCGGTTCGCCCAGGCCCAGCTCCGGGTCGAGCTCGACGGTGACCAGGCGCGGCATCCGCAGCCCGAGCCGACGGGCGAGTTCGCCACAGACGACCTCGGCGACCAGTGTCTTGCGGCCCTGCCCCGCGCCGGTGAACTTCAGGACGTAGGTGCCGGAGTCGTCGGCCTCGACCAGGCCGGGCAGCGAACCGCCCTCGCGCAGCGGCGCGATGTAGCGGGTCACAGCGACCTCTTTAAGCACTTTTTCAGGCTACCCATCTCTTCAATCTTGCATTTCACGGCGAACTTGGAAGGGGTAGCAGCAACCATCCGCCTACAAGCTCGGGGAGAATCTGGGCAGTTCGGCCTGCCCGCCGACTCTCGCCCTCCACGCAGTCCGTAGATGGCGGTGCGTCCCTTGCTACCAGCCTCCGGCTGAATTGAGCATAGTAACCGAGGGTGATCGCGGACGAAGAGTGCCCGAGCCACCGCGCCAGGGTCACGACAGATCTTCTTTGTCGGCCAGGAGGGGACTACGGGGGATGGCCCGCCGTGCTGCCCCCGCTGTTTGGCGGTGTCGGCGTTTCGGCCATTTCCTGCCCGCAGCCGCTCCAAGCCAGACCAGGGATCCCGCGCCCGCGGGGTTCCCTCACGCAGGAAATTGCGGGCTCCCCAGCACGACCGAATGACGTGTGTTCGATATCGCAGCCGTGTCGTTAGACCTCACGACTCTGCCGCAGCGACCGTCCCAGGGGGAACCATGACCTCGGCCATTACGCAGGACCAGCCGCCGCAACCGCCAAAGGGGACCGCGCCGGACGACGAAGCGCAGGAGGCCGGTGTTCGAGAGGAGGAATACCTCTACCGCGACGAGTCGAGGCTCCAGGCCGGCTCCCTGCTGACCTCCCGCACCATGGCGCGGCGCCTGCCCTCGCTGGTGCGGCGCTCGGTGCAGATGGCCTGGCGGGTGGACCGCGGCGCGACCATCGGCCTGCTGGTGTGCCAGATCGCAACCGGCGTCCTCGCGGCCCTCGGCCTCCTGGCCGTCACGGGCACGATCACCGCGCTGATCTCCTCGGGCGACATCACCGAGCGGCTGTGGGAGGCCGCCCCGCAGCTGGCCGTGATCGCCGCCGCCGCGGGCCTGCGCGCGCTGCTGGGGATCATCGTCGTCTGGCTGACCGGCCGTCTGCGCCCGGTGCTCGGCCGGGCGGCGGAGCTGACGATGATCGAGGCCGCGCTCGGCGCGGAACTGGCCGCCAACAACAAGCCCGGCTACAACGACGCCTACGACATCGCCGACCGCGGCGCCCAGGTCACGCCCGACCTCGTCGAAGAAGCGCAGGACGTTCTCGCGGCGACCGCCACGCTCGCGGCCGGCGCCACCGTCCTGACCGTCCTGCACCCCCTGCTCCTTCCCCTTCTCTTCCTTGCGTGCCTGCCGCAGGCCGCCGCCTACGTGCGCTCCGCGCGCGTGATCTACCTGGCCGGGCTGGAGACCTCCGGGCGGCGCAGGATGCTGGGCAAGCTGCGCTGGCACATGGCCTATCAGGAGTCCAGTGAGGAGATGCGCGCCTGCCTGGCCGGGCCCTTCCTGATCGGCCGGTACCGGCGGCTGGCCGACTCGGTCAACGCGGCCGAACGCAAGGCCGCGAACACCGGTGCCTGGATGGGGCTGGCCGGAGCAGTGGCCGGCGGGGTCGCCTCGACCGCGGTGTGGGCGGCGCTGCTGTGGCTCCTGGCCTCCGGGCGGATCAGCCTGGCGGCCGGTGGCGGCGCCGTCTTCGCCCTCCAGACCGCCACCGGCTCGGTGCGCGGCATCATCAACGGCGGGGCACGCCTGGTGCGCACGGGCTGGTACGTGCAGGACTGGCAGAACTTCCTCGACAACGCCCACGGCCAGGCCATGACCGACTCCCGCGGCATCGCGCCCGTGACCGCGGCCCCGGAGCGTTTCGAGGTCCGCGACGTCACCTACCGCTACGACGGCGCTCCGAAGGACAGCCTGAGCAACGTCTCCCTGCACGTGCGGCGCGGGGAGATCGTGGCGCTGGTCGGGGAGAACGGCTCCGGCAAGACGACCCTCTCGCGCCTGCTGTGCGGGCTGCTGCTGCCCACCGAGGGCGACGTGGCCTGGGACCACGCCTCCACCGCGGACCTGGACCCGTGGGGGTCGTGGGAGCACGTCGCGCTGGTGCCGCAGAAGTTCACGTACCTGCCGCTGACGATGCGCGACAACATCACGTTCGGGCAGGGCGACACCAGCGACGCGGCCCTGCTCGCCGCATGCGAGGCGTCCGGCGCCGCGGAGATGCTGCCGGGCCTGCGCTCCGGCCTGAACACCCTGCTGACCAGCGAGTGGTTCGGTGGACAGCAGCTCTCCGGCGGGCAGTGGCAGCGCCTGGTCCTCACCCGCGCGTTCCACCGGCAGGCGGCGCTGCTGGTGATGGATGAACCCACGGCCGCCCTCGACGCCCGCGCGGAGCACCGGATCTTCGCCGGCCTGCGCGAACTGGCCAAGGACCGCGCCATCCTGCTGATCACGCACCGGCTCACCAACGTGGCCGTCGCCGACCGGATCGTTGTCCTGGACCAAGGGCGCATCGTCCAGGAGGGCACCTACGCCCAGCTCACCCAGGAGCCAGGTCTCTTCCGGACCCTGTGGGAGCTGCAGCGCCGGATGAGCGGCGACACCCCCTGATCACCCCTCGCCGTTCCGCGCTGCCCACTCGCCCGTACACCGTCTCGGAAAGGCAGAGATACGTGACCTCTCCCGTCTCCCCTTCGGATCACGTCTCACCGCGGGCCGATCTGCCCGCAGCGCCGTACGAGCCCTCCTCGCACGAGGAGCGTCGTCCAGCTTCGCCGCACGGCACGGTCCTCAACGTCATCGGCGTCCACCTCTATCTGGAGCGGCCCGACGGGACGGTGTTGCTCGGGCTGCGCCACCCCGACTCCGCGTTCGCGCCGTCCACCTGGCACGTCCTGGCCGGCCACTGCGAGCAGGAGAGCGCCATCACCTGCCTGATCAGGGAGGCGCGAGAGGAAGCCGGCCTGCATGTCTGGCGCCAGGACGTCGAACTCGTCCACGTCGTCCACCACATCGACCGCGCCGGGGACCGGCCCCGCATGGGCCTGTTCTTCCGGGCTCGCACCTGGACCGGCGAGCCGGAACTGCGCGAGCCGGACAAGTGCACCCAGTGGACGTTCTGGGACCCCGCCGCGCTCCCCGACGATCTCGTCCCCTACACCCGGGTTGCCATCGAGGGCATCCGCGCCGGCCGCCTCTACTCCGAAACGGGCTGGGCATGAGCACGGCCGCGTCCCCGCACCCGGACCTCCCGCCCGAGGAAGTGCAGCAGTTCACTTCTTCGGGCACAAGCCGGTCCGGCTGACGCCGGGTTCGGGGGCCGGTTCTTCAGGGACGGCGGCAGGAATGAGCGCGAACGCACTGCACGAAGTCTTGCTCGCCGACCTCAACGCGGCCTCCCCACTGGGCTGGTCCCGTTGCGTGGTCCACTCGTCCCGCGTCACCCGGCGGCCGCGGCGACGGCCTCGCGGCACCGGGCCGGAACCCGACAGCCAACCGACAGCTCCGCTTTACCCGCGTCGTTCCGCGAACAGGTCAGGATTTCGGCATGGTCTGAACAGCCGGTCCGCAAGGGCCGTACCTCACGGCAGATCACGAACCCCCCGGAAGGAACGTCAGCATGACCAGCGAATCAGTTCAGCCGATGTCGGGACCGAGCCGCCGCGCCGTCGTGGCGGCGGTTGGCGCGGCGGGGCTCACCGTGGCGCTGACGGCGTGCGGGTCGGACGACAAGGCGTCCGACCCGTCCACCGAACAAGGCGCCGCCGGCGGCGGCGCGACGAACGAAGGGGGCGGCTCGTCCGCCGAAGCGGGAGCCGGTGGTGCGGCGCTCGCGAAGACCACTGACATCCCCGAGGGCAGCGGCAAGATCTTCAAGGACGAGAAGGTGGTGGTCTCGCAGCCGGCCGCGGGCGACTACAAGGCCTTCTCGACGATCTGCACCCACCAGAACTGTCCGATGGTGGACCTCAAGGACGACGTCATCTCCTGTGCCTGCCACGGCAGTCAGTTCTCCGTCCTCGACGGCAGTGTGAAGAAGGGCCCCGCGGTCAAGCCGCTGGAGGCGAAACAGGTGACGGTGAACGGAGACTCCATCACGCTCGCCTGATTCCACCGGGACGTTCCAGGCACGCCAGCACCTCGTCCGTGGTCGCGACCGTGGCGACCAGCGCGAGGGTGTGGCGGATCATCGCGGGGGTGTAGTCGGAAGGCACCCCCGCGATGGCGTCCGCCGGGACGACGACGGTGTAACCGCGGTTCACGGCGTCGAACACCGCGTTGGGCACGGCCACGTTGGCGGAGACCCCGGTGACGATCAGTGTGCGGCAGCCGAGGTTGCGCAGCAGCGGGTCGACGTCGGTGCCCTGCAGGGGTGACAGCCCGTGCAGCCGCCGTACGACGAGGTCCTCCTCGGCGACCTCGATCGGAGCCGCCACCCGTACCGCCGGGGTGCCGGTCCACTGCTGGACGGGCAGGCGTGCGACGGCGCGGAAGAGGCGGGCGTTGCGGCCGGCACCGCGGCCGTCGGGGCGGCGCTCGGCGATGGCGTGCACGACCTGAACGCCCCCTTCGTGGGCGGCCGCCACCAGACGGGCGACATTGCCGAGGGCACCGCCGGCGCGTGCTTCCTCGGCGAGTTCGGGCAGTGCGCTGTCCGCCCCGACGACGCCCTCCTGGCACTCGACGGTGAGCAGCACGGTGGTGCCCGGTTCGAGGAGTTCGCTGAGCGCTTCGTACGAGGGCACGGTTCCCCCTGTCGCCGGCGGCTGGGCGGGCGAGCGTAACCACCATTGCGCACGGACGGAAGAGAACCCATCCTTTTCTGACGTGATGTCAGAGGATCTCTCCTCTGGCACGACGTGGGAGAAAGAGGGGGCGCATGACCGTCACACAGCAGCGCAGAGGCCGGAAGATCATGATGACGCCGGGCGAGCTGGACGACTTCCTGACCACCCAGCGCACCTGCCGGGTCGCCACGGTGTCGGCCGGTGGCGCACCGCACGTGAGCACGCTGTGGTACGCCTGGGACGGCGCGTCGATGTGGCTGTACTCGGTCGTGCGCAGCAAGCGCTGGACCGACCTGCGGCGCGACCCGCGGGTGGCGATCGTGGTCGACACCGGGGAGGAGTACGACGAACTGCGTGGCGTCGAGCTGTCCGGCACGGTCGAGTTCGTGGGCGAGATCCCGCGCACGGGCGAGCTGCGCGCCGAACTCGACGTCCCGGAGACGCTGTTCACGCGGAAGAACTTCGGCCTGGAGGAGATGCCGCACGACGGCCGGCACGCCTGGATCAGGCTGACGCCGGAGAAGATCGTCTCCTGGGACTTCCGCAAACTGGCCGGGCAGTAGCTCTCCCCCGGACGCTCAGCCGACGCTCTCCCCCGCCGCCCGCAGGGCCCGCACCGCCGCCCGGATCGAGGGGCGGCGGTCCGCGTCCGCGCGCCAGACGACGTACACGTGCCGCCGGACCCGCTGTCGGAGGGGCACGGTCACGACCCCGGCGGGCACGGGACGACGGCCGAGCACCGGGGCGATGCACACCCCGAGCCCTGCGGCGACCAGCGCCAGCTGCGTGTGGTTCTCGGCGGCGCGGTGGCCGACGATCGGCTCGACACCCTTGGAGCGCAGGGTGAACATCAGCCACTCGTGGCAGAACTCGCCCTCGCCCCAGGTGATCCACTCGTCGTCGGCGAACTCGGCGAGGTCCACCTCCTCGCGCGCCGCGAGCCGGTGGTCAACCGGCATGGCGACCTCGGCCGGGTCGTCCAGGATCGACGCCTTGACCAGCCCGTCGGGCAGCGCCATCGGCTTGTTGTACCAGTCGAGCACCACGGCGAGGTCGAGGTCGCCGCGCACGACTCCGGCGATGCCGAGCTCCGGTTCGAGCTCGCAGGAGCGCAGCCGGAGCGCGGGGTGCTGCTCGCGCAGCGCGGCCAGTGCGTGGGGGAACAGCCCCCGCGCGGCCGTCGGGAACGCCGACAGCCTGAGCTCGCCCACGACCTGTCCGCGCTGCGCCTCCAGGTCCGACTGGGCGAGTTCGACCTGGGACAGGATGCGTGCGGCGTGCTCGGCGAGCAGCCGGCCCGCGTCGGTGAGCCGCACGCCGCGCCCGTTCTTGGCGAGGAGCTGCTGCCCGACCTCTCGTTCCAGCTTGGAGAGCTGCTGCGAGACGGCGGACGTGGTGATGTGCAGCCCCTCGGCCGCGCCGCTGACCGAGCCGTGCCGGGCGAGGGCATCGAGGGTGCGCAGACGCTCCAGATTCAACATATAAGCGATGCTACGCAGTACCGGGTGCGAAATCTCGATTGTGCTACGAGGTCTTCCTGCCAGATCGTGGCTGCCATGAGCACTGTCACCACATCGCCCGGCCGGGTCTCCGGCGCCCCGTCCGCACCGGTCCGCCGCCGCTTCGACTGGCGTCTGCGGTTCGCCGCCCTGTCCTTGATCTGGGGCTTCAGCTTCCTCCTCATCAAGGTGGGCACCGGGGCGTACGCGCCGTTTCAGGTGACGCTCGGCCGGCTGCTGTTCGGCACGGCGGTGCTGGCCGCCGCGATGGCGGTGCGCCGCGAGCGACTGCCGCGCGGGGTCAGGGTCTGGGGGCATCTGACGGTCGCCGCGTTCCTGCTCAACGCCCTGCCGTTCTCGCTGTTCGCGTACGCCGAGCTGACCATCCCGTCCACGCTGGCGGGCATCTGCAACGCGACCTCACCGCTGTGGGGCATGGCGCTGTCGCTGATCGCCCTGTCGGAGGACCGTCCGACCCGGGTGCGGGTCGCCGGGCTCGGCCTCGGCTTCCTGGGGGTGCTCACGGTGCTGGGTGCCTGGCAGGGCTTCCACGGCTTGGACGTCACCGGGACGGCACTGGCCCTGCTCGGCTCCCTCAGCTACCCGATCGGCTGGATCTACGTCCGCCGCACCCTGGCAGGCACCGGCGACTCCCACCTGTCGATGACCGGTGCCCAGTTGCTGCTCGCGTCGGTCCAGCTGGCGGTGGTCACCCCGCTGTTCACGACCCTGCCCACCCGCGTGTCCGTCGGACCGCTGCTGGCGATCGCCGCCCTGGGCGCCCTGGGCACGGGCCTGGCCGTGCTCCTCCAGTACGGCCTGGTCGCCGAGGTCGGCCCGACGACCGCCCAGATGGTCACGTACTTCATCCCGGTCATCGCCACGGCCGCCGGCGTGGCTCTTCTCGGCGAGACGCTCACGTGGTCGACCCCGGTCGGCGCGGTGATCGTGCTGACGGGAGCGGCACTCACACAGCTCCGACCGAAGCCCCGCCGGACATCTCGGCCGTAGCTCCGCGGGGCCCAACGTCTGGGCCGACTGCCTCGGTTTCAGCTCTGCAGGGCTCAACGGCCGGGCGGCGTCCCGGCCGTGACCGCGCACGGGCCAGGGGCCTGCGCCGCGTCTCAGTCGTCTCCCCTTGCGGGCCCCGAGCCCCGAGCCCCGAGCCCCGAGCCCCGAGCCCCGGTCGGAGTCTCCGCCCCGGCTCCACGGAAGCCGGAAGCCCCCGGCTGTGTTCAGCCCTCACCGCACGCGGCCCCAAAGCCCCGGCCTGCGCCAACAGCCGTAGCTGCGCGTCGACCCGAGGCCCGGCAGCCGTGTCCCCCTCCCAGCTCCGCGCGGAGGCCCGCCGCCGGCCCGGCCTCCGCCGTGCGCCTGAGGCCGTGCCTCAGTCGTAGCTCCGTGCGGGGGCGGGCCCGACTGCCGAGGCGATCGCGTCGGCCAGCGTCTCGGTCTCGTCCCCGGCGAGCGTCGAGACGGTGATGCGGATGCCGGGCGGCGCGGCCAGCCGGAAGCGGGCTCCGGGGGCCACGGCCCAGCCGGCGTGCAGCAGCCGGGCGACGGCGCCGGTCTCGTCCGGCACGGGCACCCACACGTTCATGCCGCTTGCCCCGTGCGCCACGACGCCGCGCCGTGCGAGCGCGCCGATCAGCGCGTCCCGCCGCCTCCCGTACGACGCGGCCACCTCGACCGTGTCCACCGCGCCGTCGGCCCACAGCCGCACCAGGGCCCGCTGCATCAGGCGGCTGACCCAGCCCGGGCCGAGCCGGTGCCGTCCACGGACCCGGTCCACGGTGAGGGCGTCACCGGTGAGCAGCGCGAGACGCAGGTCGGGGCCGTAGGCCTTGGCCGCCGAGCGGACGAACGCCCAGTGCCGGGTGACTCCGGCCAACGGGTGCAGGGGCACGTCGACGATGCCGTGCCCGTGGTCGTCCTCGATCAGCAGGACCTCCGGGTGCTCCAGGAGCACGGCGCGCAGGGCACGCGCGCGCGGCGCGCTCACCGCAGCGCCGGTCGGGTTCTGCGCCCGGTCCGTCACGATGAGAGCGCGCGCCCCGGCCTCCAGCGCCCGGCGCACATCCTCCGCGCGGGGCCCCTCGTCGTCGACGCCCACGGGGACGGTCCGCAGGCCGAGCGCCGGCACGAGATCGAGGGTGCGGCCCCAGCCGGGGTCCTCGACGGCGACGGTGTCGCCCGGCTTGAGGTGAGCCGCCAGCACCCGCTCCACGCCGTCCAGCGCCCCGGAGACCACCGCGACCGGTCCCTCCGGCACCCCGTCGGCGTCGAAGCCGGCCCGCGCGATCCGGGCCAGCTCCGGCTCCACGGCGGTGTCCCCGTAGAGCACGGGCGCCCGGTCGCCCTCGGCGGCCGCCGCCGCGAACGCGCCCGCGAGCGGCGGCAGCAGCGCCGGGTCCGGATTGCCCTGCGCGACGTCCCGCACGCCCTCGGGGACGTCCACCCTGAAGTGCTCCCGCCCGGTCGTCGCCGGCGCGGGCCGCACCCGGCTGCCCCGCCGGCCCGCGGTCTCGATGACCCCCCGCTCGCGCAGGGTCCGGTACGCGGCCGCGACCGTATTGGGATTCACCCCCAGCTGTTCCGCCAACTCCCGCATGGGAGGCAGGAGTTGGCCCGGCCGCAGCTGACCGGCCCCTACCGCGCGCTCGATGCTCGCGGAAATGTCCACTGCGCGACGCCCACTGATCCGATACTCTCCTAGCACAAAGTCAAGTATGCACTAGTGCAATGGAGAGCGCCATGCAGGGGACCGCGCAGACGCCGTCACAGCCCGACACCGGCTACACCCCGACCGACCGCACCGTCCCCACCCGCTCCCCGGACCGGGCCTCGTACGACAAGGACCTGGTGCACGCGATACTCGACGAGGCCTACGTCTGCCACCTCGGATTCGTCCGCGACGGGGCGCCGGTCGTGCTGCCCACGCTGTACGCGCGGGCCGGCGAGCGGCTGTACGTGCACGGCTCCACCGGCTCGCGTCCGCTGCGGGCGGCCGGACAGGCCGACCCGGGCCTTCCGGTCTGCCTGACGGTCACACGCGTCGACGGTCTGGTCCTGGCCCGCTCGGCCTTCCACCACTCGATCAACTACCGCTCCGTCGTGGTGCACGGCGTCGCGCACGACGTGACGGACCCCGAGGAGAAGCGGCAGGCCCTGGACGCGCTGGTCGACCACGTCGTGCCCGGCCGCTCCGCCGACTCGCGCCCCGCCAACAAGAAGGAGCTCGCCGCCACCGCCGTGAGCCGCCTGGACCTGGACGAGGTCTCCGCGAAGCTGCGCACCGGCGGCGTGAACGACGAACCGGAGGACCTGGCCCTCCCCCACTGGGCCGGTGTCGTCCCGGTGCGTCCCACATACGGCACCCCGGTCTCCGACCCCGGCCTGGCGCCCGGCACCGAACTGCCCGGCTACCTCGCGGCCCTGTGATGCTGATCCACCCCTGGGACGCGCCCCGCGACGACGCCGAGTGGCAACAGTGGCTGGCCGGTCACGACTTCGGCCAGCTCGCCGTCAACGGCCTGCCGGGCGAACCACCCCACGTCCAGCCGCTGCACTTCGCCTACGACGCCGGGCGCCGCGAGGTCGTCTCCCATCTCGCCCGCCCCAACCCGCTCTGGTCCGCGCTGGAGGCCGGCCCGGATGTCCTGCTGAGCGTGGTCGACGACTACGTGTTCGTACCCGGGCCCTGGCAGGCCGCCCCGGACGTCCCGCCCGAGCACGGCACCCCGACGAGCCTCTACACGGCCGTACAGCTCCGCTGTCGCGCCCGGGTCGTGGACGACCCGGCGGAGAAGGCCGCGCTGCTCAACCGCCAGGTCGACCACTTCCAGCCGCGGGGCGGCTCCGCACGGGCGGCGGCGGGTGAGGCCCCGTACGGCAGGATGCTCGCCGGCATTCGCGGCCTGCGCCTCGAAGTGACGGACGTACGGGCGAAGTTCAAGTACGCCAACCACAAGCCGGCCGAAGTCCGGGACCGGATCGCCGCCGGCCTCGCGGCCCGCGGCGGCCCGGGTGACGCGAGGGCTCGCGACCATCTCCTGCGCAGACAGGAGGCCTAGGCCGCGAGGCCCGCCTCAGACGGTCCCGCCTCACACGGCCGTCACCGCCTCACACGACGGTCCCGCCTCACACGGCCGGTCACCGCCTCACACGACGGTCCCGCTTAGAACGGCCGTCACCGGCTCACACGACCGTCACCGGCTCCTCGCGCGTCCGGGCGCCTCGCACCTCCCCCACCGCGAGGGCCGCCACCGAACCGAGCATCAGCAGGGTTCCGGCCAGCGTCGCCGCCGTGAGGTGCTCGCCGAGCACGACGACGGCGAGCACCGCCGCGCTCACCGGTTCGAGCAGCATGATCACCGAGACGGTGGCGGACCGCACGACGGCCGCGCCCGCGAAGTAGAGGCCGTAGGCGAGGGCGGTGGGGACGGCGGCGACGTAGAGCAGCAGGAGCAGGAGCCGGCCGGGCTCCTGGGTGTGCGGCAGCAGTCCCTCCGCGAGGGCGAAGGGCAGCAGGCACAGACTCGTGACGGTGAAGGCCCCGGTGGTCGTCCGGGTGACGTCCCCCGCGCCGTCGCGGCCCCACAGGCGGGTGAGCAGGGTCATCGCGCTGTACGCGGCCGCCGACAACAGCGCGAGCAGCACACCCCCGGGGCGTACGGTCGTACCCCCGCCGCCGAGGACGAGGACCGCGAGCCCGGCGAGGGCGCCCACGACGGCGCCGGCACCGCCCCGTCCCAGACGCTCGGCCAGGGTCAGCCGGGCGCCGAGCGCGATGAGGACGGGCCCCGCGCCCAGGGTGACGACGGTGGCCACCGCGAGGCCGGTGGCGGAGACGGCCGCGAAGTACGCGGTCTGGAAGACGGCGAGCCCGAGCCCGGTGACCCCGGTCCGCAGGGCCCGGCGGCCGAGCGGTTCACGCACGGGGGCCGCAGCGCGGGTCCGCAGCAGGCGGACGGCGAGCAGCAGGACGAGACCGGCGGCGCAGCGCCAGAAGGAAAGGGCGACGGGCCCCATATCGCTGGCCCGGTAGACCAAGGAGGCGGCCGCGCCCGCGGTGCCCCAGGCGACACCGGCGACGATCAGATAGAGGAGGCCTCGCCCGACGGGCAGGCCGATGGCAGTGTTCGACACGCGTTCTCTCCGCAGACGCGCACGGCATGCCGCACGCGGCGAGCGGCGGCAGGTGCGCGGAAGTTCGGGAAGAACCCCGGATCATTCGGGATCAGGGGTCCACGGACTTCGTCTGCGGGCAGCACCGTTGTGCGCCGCGGCGAGTCGCCGGGCGCGGTTTCCGGAGGGCCCGCCTCAGGCGGCCGGAGGCGGAAGGACGAGTGCGTTCGAAGGCATGATCGGCACCCTAGGCGCTTGTTCCGCGCCGGGACAACTCCCTTTCCGGGCCGCCGCTCGCCACCGGCTGCCCGGAGCCCTTCGAGGGCGTCGACGACTGCGCGATGAACGCGCCCGCCAGCACGATCGCCCCACCGGCGATCTGCGGTGCCGAGAGGTGCTCGCCGAGCAGGACCCAGGCCAGGACGGTGGCGATGACCGCTTCGAGGCAGGCCACGACGCCCGCGACCTGCGGGGAGAGCCGGCGGACGGAGACCACACCGGTGACATAGGCGACGACGGTGGCGACGAGGACGATCCAGGCCAGCAGGACGACGGCGGCGACGGGCCTGCCGTCCATGCTCGCGGTGCCCTGGAGCACTGACCAGTCCATGGTCCAGGGGCGGGCGACGACGGTCAGCACGGCCGCGCCGACGAGCAGACCGTAGGCGATGACACCCAGCGGGTCGGGCGCCTCGTCCCCCGCGTCGCTGCCCTGGTCGGACAGGACGAAGTAGCCGACCTGACAGCACGCCGCCCCGAGCGCGAGCAGCAGCCCCAGGGCGTCGAAGCCGAGGCCCGACCACACCTCGACGACACAGGCGAGCCCGCCGACCGCGAGTACGACGCCGACGGCCGCGGCACGCGTCACGGGCCGTTTCTGCACGAACCGCACCCAGCCGAGCACGAGCGCGGGCGCCAGGTACTCGATGAGCAGCGCCACCCCGACGGGGATCCGGGAGAGCGCCGCGAAGTAGCAGGCCTGGACACCGGCGACGGCGAGCAGACCGAACCCGGCGAGCAGTCCGGGCCGCCGCCGCACGAGCGCGCGATGGCGTACGGCGAGCGGCAGCATGACCAGGGCGGCACCGGCCACGCGCAGCCACACCACGTGCAGCGGATCCAGGCCGGCCTCGATCAGCGGCTTGGCCGCGACACCGGATCCGCCGAAGGCCACCGCGGACAGGAGCGCGAGACCGAGCCCCACACCCCTGCCGCGCCCGCTCACTCTGCTGTCAGTGGTACGCACCGGCACATGATGGCAGGCCGCGACAGGAGCGTCACCTCCTATGACACCTGTCTCACAGCCTGGACGGGGGGGGCCGCCCCTCGGGAGGGCCGCCGCTCAGAGCGTGGCTTCGCCGCACTCCTCGGTGCGGCCGAACCGGTCGCCGAGCCGGCCGGACACCTGGCGCGGGTCGATGCCGGCCCGTTCGAGCACCTCGACCGCGCGCGCCTGCGGGTCGGCGACGATCGCCGCGAGCAGGTCGGTGCCACGGGCCGGCCCGCCCCGCCCGGCGGCGCGTTCGCAGGCGTCCTCCATGCACCCGGTGGCGAGCGGCGAGAAGCCCGCCGTCCCCGTCACCACGGGGACGGCACCGGAGTTCTCGACACCGCTCTGCCAGCGCAGGCCGTAACCGATGCTGCGCTGGACGAGATAGCCGAGCAGCCGAGCGATCTGCGGCCCCTCGCCGAAGACGGCACGCGCATCGGGGTCGGACTCCAGCAGCGAGTGGAGGAGATGGGCGGTGTCGATCTGCCGGTCCCCGTCCCGGACGGCCCGGCGCCGCGCACCGGCGACCACCGACGCCAGCTCGTCGCTGAGCCCGGCATCGTCGTCCGCGCGCCGGATACCGTGCTCATGGGCCGCCTGCCGGGGGGTTCGGGAGTGCACACCCTCTACCCCATCAGCCCCGCGCGCCCGGGTCATCCTCGGTGGGAAGCATTTCCGCGTCCCACGGGAAGTGGACTCCACCGGCCGCAATCTCCTCCTTGGGGAGGAGATCAGGCAGATCCGGAGGAAGACCTCGACAGGGCTGACAGTTCGTCAGTATTGAACATTGCGACCGCCACGGCTACGTTCCGCGACACCCAGCCCCGACACGAAGAGGTGGTCGCATGGCCGAAGTCAGCGCGGAGGCACGCATCGGGGCACCGGCCGAAACGGTGTGGGCGAGGCTCACGGACTGGTCCGCCTACGGCGAGTGGAACGCGACCCACACGAGTTTCCCGTCGGGCGGCCCGGAGCCCCTGGCCGTGGGGACGACCTTCCAGGAGAACATGCGGCTCATGAACTTTCCGGCCGAGGTGGCGTGGACCGTCGAGGAGCTGGAACCGGCGCGCGTGCTCGCCATCCGCGGCAAGGGTCCGATGGCCGTGACGGTGGCGACGCGCTACACCCTCACGCCCGAAGGCGACACCACGACGGTCCGCGTCGACGGCGAGTTCACGGGCGCGACGGTGTCCCTGATGGCGGGCAAGCTCAGGGATTCGGCCACGGCGGCCCTGCACGAGTCGCTGCGCAGGCTGGACGGGCTGGTGGCCTGACGCCCCGGCATGCCGAAGCGCCCCCGGACCGTTCCGGGGGCGCTCGTCCTGCTATGACGTTCAGTCCTCGTCGGCGAGGATGAGGTACAGCTTCTTGCGGGCTTCGTTGATGACGCCCAGCGCCTTCTCCCGCTGCTCCTTGCTGCCCGTCTTCCAGACCTGGCCGAAGGCCTCCATCAGACCGAAGCCGGCCTGGCGGACCTCGCCGAGGGCCTCCCAGTCGACCCCGCGCGAGGCCTCCTCCCAGGGCGCCTCGGGCCCCTCCTCGGCGGCCTCGCGGCCCGCTTCGGTGAGCGAGAACAGCTTCTTGCCACCCTCGGACGCACTGGCGATCAGCCCCTCGTCCTCCAGCAGCTGGAGGGTGGGGTACACCGAGCCGGGGCTGGGCTTCCACGCCCCGCCGCTGCGCTCGGCGATCTCCTGGATCATCTCGTAGCCGTGCATCGGCCGGTCCTTCAGCAGGGCCAGGATCGAGGCGCGCACGTCGCCGCGACGCGCCCTCCCCCTCGGTCCCCCGCGCCCTCGTCCACCCCAGGGGCCGGGACCGAAGCCCGGGCCGCCGGGCCCGCCCCAGCCGGGGCCGCCCGGCCCGAACGGACCGAAGGCCGCACGCAGCCCTTCGAAGCCGCCCCGACCGTGATGCGGGCCGCCCTGTCCATGTCCACGCTCAAATCCGTGGGTACGCATCGCAACCACTCTCCATTCCATCGTTGATCTGTCGCGATGCCTCAACGATATATCGGTAACGCTCGACGGACAAGGCCCTGCCTTCTGGGCCGCAGCTGCACGCCTGACCGGCTGGCCGGCCGAACCGCACGACGCCGACCCTGGCGCGGCAAGGCAGGACTGCCTCCCCGGTGAACCTGCCGACCGACAAATGCCGGGCAGGCCGATCCGCACCTGCTTGAGCACATGCATGTGAACACCGACGACCGGCCCGGAAGATTTGCCAGAGACCCCTAGCTAGATGAATGAGTCCGATGTTCTCAGTGGTCGTAGGCGATGAGAGATCGTTTGCTCCTGGCGCCGGTGGTCCAGTTGTGCCAGATGCCGGCGGCCAGGGCGAGCAGTCGTTGTCCGGTGCGGGCGAAGACTCCGGCCGGGGTTCTGCCTCCGTGTTGTTCCAGGCTGAGCTGGCCTTTGAGGGTGTCGAAGACCGCCTCGATCCACTGGCGGACGCGGGCCAGGCGGCCGTGCCGGACTGGCTCGTCCTTCCGGTCCGGCCGCACCAGATGGACACCCAGGCGCTCGGTGAGGAACGCCTCGAACTCCCACCCGGCGAAGCCCTTGTCCGCCAGAATCACCTGACCGCTGCGGACGAGGCGGTGGTCGCGTTCCAGCAGCGCGGTCATCACCTCCCGCTCGCCCAGCTTCGGGTTGGCCAGGCACCAGGACACGGGCATGCCCTCGGCCGTGGTGAGGAGGTAGAGCCGGAAGCCCCAGAAGAAGCGGGAGTGGCTGCGGCAGTAGCCGTATCCGGCGTGGTCGGCCAGGTCGGAGCGTTTGACGGTCTCGCGGGAGGCGGCGCAGGGCAGCGGAGTGGAGTCGATCAGCCGCAGGTTGTCGTTCCAGGTTGGCACCTGCCTGGCCAGGGCTTCGATCACATGGCTGATCAGCGGTCCGGCGGCGTTGAGGCACTTGTCGTAGGCGGACTGCTGGGGCAGGTAGCGACAGAGGTGTCCCAGTCGGGCGTGGGCGAAGCGGATCCAGTGCCGGGCCGAGGGGAAGCCGAGCAGTACCTGGGCGACTGCGAGGCACAGCAGTTCGGCGTCCGTCAGTTTCGGGGGTCGCCCGATCCGGCGACGGGGGGCCACATGGTCGTCGATGAACACGTACAGTGCCGCAAGAAGGGCGTCCAGGCTGGTAGTCACACACGAGCCAACGGGCGCCCTTCGCCATGGTCGCGGCCAGCACAAACATCGGACTCATTCATCTAGCCGGCTTGCAGCGCGGCGAGGAGTCTGGATCGCAGGAGCTGCACGGCTGGGGAGTGCTGACCTCGGCGGATGATGAGTCCGAGCCGGGCGTGCGTGGTGGCGTCGGTGAGCGGGATGGTCCGCAGGTCGGCGCCTTGTGTGGAGGACGCGCTGAGGACGGCAACGCCCGCGCCGCGCTCAGCGAGGCGGAGCAGGGTGACCGGAGAACTGGCGTCGATGTCCACGCGTGGGCCGAGACCGATCCTGCGGCAGGAGTCCTCGTAGGCGGCGCGGATGCCGGTGCCTGGGGAAAGGCAGAGAATCTTCTCGCCCCGTAGGTCGCCGAGGCGCAGTTCCGGCCGGTCGAGGGGGTGTCCGGCAGGGACGGCTGCGGTGATCGGCTCGTCGATGACGATGCTCGCCTCCAGGCCAGGGGCGACGCCGCTCGCGTAGCCGATCAGGGCGAAATCGAGAGAGCCGGCGAGGACCTGGGCCTGGAGATCATCGGAGTAGCCCTCGTGAAGGCTGACCTCGATGCCGGGGTGGGTGTGGCCGAGGTCGGCGATGGTGTCGAGGAAGGCCGGGATCGAGCAGCCCATGATCATGCCGAGACGGACGCGGCCGCGGACGGCATCGGCGAACTCGGCGGCGGCGTGCTTGATGGCATCGACAGTGGCGAGGGCGTTTTTCGCAAGGGGGAGAACGGCCTCGCCGGCCGGAGTGAGGCGGATTTGACGGCCGGAGCGGTCGAGCAGTTGTTGGCCCAGTTCCAGCTCCAGCTTGGCCACTTGTGTGCTGATGCCGGACTGGCTGACGTGCAGGCGATGGGCGGCAGCGGTGAACGTCCCCTCGTCCACGATCGCGGCGAAGTAGCGCAGCTGGTGCATCTCCATACCCAATGATGATAGATGCGATCTGATCCATCTGTTGGACGAATGGATCGGGTGATTGAAGGATGGAGGCATGACGACGAGGACCGCGCGAGAGCTTGCCGAGACCTACTTCACCGCCTGGGAGGCGGGCGACTTCGATGCCTTGCGGGGGGTGCTGGCGGAGAATGTCGACTTCGTCGGAGCGCTGGGAACGGCGTCGGGGGTAGAGGAGGCGCTCGCTGGGCTGAAGGGGCTTGGTCAGGTGCTGGAGAAGATCGACGTGAAGGTGCGGGTGGCGGAAGGTGGTGAAGTGATCACCTGGTTTGACCTGTGCACAAGCGTTGCGCCGCCTACTCCGACGGCGAACTGGATGCATGTGGAGGACGGGAAGGTCACCCGGATCCGGGTGACCTTCGACCCCCGGGCGCTCCTGGCGGGATTCGAGGCACGGAACTGAACGAGGAAGCCCCGGGCGCCACGTTGATCAAGACTCGACACGGGCCCTGGCTTCTGGCGGCCGTGGCCTTGTGTCGGCGCCGTTGGGCCTTCTCGCGACAGCTCCTGGAGCACCGCCGACGGGCCCTTCCGGATTCATCCCTCTCGATGGGTTCCTGACAGTGTTCGCAGGTCCGGATCCTGTGGGGAACTGGGTCGACTCCGCGGCGGGCTCGTTGCCCGCAGAGATATGAGCACCAGCGATGCTGGCCGGCACCGCTGAGACAGGTCAGCGACGCCGGGAGAACCGGGCCGGCAGGTGCGAATTGGCCTTGGCCTGCGGCTTCCTGGGCGCCCTAGCGTCGGGGCATGAGGATCCGAATCGTCGACGCCTTCACCGACCGCCCCTTCTCCGGCAACCCGGCCGGGGTCCTGCTCCTGACCGGCGCGCACGCCTTCCCGGACGACACCTGGCTGCAGAACGTCGCCTTGGAGGTCAACCACGCCGAGACGGCCTTCGCCCACCCGCTCCCCGAGGGCGCCGGGGCGGACTGGGCCCTGCGCTGGTTCACGCCGGCCACCGAGGTCGCGATGTGCGGCCACGCGACCCTCGCCACCGCCCATGTGCTGCACACGACCGGGGCCCACGAGGGCCCGGTACGGTTCGCCACCCGAAGCGGCGTCCTCGTCGCCACGCCCGCCGCGGACGGCTCCGTGACACTGGACTTCCCGACTGCCCCGCTCACCCGCGTCGACCCGCCCGGCGGCCTGGCCGAGGCGCTGGGCACCACACCGCTCACGATCCTCGACACCGGCCCGAACGTGGGCGACCTGCTCGTCGAGGTCGCCGACGAGAAGACGGTGCACGGCCTCGCCCCCGACCTGAAGGCCCTCGCCGCCCACTCCGAGCGCGGCGTCATCGCCACGGCCCGCGCCGAGGATCCCGCCCGGGGCTACGACTTCGTCTCGCGCTGCTTCTTCCCGAACGTCGGCATCGACGAGGATCCGGTGACCGGCAGCGCCCACACCGCCCTCGCCCCGTTCTGGTCCGAGCGCCTGGGCCGCGCCGGCCTCACGGGGCTCCAGGCCTCATCCCGCTCCGGCCGGGTCCGCACGGAGCTGCGCGGCGACCGCACCCTGCTGACCGGCAGGGCGGTCACCGTCATCGAGGGCGACCTGCTGGCCTGAGACACGGAAAAGGGGGCGTACGAAACGTCGTACGCCCCCTTTACGCCGTGTCACGCCGTCGGCAGCCAGCCCACCTTGCCCGCCAGCAGCGCGTACCCGACGAACGCCCCGATGTCGAGCAGCGAATGGGCCACCACGAGCGGGCCGACACGGCCCCAGCGGCGGTAGAGCCAGACGAAGACGACGCCCATGACCATGTTCCCGATGAATCCGCCGATGCCCTGGTAGAGGTGGTATGAGCCGCGCAGAACGGCGCTGCCGGCCAGCGCGGCCGCCGGGGTCCAGCCCAGCCGGTCCAAGCGCCGCAGCAGGTAGCCGACGACGATCACCTCCTCCAGCACCGCGTTCTGGATCGCCGCGAGGATCAGCACGGGGTACTTCCACCACACCGCCGGCAGCGCCTCGGGCACCACCGTGAGGTTGAAGCCGAGTCCACGGGCCGCGAGGTAGAAGGCGATGCCGGTGCTGCCGATGACCGCCGCGATCGCCGCACCGCGACCGAGGTCGAACCACGGCCGGGTGCGGTCGAAGCCGATCGTGCGCAGGCCCGCGCCCTCGCGCAGCAGGAAGTGCGCGACGAGCGCGACGGGGACGAGCGCCGTGGTGATGCCGAAGAGCTGCCAGGCGAGGTCGAGCCAGGGCCGGCCGGGCGCGGCCGAGGCGTTCATCGTGGCCGCCTGGTCCTTGAGGCCGCCCGGCTTGGTGACCGACCCGATGAAGCTGATCAGCGCGGACACTCCGCTCGCGCCCAGTGACAGCGCGAGGACCAGCAGCGTCTCGTTGCGGAGCATCCGCCGTGAGAGCCCCTGCTCGGGAATGGAACCGCCCACGGGGCTCTCCTCCGCCTGCACACCTGCCTCCACTTCACCGACGTCTCGGATCAGTATGGCGGCAGCGGGACGTCACCCCGACGGCGGCGGTCAGTCCGGCGACACCGGCTCCGGCAGTCCCACCGGCCAGGTGTGGACCGGGTCGCCCTTGTGCATCAGCTCGCGGTACCGCCGGGTCGTGGCGGCCAGGGCGTCGTCCCGGGAGAGACCCGCGTCCAGTGCCTTGTGGAACGTGGCGGCCTGCCAGCTCGCCCCGTTCACCCTGCGCCGGCACCGCTCCTCGATCACACCCAGGTACAGATCGCGGTCGGCCGGCTCGACTCCCCAGGCGTCCAGTCCCGCCTCGGCGAGGGGCAGCAGTTCGTCGCGGACGAGACTCACCGCGTCGACCTGGGTGGTGCCGCTGTAGCGGCCGCGCCGGGGCCAGGTGAAGCGGGCGTCGATGCCGTCCTTGCACGCGGCGTCGAAGTTGGCGGCGGCCGCCTCGAACGGCAGACGGGCCCAGACCGGCCGGGACTCCTCGGCGAGAGCCCGGACGACCCCGTAGAAGAAGGCCGCGTTGGCGATGACGTCGATGACCGTGGGCCCGGCCGGCAGGACGCGGTTCTCCACGCGCAGGTGCGGTACGCCGTCGGCGATGCCGTAGACCGGTCGGTTCCAGCGGTAGATCGTGCCGTTGTGCAGGACGAGTTCGGCGAGTGACGGCGTGCCGCCCTGGTCGAGCACCTTCAGCGGGTCCTCGTCGTCGCAGATCGGCAGCAGGGCCGGGTAGTAGCGCAGGTTCTCCTCGAAGAGGTCGTACGCCGAGGAGACCCAGCGCTCCCCGAACCAGGTGCGCGGCCGGACGCCCTGGGCCTGGAGCTCGGGCGGGCGGGTGTCGGTGGACTGCTGGAACAGCGGGGGCCGCGACTCGCGCCACAGCTCCCGGCCGAAGAGGAAGGGCGAGTTGGCGCCGACGGCGATCTGCGCGGCGGCGACCGCCTGGGCCGCGTTCCACACGTCGGCGAAGCGGGCCGGGGTCACCTGAAGGTGCAGTTGCACGGAGGTGCAGGCGGCCTCCGGCGCGATGGACTTCGAGGTGCAGCTGAGGTGCTCCACGCCGTCGATGTCCAGGGTGAACTCCTCGCCGCGGGCGGCCACGATCTGGTCGTTGAGGAGGGTGTACCGATCGACGTCGGAGAGGTTCGACGACACCAGGTCGTCACGGTCGAGAGTCGGCAGAATACCGATCATCACAATACCCGCGTCCACCTCGCCGGCTTTCCGGTCGGCATATGCCAGCGACGTGCGGAGTTCCTCCGCGAGGCGGTCGAATACCCGGCCCCCCAGCCGATGTGGAGGAATGTTGACTTCCAGATTGAACATGGCGAGTTCTGTTTGGAAATCGCGGCTCGCGATGCGCTCGAGGACTTGTCCGTTCAACATTTTCGGCATGCCGTCGGCGCCCGCGAGATTCAGCTCGATCTCCAGCCCCATGAGGTTCCTGGGACGGTCGAACCGCTTCTCCGCCAGGAGTCGCTCCAAGCCCGTCAGGCACTGACGCAGCTTGTCACGGTAGCGCTGGCGATCGGACAGGTCGAACCGGCCTGCCGCGACCTTCTCCCCCATCGAAGCGTCCTTCCTCGGTATTGCGTGCCAGGATCCAGGGCCGCCGGGGTCCCGGTCAGGTGGAGGATGCCCAGCGGAAGCGATCGATAACGTCCCGGACGGACCCGTCGGCCGTTACGCTGGTCCCGAGTGACCGGTGGCACATTCACTCGGCATGACGCACCGGACAGGTTTCGGGGCCCAGGAACTCGTGAAAAACGCCGACGAGAATGGGCCGACCGGCTCGCGGGCATTCGCCGAGGTCACCACGGTGCACCCCCACCTGAAATCAGGATAATTCTCGCGTATCGCCGACCGAATGTACCCTTGTTCTACTCACCGGAAACGGCTAGACGAAACACAGTCTGAACCCGTGTCGTATAAACTCCGCAAAGCAGAAGGTTGGCGCCCACGGTCGATGGGTCCTGCCGTCGCAGGCGACGCGGACCCCACCCCCCTCTTGCTCTCATGACCCCGGCCCCCGCCTCTCTGACCCTCGTGAGCTGACAGCGCCGTCCGCCCCCGCCCTCGCGCCACCGTGCCTTTGAATGAGAGGCGACCCACCATGCCGCTGCATGTCCCTCCGGCTCCCGCGCCCGCACTTCGCTCCGTCCTCACTGCGCTCTCCTCACCCACCGCGGTCCGCGAAGCCCGAACGCCCTCCCTGCTCGGCACCCAGGGGCCCGCCACACCCGAGCTCCCCCTGCCCGTGCACGTCCTCGACCATGTGACGGCCGAGGGCGTGTCCGCGACCCGGCTGGCCGGGTGGCGCTTCCTGATCCGCTGCGGCGACCGCGCCGTGGCCGCGGCGGAGACCATGCTGACTCCCGACGGCTGGGCCTTCTCCCACTTCTTCGAGGGCCCGTACATCACCTCCACCGAGCGCGCCCTGCGCCAGGCGGAGACGATGCCGCAGCCTTACCAGCCCCGCCTGCTGTCGGTGCCCGGCCTGTACATGCTGACGCTCTGGCTGCACGAGGACTGCACCGCGGACGGTGCCGCCGGCCACCCCGCCGCCACCGACCTGCTCGTCCCGCTGGCGCCCGCACCTCCCGGCATCGCGGCCCATCGCCCGCACCGCGTCGCCGACCTCCTCCCGGTGCTGACCCACCGGGTCACTCCCACCAGACTGCTCGGCTCACCCGCCTGAAGCGCCGCGCGGTCCCCTCGCACCCCGTCGCCGAATTCCGGCGGCGGGGTCGTTCATTTCCCCGCCCGCCGCCTATTCGCCCCGCCTGGCCGCCCACCCGATCGCTTTTCCGCTCACGCGATCGCTCGTCCGAGCACCCAACGGCTCGTACGAGCCGGAATGGTCGCCGACCCGAGCGGACTAGCCCCATTCGGCCACTGCGAACCACCCGAAGGGACAGTGCAGTTGGGATGAACCGTCCGCGCGGGTGATGCGTCATGAACCTGTGAGAAGCGGTGCCGCGAAATCCCTGCGGATCGACGCCCGTGGGGCAACACTGGGTTCCGACGACTTATCACAACGGGGGGCGGCCATGAACGACACTTCTAGCCGCGGAACAGACACGACAGCCGACTCAGTCCCATCGTCCATCTCGACCCAGCGAAAGATCCCACCCATGTGCCAGCACCAGACCCAGTGCCCTTCAGCAGAATCCGCCGACCGGGAATCCGCCCGCCTCGTGGCGCACCACCCGGAGCAGGGATGGAGCCTGCTGTGCAACGGCGTGGTGCTCTTCGAGGACACCGGTGAGCTCCTGCCGGACGGCCGGGCCATCGCCCCGCACCGTCCGCTGGCCGGCCAGGTGGTGACGGCCGCCTGAGGCCGCTCGGCGGGGCGACGTCCCGTCGGCACACATGAGGGGCCGGCCGCAGAACCCCTGCGAACCGGCCCCGATGCATGTCCGGGGGTCGTCACTCACCGTCACCCCCCGCGACGTGCCGTTCCCGCCTCGTACGCCTTCCCACGGACGCCCGTTTTCCGGAAGACTCCTGGAAGTTTCGCCGTCACCCGTCGATGGAGGTGGGCAAGTGGGAGCACGTGGGGCCGACGCCGAGGGCAAGGTCACGATCACGGAGATCGCCCGGCAGGCCGGCGTGTCCGTACCGACCGTGTCCCGGGTCGTCAACGGCCGGTCCGACGTGTCGCCGCAGACCCGGGCCCGGGTCGAGGACCTCCTGCGCCGCCACGGTTACCGCAGGCGTCCCGCGGCCCCGGGCGCCCGTGCCGCCCTGCTCGACCTGGTCTTCAACGATCTCGACAGCCCCTGGGCCGTGGAGATCATCCGCGGGGTCGAGGAGGTCGCGCACGCCGCCGGGGTGGGCACGGTGGTGTCGGCCATCCACGGGCGCTCGGGCGACGCCCGCGAGTGGATGCGCAACCTGAGGGCCCGCGCCTCCGACGGCGTCATCCTCGTGACGTCAGCCCTGGATTCCACGCTGCACGAGGAGCTGCGGATCCTCGGCGTGCCCCTGGTGGTCGTCGACCCTGCGGGCTCCCCCGCCCTCGACGCCCCCACGATCGGCGCGGCGAACTGGTCGGGCGGCATGGCGGCCACCGAACACCTGCTGTCCCTCGGCCACCGCCGGATCGGCCTGATCGCCGGCCCGCCCCGCCTGCTGTGCTCCCGGGCCCGTCTGGACGGCTACCGCGCGGCCCTGGAGGGCGCCGGCATCACGCCGGACGCGTCCCTCGTCGTCCCCGGCGACTTCCGCCCCGAGTCCGGATTCACCGCCTGCGCCGCCCTGCTCGACCTCCCCGAGCCGCCGACCGCCCTGTTCGCGGCCAGCGACCAGATGGCACTCGGCGCGATCGAGGCGCTGCGCCGGCGCGGGCTGCGGGTGCCGCAGGACATGAGCGTGGTCGGCTTCGACGACCTTCCGGAAGTCCGCTGGTCGGCTCCGCCGCTGACGACGGTCCGCCAGCCCCTTGCCGACATGGGCAAACTGGCCGTGCGCACGGTGCTCCGGCTGACCCGCGACGAGCAGCCGGACTCACCGCGGGTGGAACTGGGCACCGACCTGGTGGTAAGGGCGAGCACCGCACCTTTGGCCTGACCTCGGCACGAGAAACGGCGCCCCGCCACCCCCTGTCGGGCAGGGCGCCGTCCGCCCCCGCTACCTCCCCCCGAGCGCCTCACGCAGCGCGAAGTACGCCGGCTTCCGCCGCAGTTCCTCGTCCCACGGCAGGGCCGCGCCCTCGCCCGGGAAGACCGCCGGGATCCAGGAGTACTTGTCGGTGTAGTCCCACAGAGTGATGCCGACACACCGGCGTACCGCCAGGCACGCCGCGGTCAGGTCGGCGTACCACTCGGCCTGCTCGGCCAGCTTCTCCTCGGTCGCGGGCAGCTGCATGCGGATGTCGACCTCGGTCAGCGAGGTGTCGAGACCGAGCCGGGAGAAGCGGCGGAGGTTGTCCTCCAGAGTGGTCGGATAGCCGTACTGCAGGGCGAGATGGGCCTGGAGGCCGATGCCGTGCAGCGGGACGCCCTTGGCCTTCAATTCCTTGGCCAGCTTGTAGTAGGCGTCGCTCTTCGGGCCTATCCCCTCGATGTTGTAGTCGTTGAGGTACAGCTTGACCCGCGGATCGGCCTGGTGCGCCCAGCGCAGAGCGTCGGCGATGTAGCCGGGGCCGAGCGTCTTGTAGAAGACCGACTCCCGGTACGTGCCGTCCTCGTTGAACGCCTCGTTGACGACGTCCCAGGCGAACACCTTGCCCCGGTAGTGCCGTACCTCCGCTTGGACGTGCTTCTTCAGAACGGCCCTCAGCTCCGGGGCCGTCCACTCCCTCCCCGTGAGCCACCCGGGCAGCTGGCTGTGCCAGACCAGGGTGTGGCCGCGCACCTTCTGCCGGTTGGCCCGGGCGAGGTTCACGATCTCGTCGCCCTTGGAGAAGTCGAACACACCCTGCTGGGGCTCGGTCGCGTACCACTTCATGCCGTTGCCGGGTGTGATCTGGTCGAACTCGCTGCCGAGCAGGGCCTTGTACGGCCCGTCCACGAGCTCGGGGTTGTCGGTGGCACTGCCGAAGTAGCGGCCGTGTCGCTGGGCGAGGTCGGCGAGGGTGGGCTGCTGGTGACCCGCCTGGGCGGGGGTGCCGGCTGTGATGCCGGCGGCGACCAGGAACGCGGCGACGGCGCCGGCGAGTCTCAGACGGGTGGTGCGCATGGTGCGACTCCTCACGACAGACGGGTGGGTAGAGCCGTACGTTGGCGGAACGCGTCAGCCCTTGGTGGCGCCGGCGGTGAGGCCGCCGACGAGCTGACGCTCGGCGACCGAGTAGAAGGCGAGTGCGGGCACCATGGCCAGCACCAGATAGGCGAAGACCTTGGCGTACTCGGCGGAGTACTGCCCCTGGAACTGCTGGACGCCGATCGGCAGCGTCCACCACTGCGCGTCGGTGAACACCAGCAGCGGCAGGAAGAAGTTGTTCCAGCTGGTGACGACGGCCAGCACGGAGACGGTGCCGAGCGCGGGCCGGGCCATGGGCAGCAGTACCCGCCAGAAGAAGCCGAACGAGCTGCACCCGTCGAGTGTGGCCGCCTCCTCCAGCTCGCCGGGGATCTGCCGGAAGAAGCCCCGCAGGATGATGATCGTCATGGGGAGTCCGAAGGCGGCCTGCGGGAGGATCACGCCGAGGGGATTGTCCAGCAGTTCCAGGGAGCGCAGCAGCAGGAACAGCGGCAGGGCCGCCACCGCGAAGGGGAACATCAGCCCCATGGTGAACAGTGTGAACAGCGCCTCCCGGCCCCGGAAGGCGAACCGCGCGAAGGAGAACGCCGACAGGGCGGAGACCGCGACGATCAGAACGGTCGTGCCCACCGCGATCAGCGTGCTGTTGCCGATCAGCCGCCAGAAGTCCCCCGAGCCGAGAATCTGGGTGTAGTTGGAGGTCACCCACGACTCGGGCAGACCGACCGGGTTGCGGGAGAGCTCGTCGGTGGACTTGAATCCGGAGAGCACGGCGTAGAGCAGGGGGACGGCCATGACCGCGCCCACGACGGTCAGGACGAGGTGCAGGCCCCAGGTCCTGCGGCCCCCACGGGTCTTCTGACTGGCGGTCACTTTCCGTCCCCCCGCATGGTCGTGGTGGCCCCTTCGAGATCCCGGCGGAGCACGAACCGCTGGTAGGCGAGGGCGAAGACGAGGCTGATGCCGAACATGACCACGCTGATCGCGCTGGCGTAGCCGACCTGGTAGCGCTTGAAGCCGTACTGGAACATGGTCACGGCCATGGTCTCGGAGTGGTGGTCCGGTCCGCCCGCGGTGGTGACCCAGACCAGGTCGAAGAGCTGGATGGCCCCGATGACCGACAGGAAGACGCTGATACGCAGGGTGGGCGCGAGCAGCGGCAGCGTCACGTTGCGGAACCGCTGCCAGGCACTCGCCCCGTCGATGAGCGCCGCCTCTGTCAGTTCCCGGGGCACCGCCTGGAGCCCGGCGAGGTAGAGCATCATGTGGAAGCCGAAGTACTTCCAGGTCATGACCAGGAAGACGGTCGCCATGACGGTGGACGGATCCGCGAACCATTCCCCACCCAGGCCTTCGAGACCGACCTTGCCGAGGACCTGGTCGGCGAAGCCGTCGTCCGGGGCGAAGATCATGCCGAAGAGGATTCCGGTGATGGCCTCGGACAGGACGTAGGGGGCGAAGAACAGCATCCGGTACACGGCCCGGCCGCGCATCCGCTGGTTGAGCAGCACGGCCATGGCGAGCGCGAACGGCAGCTGGATCGCGAGCGACAGCACCACCAGCACCAGGCAGCGCCACAGGTCGCCGAGGAAGACCTCGTCCTGGAAGAGCCGGGTGAAGTTCTCGCCGCCGATGTAGTCGGAGGGCATGCCGAAGCCGCCCCAGCGGAAGAACGCGGCGTACAGGGCGAACAGCATCGGCAGCAGCACGAGCCCCATGAACAGCACCAGGGCGGGGAGTTGGAAACCGGCCGCCGTGAGCCAGTGCAGCGCGCGTCGCCGGGCCCGCCCCGGGGGCCGCCGTTCAGCGGCCGGGGGCGGGGAACCGGCGCCGGGGCCGGTCCGTTTGTCCGGCAGGAACGTTGAGGTCATCGCCGGCTACTGCTCTTCCTTCGCGGTCTTCGTGATCGACTGGGCGACCTGCCCGGGCGACTTGGAGCCGGCGATGAGCGCGGCCACACTGTCGTTGACCTCCTGGCCGACGGCGGGCGCGTACGCCTGGTCGAGGTAGAGCTGGAAACCGGTGGCCGCCTTCAACTGCGCCTGTACGGCCTTGATGTTGGGGTCGGCGATGGCGCTCTCGGCCGCGGGGACCACGGGCAGGACGCCGGTCTTCTTGACCAGTTCCAGGTCGGTCGCCTCGGACGCGAAGAACTTGAGGAAGTCGACGGCCTCCTGCGGGGCACCCCGGCGCAGGGCGTGGCCGCCGCCTCCGCCGAACACCTCGGTGATGGTGCCCTTGCCGCCCTCGACCGCGGGGAACGGGAAGAAGCCGAGGTCCTTGCCGAGCCCCTTGCCGGCGTCGGCCTGCACGGTGGGCGCCCACTGGCCCATGAGCTCCATCGCCGCCTTGCCGTTGCCGACGGTGGCGGCCTGGCCGGTGGGTGAGGAGTAGGAGGCTCCGAGGTGGCCCTTCTGGAACGGCTGAAGGCCGACCAGTTCCTCCAGGTGTTCGCCCGCCTCGACGAACGGGGCGCCGGTGAAGTCCTTGTCGTCGTAGGCCTTCTGAAGGGCTTCCGCGCCGGCGGTGCGCATCGCCAGGTAGGCCCAGTAGTACATGCCGGGCCACTTCTCCTTGCCGGCCAGTGCCAGCGGGGTGACCTTGGCGGTCTTGAGCTTGCGTACGGCGTCGAGGAAGCCGTCCCAGGTGGTGGGGGGTTCGGCGATGCCGGCCTTCTCGAAGAGCGCCTTGTTGTACCAGAAGCCGATCATGCCTATGTCGAACGGTATGCCGTAGGCCTGCTCGTCGATCAGGTACGGCTCCCTGGCGACCGGCAGCAGGGCGTCGCCCCACGGCTTGGTCCGGTCCGTGAGGTTCTCGACGAGCCCGGCGTCGACCTGCTGCTTCAGCACGCCGCCGCCCCAGGTGTGGAAGATGTCGGGCAGCTTCCCGGAGGCGGTCAGGGCCGTCATCTTCGACTTGTAGGCGTCGTTCTCCATCTGAACGATCTTGATCTTGACCTTGGGGTTCTGCGCCTCGAACTTCCGGGCGAGGGCGGCCCAGACGGTTTTGGACGGCTCGGTGGTGGAGATGTTCCACCATTCGATCGTGGTCGTCCCGGACGACCCTCCGTTCGAGTCCCCGCCGCATGCGGTCAGTGCCGTCATCCCCATACCGGCCGCGGCGGAGGCCGCCAGGAAGCCGCGGCGGGACAGTGCGGGGTCGCCCATCATGCGCTCCTCGAAAGTTTCGAAGTAGTTCCAGAAAGGTTCGCTGCTGCCGCACCCTAGAGACAGCGGGTAAACGGTGGCAACCCCTTGTACACGCTGAATCTCACGTCAGGCGCTGGACCTGATGGAATGGCGAAACATTCGACTTGACAGACGAACGTTACGAAGTCGACCGGGCCGCGATCACACAGAGTGTCCGGTCGAGGGCGGGCGACAGAACCCGCTCCCGCCGCCGCCGGGACCGTCCCACCCGCTCCCAGCTCGTGCTTTCGCATCCACGCCCGCCCCGGCCGCCAGTCTTAACGGAAGCTTGACGCACACAGCCCCCTCATTCACGGGCCACGGCATCACCCTCCGCTTACGCTGATCGCGCCGTCCTGTGATGGCCGGAACCCCGCCGAGCCCACATCGGGAGCATGTCGATGGCCACCACCGAGCACCCGGCACCGAGCCGACCGGAGCCCACTTCACCGAGCCGTCTGCGCACCTGGATACTGGAGGGCCTGTCCGACATGGGCAGGGCCGGCGGCCACACCGGGCCCCACGCCGAGCCGGAGCCCCCGCACCGGGGCCGGCCCTGGTGGCGGGTGATGTGCCTGACCGGCGTCGACTACTTCTCGACCCTCGGCTACCAGCCGGGCATCGCGGCCCTCGCCGCGGGTCTGCTGTCACCGATCGCGACCATCGTCCTCGTCGTCGTCACGCTGGCCGGAGCCCTGCCCGTCTACCGCCGCGTGGCCGAGGAGAGCCCTCACGGCGAGGGCTCGATCGCGATGCTGGAGACGCTGCTGTCGTTCTGGCAGGGCAAGCTGTTCGTGCTGGCCCTGCTGGGTTTCGCCGCCACCGACTTCCTCATCACCATCACCCTGTCGGCCGCCGACGCCTCCACCCACCTCGTGGAGAACCCGCATCTGACCGGCGTCCTGCACGACAGGCAGCTGCTGATCACCCTGGCCCTGGTGGCTCTGCTCGGCGCGGTGTTCCTCAAGGGCTTCCTGGAGGCGATCGGCATCGCGGTCGCCCTCGTCGGCGCCTACCTCGCGCTGAACGTGATCGTGGTGGTCGTCGGCCTCTACCACGTCGCCACCGCGGGCCATGTGGTCACCGACTGGTCGAGCGCCCTCACCACCCAGCACAGCAATGTCTTCGCCATGATCGGCGTCGCCCTGCTCGTCTTCCCGAAACTGGCGCTCGGCCTCTCCGGGTTCGAGACGGGCGTCGCCGTGATGCCGCACGTCAAGGGCGAACCGGACGACACCGAGGCCCGGCCGACCGGCCGCATCCGCGACACGAAGAAGCTGCTCACCGCCGCCGCGCTGATCATGAGCGTCTTCCTGATCACCACCAGCTTCATCACCACCCTCCTCATCCCGGAGAAGGAGTTCGAGGCGGGCGGCCGGGCCAACGGCCGTGCACTCGCGTACCTGGCGCACGACTACCTGGGCAACACCTTCGGCACCGTCTACGACGCCTCGACGATCGCCATCCTGTGGTTCGCCGGCGCATCCGCGATGGCCGGCCTGCTCAACCTGATGCCGCGCTATCTGCCCCGCTACGGCATGGCCCCGCACTGGGCCCGCGCCGTGCGGCCCATGGTCATCGTCTTCACGCTGATCGCCTTCCTGGTCACCTGGGTCTTCGACGCCGACGTCAACGCCCAGGGCGGCGCCTACGCCACCGGCGTGCTGGTGCTCATCAGCTCCGCCGCGATCGCGGTGACCATCGCCGCCCGCAAGGCCCGGCAGCGGAACTGGACGATCACCTTCGCGGTGATCTCCGCGGTGTTCCTGTACACGACCGTGCTCAACGTGATCGAGCGCCCGGACGGCGTGAAGATCGGCGCCTGCTTCATCGCCGGCATCATCCTGGTCTCCCTGCTGTCACGGCTGGCCCGGGCGTTCGAGCTCCGCGTGACCAGCGTGACGCTGGACGGCATGGCGGAACGTTTCGTCCGGGACATGGCCAGCCGCCGGATGCGGTTCATCGCCAACGAGCCGGACATGCGCGACAGCGCCGAGTACCGGGACAAGATCGAACAGATCCGGCAGGACAACGACGTGCCGGGCCAGGAGGACTTCGTCTTCGTCGAGGTGACGGTCACCGACCCGTCCGAGTTCGAGGCGGGCCTGACCGTACGCGGCGAGGTGCTGCACGGACGCTACCGGGTGCTGACCCTGGAGTCGTCCTCCGTACCCAACGCCCTGGCCGCGCTGCTGCTGTGCGTCCGCGACTCGACGGGCCGCACCCCGCACATCTACTTCGAGTGGACCGAGGGCGGGCCCTTCGCCAACTTCCTGCGCTTCTTCCTGTTCGGCCAGGGCGAGGTCGCCCCGGTGACCCGCGAGGTCCTGCGCGAGGCGGAGCCGGACCGCAAGCGGCGGCCGAGGGTGCACGTGGGCTGAGTCGGGCCGTCGCACTCCTCCTGCCGAATCCCAGACCAACGCTGTATCGCGTTACACCCAACGACCGGCCCCGCATCCGTCGTTCCCTTCCCCCGCGCCTATCGTGACCGGCATGCAGTCCTACACGATCGGCCAGGCAGCACGGCTGCTCGGCGTGAGCCCGGACACCGCCCGCCGCTGGGCGGACGCGGGCCGCATCACCACCCACCGCGACGAGACCGGGCGACGGCTCATCGACGGGCGGGACCTGGCCGCGTTCTCGGTCGAACTCGCCCGGTCAGGCTCCCCGGAGGAGGACACGCCGTACACCTCGGCCCGCAACGCGTTCCCGGGCATCGTCACGGCGATCAAACTCGGCGACGTCGCCGCCCAGGTCGAGATCCAGGCCGGCCCGCACCGGCTCGTCTCCCTGCTCACCCGCGAGGCGGTGGAGGAACTGGGCCTGGAGATCGGCATGGAGGCGACGGCCCGCGTGAAGTCGACGAACGTCCACATCGACCGTGTCTGAGCCGGGGTGACAGCGCTGGGCGACGCGGACCCGCGCCTGCCGGCTCGGGCGCGCGCCGGTCCGGCGCGGACACCCCGACACCGGTTCCGGGTGGCAGCGCGGGCGACGCGGACCTCCGCATACCCGGCAGCACGCTCCCGCCGGTCTACCGTGCACCCATGCGCCTGAGCATCCGCAACCAGCTCCCCGGCACCGTCACCGCCGTCACCCCTGGCGAGGCCATGGCGACGGTCAGGGTCCGCCTCACCGGCGGCCAGGACCTCACCGCGGCGATCACCCGCGAGGCCGCGGAAGAACTGCGTCTCGCACCGGGCGCCGCCGTGCGCGCCCTGATGAAGTCGACGGAGGTCTCCCTGGCCACCGCGCCGATCGAGGGCCTGTCGATCCGCAACCAGCTCCCCGGGACGGTCACGGACATCGCGGCCGGCGCCGCGATGGTGTCGGTCCGCGTCACGGTCGAGGGCGGCGAACTGACCGCCGCGATCACCGGGGACGCGGCGCACGACCTGGCCCTGTCACCCGGTATCCCCGTCGTCGCCCTGATCAAGGCGACCGAGGTGTCACTCGCCACCGCGTGACGCGCCGGGGAACGGCGAGAGGGGCCCCGCTCCGCGGAGCCCCTCCCCGTGACCGGTCGGCCGATCAGTCCTCGTACGCGTCCAGCGGCGGGCAGGAGCACACCAGGTTCCGGTCACCGAAGGCCTGGTCGATGCGGCGCACCGGCGGCCAGTACTTGTCGGCGGTCGACACCCCGGCGGGGAAGACGGCCTCCTCACGGCTGTAGGCGTGCTCCCACCGACCTGCGAGCGCACCGGCGGTGTGCGGGGCGCCGCGCAGCGGGTTGTCCTCAGCGGGCCACTCACCGGAGCCGACCTTCTCGATCTCCGCGCGAATGGCGATCATCGCCTCGCAGAACCGGTCCAGCTCGGCCAGGTCCTCCGACTCGGTCGGCTCGATCATCAGCGTCCCGGCCACCGGGAACGACATGGTCGGCGCGTGGAAGCCGTAGTCGATCAGCCGCTTGGCGACATCGTCGACGCTCACGCCGGTCGCCTTGGTCAGCGGCCGCAGGTCGATGATGCACTCGTGGGCGACGAGCCCGCCGGGACCGGTGTAGAGCACCGGGTAGTGCGGCTCCAGCCGCTTGGCGATGTAGTTGGCGCTGAGCACGGCCACCTGCGTGGCCCGCTTCAGCCCCTCGCCGCCCATGAGCCGGACGTACGCCCACGAGATCGGCAGGATGCCGGCCGAGCCCCACGGCGCCGCCGAGATGGGCCCGACGCCCGTCTCGGGGCCCGCCTCGGGCTGCAGCGGGTGGTTCGGCAGGTAGGGCGCGAGGTGCTCGCGCACCGCGACCGGGCCGACGCCGGGACCGCCGCCGCCGTGCGGGATGCAGAAGGTCTTGTGCAGGTTCAGGTGCGAGACGTCCCCGCCGAAGTGCCCCGGCTTGGCGAGCCCGACGAGAGCGTTGAGGTTGGCCCCGTCGACGTAGACCTGGCCGCCCGCCTCGTGCACCTGGGCGCAGATGTCGGCCACGTGCTCCTCGAACACCCCGTGGGTGGACGGGTAGGTGATCATCAGCACGGCCAGCTCGTCGCGGTACTGCTCGATCTTCGCCCGCAGATCCTCGACGTCGATCTCGCCGTCCTCGGCGGTCTTCACGACCACGACCTTCATGCCCGCCATCACCGCGCTGGCGGCATTGGTGCCGTGGGCGGACGACGGGATCAGGCACACGGTGCGCTGCTCGTCCCCGTTGGCCCGGTGGTAGCCGCGGACGGCGAGCAGTCCGGCCAGCTCGCCCTGCGACCCGGCGTTCGGCTGGAGGGACACCTTGTCGTAGCCGGTGACCTCGGCGAGCCGGTCCTCCAGCTCGTGGATGAGGGTGAGGTAGCCCCCGGCCTGCTCGGCGGGCGCGAAGGGGTGCAGCTGCCCGAACTCGGGCCAGGTGACCGGCTCCATCTCGGTGGTGGCGTTGAGCTTCATGGTGCAGGAGCCCAGCGGGATCATGCCCCGGTCGAGCGCGTAGTCGCGGTCGGCCAGCCGGCGCAGGTAGCGCAGCATGGCGGTCTCGGAGCGGTGCTGGTGGAAGACGGGGTGCGTCAGGTAGTCGTCGGTGCGCAGGAGCGCGCCCGGAAGCCCGTCCTCGGTGGCCGCGTCCAGTGCCTCGACGACGCCCTCGACCCCGAAAGCGGCCCATACGGCACGCAGCTGGGCCCGCGTCGTGGTCTCGTCGCAGGCGATCGAGACGTGGTCGGCGTCCACGAGCCGCAGGTTGACCCCGTTGCCCCGCGCGGCGGCCACGACCTCGGCGGCCCGGCCCTCGACGCGCACGGTCAGGGTGTCGAAGTAGGAGCCGTGCACGATCTCGACCCCGCCGTTCGCGAGTCCGGCGGCGAGGACCGTGGCGTACCGGTGGGTGCGCCGGGCGATGCCCTTCAGGCCCTCGGGCCCGTGGTAGACGGCGTACATGCCGGCCATGACGGCGAGCAGCACCTGGGCGGTGCAGATGTTGCTGGTGGCCTTCTCACGGCGGATGTGCTGTTCACGCGTCTGCAGGGCCAGCCGGTAGGCCTTGTTGCCGTCGGCGTCCACGGACACGCCGACGAGCCGCCCGGGCAGGCTGCGCGCCATCTTGCCCTGGACCGCCATGTAGCCGGCGTGCGGCCCGCCGAAGCCCATGGGCACGCCGAAGCGCTGCGTCGTCCCGACGGCGATGTCCGCCCCGAGCTCGCCGGGCGACTTCAGCAGCGCCAGCGCCAGCAGGTCGGCGGCGACGGTGACGAGCGCCCCGAGCCCGTGCGCCTGGTCGATGACCGGCTTGATGTCCCGCACGGCACCGGAGGCGCCCGGGTACTGGATCAGCACACCGTTGATGTCACGCTCGGCGAGGGCGGCGGGGATGCCCTGGCCGAGGTCCGCGACGACGACCTCGACGCCCGTGGGCTCGGCGCGGGTCCGGATCACGGCGATGGTCTGCGGAAGCGTGTCCGCGTCGACCAGGAACAGGCCCTTCTTGTTCTTGCCCAGACGCCGCGACAGCGCCATGGCCTCGGCGGCCGCGGTGCCCTCGTCGAGCAGGGAGGCGCCGGAGGTCGGCAGTCCGGTCAGCTCGGCGACCATCGTCTGGAAGTTGAGCAGCGCCTCGAGCCGGCCCTGCGAGATCTCCGGCTGGTACGGCGTGTAGGCCGTGTACCAGGACGGGTTCTCCATGACGTTGCGCATGATCACCGGCGGCGTGAACGTGCCGTAGTAGCCGAGGCCGATCATGGAACCGAGGACCTCGTTGCGGTCGGCGAGGGAGCGCAGCTCGGCGATCACCTCGGCCTCGCTGCGGGCGCCCGGCAGGTCCAGTGCCTCGGCGCTCTTGATCACGGCCGGGACAGCGGCGGCGGTGAGCTCGTCCAGCGAGCCGTAGCCGACCTGGGCGAGCATCTTGGCGCAGGCCTCGTGGTCGGGGCCGATGTGGCGCTGCTCGAAGGGGACTGCCTCTTCGAGCTCGGAGAGCGGAATGCGGTGGGCGGTCATTACGGAGGCCTCCTGGTCGACACGACCTTCGAGGGGCACCACGGCACGGGTACCCGGACGGCCTCCCCCTCTGTCATCTCAACCTGAGAGCTTCACCGGATCGCCCGAAGGCCTCCGGTTTTCACCGTCGGTGAGAGCGGAAGCCGTCGACACCCGCTCTGCTTTCCAGAGTGACCTCGTCCGTGCGGTACGTGAGCCTGAGAGATTCCGGGGAGGATTTGCTCCTTCGGCGCCTCCGATGGTGTCTGGAGGACTCTCCCGCACGGGGTCAACAGCCGCTGCCAGCGTACCAGCGAGGTCAACGCACGAACCTTCGAGTGGCCGCATCCCCGCTTGTACCGTTTTGTAGTGTTTACGGATGAGGTGCGACCATGTGGAGGTCCCGTGCGAACCGATATCGATCCGCGCAACCTGATCGGCCGCAAGGCGTTCGACCGCAACGGGACCAGGATCGGCACCATCGACGAGGTCTACCTCGACGACGCCACCGGCGAGCCGGAGTGGGCGGCCATACGGACCGGCCTGTTCAGCAGGGACGCATTCGTCCCCCTGGAGCCCAGCGAACTGATCGAGGGCGCCCTGCACGTCCCCTTCGAACGCGCCCTGATCAAGGACGCCCCCGACTTCGGGGTGGGCCGCCACCTCTCCCCCGAGCAGGAACTGCAGCTCTACCACCACTACGGTCTCGACGTCGCCGCCCCGCCCCCGCTGCCGGACCGCGACTTCGGCAAGCTGGCGGGCACCGACGAGACGGCATGAGACTCCTCCCCGGGCGCTTCCACTCCCCCGTCGGTCCCTCGTAACACCAACGGCAGCGGATCCGCCGCCACCAGATCCGGGTCGTCGACCCGGAAGGTCCGCACGCGCCCGGGCTCCGAGGAGGGCGTCTCGAACCGCACGGTGACCCGCCCCAGGCCGCTGCCCTGCACCCATCCGTGACCGAACTCGGCGTGCCGCACGTCGTGCCCGGCGGGCCAACGCCGCTCGGCGAGGGACGGCTGCTCCTCGGCCGGCGCCACGGCGTGCTCCTCGACCGGGCCCTCCGCGACCGCCCGCTCCCCCGCCGCCTGGGCGAACAGGTCCTCCTGTGTGTAGTCGGCGAGCCCGCTGACGCCCACTCCGAGGAGCCGCACCCCGCCGGTCGTGTCGACCGAGTCCAGCAATCTGGCCGCCGCCTCACGGATCACCGCCGGGTCGTCCGTGGGCCCGCGCAGCGTCTCGGAGCGGGTGAGCGTCGAGAAGTCGTAGCGCCGCACCTTCAGCACGATCGTCCGCCCGGACAGCCCTGCCCCGCGCAACCGGCGCACGCACCGCTCCGCGAGCCGCTGCACCTCCAGCCCGACTCGCGTCCGGTCGTGGATGTCGATGTCGTAGGTGTCCTCGACCGACACCGACTTCGTCTCACGCTCCGCCACCACGGGCCGGTCGTCCCGCGCCAGCGCCATGGCGTGGAGACCGTGCCCGTGCGCCTTCCCCAGCAGCCGGACCAGTTCGTCCTCGCCCGCCTCGACGATCTCCTCGACCGTGGTGATCCCGGCCCGCCTCAGATGATCCCCCGTGGCCGGGCCCACCCCCGGCAGCGTCCGCACCGACATCGGCCCGAGCATGGCCCGCTCCGTCCCCGGCTCGATCACCACCAGCCCGTCGGGCTTGGCCTCCTCCGAGGCGATCTTCGCGAGCATCTTGGAGGCTGCGAGCCCCACCGACCCCGTGAGCCCCGTGGCGGCCCGTATGTCCGCGCGCAGCTTCATCCCGGCCAGCCGCGCCGATGGCTCGTCCCAGGCCACGTCCCCGGCCTCCAGGTCCACGAACGCCTCGTCCAGGCTCAGCGGCTCCACCAGCGGCGACAACGCCCGCAGCAGCTCCATCACCCGCTCGCTGATCGACCGGTAGAAGTCGAAGCGCGGCACGAGATAGGCGGCGTTCGGCGCGAGCCGCCGGGCCTGCCCCATGGGCATCGCCGAATGAACCCCGAAAACCCGGGCCTCGTACGACGCGGTCGCCACCACGCCTCGCGGCCCGAGCCCTCCCACCACCACGGCCTTCCCGCGCAGACTCGGCTTGGACGCCTGCTCCACCGAGGCGAAGAAGGCATCCATGTCGAGATGCAGGATCGTGGGCGCGGTTCTCACAACTCCGATGCTGCCCTACGCCACTGACAACGCCCCGCACGACCGCCCGGAACGCCCCGAGGGAAACCGCTTACGCTCCGGTGCGGAAACGTCCCGCCTACTGCGGCCGCGTGCGGTCCTTCGCTGCCGGACGGCTCAGACGGCCCGGTTCCGCCGACGCGCCAGCTCGTCCGCCGGATTCGGTCCGACCAGAGTCTCGCCGGTGTCGATCCGCTCGCCGTGCAGCTGGGACAGCGCGCTCTCGACGTCCCGCCACACCACGCCCACGGCGATCCCGAACACACCCTGGCCGCCTTGGAGCAGGGCATGGACTTCGTCGGGCGAGGTGCACTCGTAGACCGTCGCGCCGTCGCTCATCAGCGTCATGCGCTCCAGGTCGCTGAAACCGCGTTCCCTGAGGTGGTGGACGGCCGTCCGGATGTTCTGCAAGGACACCCCGGTGTCGAGGAATCGCTTGACGATCTTCAGGACGACCACGTCCCGGAAGCTGTACAGCCGCTGCGTCCCGGATCCGTGGGCGGGGCGCACGCTCGGCTCGACGAGCCCCGTACGGGCCCAGTAGTCCAACTGCCGGTAGGTGATACCGGCGGCCGCACAGGCCGTGGGGCCGCGATAGCCGATCTGCTCGGACGCCATGGACGTCGTCCCTCCGCTGCTCGGGACCGCTGTCGGTCGCTGCGGAGCGTGCTCGGCCGCGCCTCCGGGCTGAGGGCATCCACCGCCCGGGAGGGGCCGTGAGCCGGGGGGAGGGTACGGACCGCTCGCCCTGAGACTGCGCTCGGGGCCGCCCCCAGCCGTACCGTCGCCGCTGCTTCTCACGCCGACCTCCGTCCTTGACCTGCCTTCTCGACGGTAGGCAGTCACCAGGGGTGCGTCAACGATCGCCACACTCGCCACGCCGAGTGATAATCACCCTGAGAGTGGTTTCCCGTGCCCCACCGCGGGGAAAGGCTAGCCGAATGTGCTCGGCGCGAGCCGCATGACGCTCTCACTCGCCACCGGCACATGCGGGCATTTCACCCGTCACACATACGGCGGGCGGCCCCACCACGGACCGCATCGTCAGCCGGGCCGCCCACACCCCTTCTCAGACCGCTGCCGATCCCGAGGCGCTCACTGGCTGCTGCTGCCGAAGTCCTCCGGGGAGATCTGGTCGAGGAACTCGCGGAACTTCTCCACCTCGTCCTCCTGCTCGTCCGGGATCGCGATGCCGGCGTCGTCGAGCACCGTGTCACTTCCGTAGATCGGTGTCCCGGTGCGCAGCGCGAGCGCTATGGCGTCGGACGGGCGGGCGCTCACCTCGACGCCGCTGGCGAAGACCAGCTCCGCGTAGAAGACGCCCTCACGCAGGTCCGTGATGCGCACTTCCGTGAGCTCCTGGCCGACGGCTTCCAGCACGTCCTTGAACAGGTCGTGAGTCAGCGGCCGCGCGGGAGCCATGCCCTGCTGGGCGAAGGCGATCGCTGTCGCCTCCCCCGGCCCGATCCAGATGGGGAGGTAACGGTCGCCTCCCACTTCACGCAGCAGCACGATCGGTTGGTTGGAGGGCATTTCGACCCGGACACCTACGACATCGAGCTCGTTCACACAGCAACCCTAGGCCGTGCTCGGGACGTTTGGGTAGTCGGGCCGGTATCGGGCGCCTGATCCGGCCCTGTGCGCGCCCTCCTCAGGGCAGCCGCAGGCCGAGCGCCGTGCGCACCAGCGCGGCGTGCAGCTTCACCGTGAGCCCGGCCAGCTCCTTGGCGCGGGCCTCGGCATGAGCCCTGGTCTGCGGGTTCCGGTGCCTTCTCAAGGGGGCCACCACCTGGTCCACGAGCCCGGCCTCACGGTCGGCGGCGGCCTTCATCACCCGCAGGTGCCGGGGCTCGATCCCGAACCGCCCGAGCTCGATGACGAGCAGGGCGACGGTGACCGCCTCGGCGTCATAGGCCCCGTCCTCCAGTGGGGTGAGCAGACCGTAGGACTCCCACTCCTTGAGCTCCTGCTCGTCGACGCCCGCGGCGGCGAGCAGTTCCGCTCGCCCGATCCTGGCCGCTGCGGGACCCTCGGGCGGTTCCGGAGCGGCCTCTCCGTCCCGCTGACGGCCCACGACCGGCAGCGGCAAGGCCTCACCGCGCTCCATGGCCTCCAGGTGCTCCCGGATCACCTTCAGGGGCAGGTAGTGATCCCGCTGCATCCTCAGGACGTGCCCGAGGCGCTCGACGTCATGGGCGCTGAACTTGCGGTACCCCGACGGGGTTCGCTGCGGCTCGATGAGCCCTTCCGACTCCAGGAAACGGATCTTGGAGATGGTCACTTCGGGAAACTCGTCGCGCAGCGCGTTCAGCACCGCGCCGATGCTCATCAGCCCACTGTCCGTGGCGGCGGCGCCGTTCCCGGCACCGCCGCTCGGTTTTTGCAGCATGGACCTTCCCTGACGGATGGACCCTCGCTGGGGTCTCCTCGCTGGGGTCTGTCCGGACGGAGCCCGGTCAGTAGCCCCGCTGGCTGGCGTGGAAGACCAGCCGGTACTTGCCGATCTGTACCTCGTCGCCGTTGTTCAGAGCGACCTGGTCGATGCGCTCGCGGTTCACGTACGTGCCGTTCAGGCTGCCCACGTCGGCCACCGTGAACGAACCGTCCTGACCGCGGCGGAACTCAACGTGACGCCGGGACACCGTCACGTCGTCCAGGAAGATGTCGCTCTGCGGATGCCGGCCGGCCGTGGTCAGATCGCCGTCCAGCAGGAAGCGGCTGCCCGAATTCGGCCCGCGGCGCACGACCAGGAGCGCCGAACCCAGCGGCAGCGCGTCGACGGCGGCCTGAGCCTCCGGGGACAGGGTCGGCATCGGCGTCTGGCCGGTGGTCTCGCTGTCGTAGGCCTCGAGACCGGAGATGGAGATCGTGGAGGTCGTCTCGGACGGACGCTCCGGCGTCGCCCCCGCCCGCAGCGGCGCGCCGCAGTTGGAGCAGAAACGGCTGTTCTCCGCGTTGCGGTTACCGCACCTCGTACACACCAGGGCCGACATCGGATCCTCCTGCCGCGGCTGCCCACCGGGGGCGTTGGACGCATACGGGTCGGAGAACCCTCCACCCGCACTTGAGGTTGACGGTTGCCCGAAACCTATGCCGCCGGGCTGCGCAGGGTCAACCGACGGCGCGCCCTGACCACCGGAAACATCGCCGCCAGGGCCGCCGACCTGGTCCCTGAACAGCGGCCGCTGGCCTTCCGCGTCAGGCTGTGCGCGATGGCGGGCGGTCGCATTGTCGCTGCCCTCTCGCGCGCTCTTGCCGAACAACTTCGCAAACAACTTCACGGGCGATTCCCCTTGACCGAAACAGACCCGCCCGTGGGGCAGGACGAACCCTGACTGAACACTCTGGCCGACCCGGACATCCTGACAACGTCCGTCTGCACCAGACAGTTTCCACCACGCACCGCCCATTCGGTGCGCCGACCCCCCGCAACCTCATGCCCTCGCCCGATGCCGCCCATGCACCCCCGGTTCACTGGGAGGACGACCGAGCGTAGTCAGGCCGCTTCGCTGCTCGCAAGGCGTCCACCACGATGTCGGTGGACCGCTCGATCGTGACGGTGGCCTGTTCCTTCTCGAGAGTCTGCACCACGCCTCCGGGGATGTTGAGCGCCGGCTCCAGGTCCTGCGGCTTGCCGATGACCTTGAAACGATAGGGCGCGTTGATCTTGTTCCCGTCGACGCTCACGCCTTTGCCGGAGTCCGCGAAATAGGTGCCGGCGACGACGCGGACACCGTTGACCTGAATCGCCTCCGCGCCCGCGGCACGCAGCTCCTGGATCGCGTCGAGCAGCATGTCCGCCTCGACCGTTCCCTTCGTGTCCACGACCGTCATGGTGATGCCGGGCCCCTGTGCGGCCACGGTGCCCGCCAGGATGCCGAGTTGCCTCTCCTTCTCGATCGTCTGCTTCCTGGCCTCCTCGGCCTGGTCGGAGCTGTTCTCCAGCTCGTCGCGCTGCTGCTCGAGCCCCCGCTTCTCGTCCTCGAGACGCTGAGTACGGTCATCCAGTTCATCCAGGATGCGGACAAGATCTTCCTGCCGCGCGCCCCGCAGGGCGCTGTCGCTGTCACTGTTCGAGGCCACCTGCACGGCCAGCCCGAATCCCAGACCGAACAAAAGCACCGCGACGATGAGTTGGGCCCGGGTGACACGCGGCGGCCACAGCCCCTGCACCAGCCGCTGCCGACCGGTCAGCCGCGGCCCGGGGTCCGGCTGCGGTTCCGGTACCTGCTCGGGCTCCGGCTCCTTCGGCGCCTCCTCGGCCTCGGCGGCAGGCGGCGCCGCGGGCACCTCCTGAGGCAGCTCCTCGCGCAGCCTGTTCCCGGACCCGCCGTCACCGTCGCGCGTGTCGCCCCGGTCCTCGGCCGTCTTCTCTTCGTGATCGCTCATCGGCCTCACGCCCTGAACACGTGCCGGCGGATCGCCGCGGCGTTGGAGAAGATCCGGATGCCGAGGACGACCACCACACCGGTGGACAGCTGGGCGCCCACGCCGAGCTTGTCGCCCAGAAACACGATCAACGCGGCCACGACGACGTTCGACAGGAACGACACCACGAAGACCTTGTCGTCGAAGATGCCGTCGAGCATGGCCCGCAGGCCGCCGAAGACGGCATCGAGCGCCGCCACGACAGCGATCGGCAGATAAGGCTCGACCACCGCCGGAACCTCAGGCCGGACCAACAGGCCGGCCACGACTCCCACGACGAGGCCCAGTACGGCGATCACGATGTGCCCTTCTCACTCTTCTCAATGCTCGGCTGTGCTGTACGTACGGTCACACTCGGCGCGGCAGGCAGCCGGAGGTCGTCCTCCACGGAGATGCCTGTCCTGATGCCGTAGCTCTCCTGCAGCGCGTTCAGATACAACCCGTCCGCGCTGTTCTGGAACCGCGTGCTCAGCCGCTGCCCGTCCCCGACCGCCAGCACCGTGTACGGCGGGACCAGCGGCTTGTTGTCGACCAGTATGGCGTCCCCGGCGGCCCTGATCGCGGACAGCGCCGTCAGCCGCTGCCCGTTGATCGAGACGGCCTCGGCACCCGACTCCCACAGCCCGTTCACCACGCGCTGCATGTCCCGGTCCCGCACCCGGCCGGTGTCGGAGAACCCGGAGGTCTCCCGCGGGTCGGCGTCGCCGCCCGTGGCGGCTTGCTTGGCGTCGTTCACCACGAGCTTCACGCCGGGGCCGTGCACCGCGACCGCGCCCGACAGGATGCCCGTCAGGTCGGAGTCCGCGCTGCCGCCGCTGTTCTTCAGCGCCTCGCGCTGCCGTGCGCTCACGTCCGCGCGCAGCTCGTCGACGGAGTCCTCCAGCTTGTCCGCCGCCTCGGTCTCCCGGTCGATGCGGTCGACGAGCTCTTCCCGCTCCTTGGCTACGACCGGAGCCGCGACCCGCGCCTGCGCCGCTCCGAGGGTGACGACGAGGGCCGCGAGCACCAGTCCGGCGGCGAGCCCCAGCTTCGCCCGGAGCGTCTTCGGCATGCCGCCGTCTCCCGCGGCCTTCTTGCGCGCTGCGGCCTCGGCATACCCTTCGTCGAGGCTGTGGTCCATGACGTTGGTCAGCAACGACATGGACGCATCCGGGCGCCGGGGCCGCGTGGGTGTGCTCCGAATGGGGGGTTGCTGCGGCATGCCGCACATCGTCGCACGTCGCGAGCACTACCTCCGAACGGCCCCACCGGCGTGCCGGACAGGCCCCGTTGGGGACACCTGTCCGGCACGCACGCGTACAGCCCGTCCTACCGGCCGGCGCTGTCCACGACAGCCGACCATTCGTCCAGCAGGGCCTGCGCGGACGCGTCGTCCGGCCCCTCTGCCCACAGGTGGGTCACGGCCTCGGCAGGGTCGGGCAGGACCATCACCCAGCGCCCGTCGGTCTCCACCACGCGCACACCGTCGGTGGTGTCCACGAAGCGATCTCCGGCCGCTTCGACGACCCGCCGCATCACGAGCCCCTTGACGGCCCACGGGGTCGCCAGATCCCGCTTCAGGACGTGCGCCCGCGGGATCCGCGCGTCGATCTGGCTGAGCGTGAGCTGCGTCCGCCCCACAAGCCCGATGAGTCGCACGAACGCCGCGGTGGCGTCGTACACGCTGCTGAATTCGGGGACGATGAATCCGCCCTTGCCGTCACCACCGAAGATCGTCCCTTCCTCACCGCCCACGCGCGTGAGGTCGTCGGGAGAGGTGGTCGTCCACTCGACCTGCGTCCCGTGGTACGCCGCCACCTGCTCGGCGATCCGGGTCGTGGTCACCGGCAGCGCGACCCGGCCGCTGCGCCGCTCGGCGGCGACGAGGTCCAGCATCACGAGCAGCGCCCGGTCGTCCTCGATGATCCGCCCCTTCTCGTCGACGAGCGACAGCCGCTCACCCACGGGGTCGAATCGCACGCCGAACGCGGCCCCCGAGGACGCCACGATCTCCCCGAGACGCACCATCCCCGACCGCCGCATGTCGGCCGTCTCCGTGGGCCTGGACTCGTCGAGGCCGGGGTTGATCGTCAGCGAGTCCACCCCGAGCTTGCCGAGCAGGCTCGGCAGGACGAGTCCCGCGCTTCCGTTGGACGCGTCCACGACGACCTTCAGCCCGGAGTCCGCGATCCCGGTCGTGTCGACGTTCCGCAGCAGCGACCCGGTGTACGAGTCGAAGACACTGGCCGGGAAGTGCAGGTCACCGATCTCCCCCGGGAAGGCCCGGCGGTATTCCTGTCGCGCGAACACCCGGTCCAGCTTCCGCTGGCTGCCCTGCGACAGGTCGGCGCCCTGCCCGTCGAAGAACATGATGTCGACCGAGTCCGGCACCCCTGGCGTGGTGCGGATCATGATGCCGCCGGCGCTGCCCCGCGCGGTCTGCTGCCGGGCAACCGGCAACGGGACGTTCTCCAGGTCCCGCACGTCGATCGCGCTGGCCTGCAGCGCGGAGATCACCGCCCGCTTGAGCGCACGGGCGCCACGGGAGTGGTCCCGGGCCGTGGTGACGGTCGAGCCCTTCTTCAGCGTCGTCGCGTACGCGCCTGCGAGGCGGACCGCCAGTTCCGGCGTGATCTCCACGTTCAGGATGCCGGACACACCGCGGGCGCCGAAGAGATGCGCCTGGCCCCTGGACTCCCAGATCACCGAGGTGTTGACGAAGGCGCCGGCCTCGATGGTCTTGAAGGGATAGACCCGCACATTGCCCTGAACGATCGATTCCTCACCGATCAGGCACTCATCACCGATGACGGCGCCGTCCTCGATCCGTGCCGCGCGCATGATGTCGGTGTTCTTGCCGACAACGCAGCCACGCAGGTTGCTGTGCGGCCCCACGTAGACGTTGTCGTGGACGACGGCCTTGTGCAGGAACGCACCGCTTTTGACGACCACGTTGGAGCCCACGACGGTGTGCTCACGAATCTCGGAGCCCGCCTCGACCTTGGCGTAGTCACCGATGTAGATGGGCCCACGGAGGACGGCGTCGGGATGGACCTCCGCCCCCTCGGCGACCCATACGCCCGGGGAGATCTCGAATCCGTCGACGTCCACGTCGACCTTGCCCTCCAGGACATCGGCCTGGGCCTTCACATAGCTCTCGTGAGTGCCGACGTCCTCCCAGTAGCCCTCGGCGATGTAGCCGTAGATGGGCTTGCCTTCCTTCATGAGTTGCGGGAAGACATCGCCGGACCAGTCGACGGGCACGTCGGGCTCGACATAGTCGAAGACCTCGGGCTCCATCACGTAGATGCCGGTGTTCACGGTGTCGGAGAAGACCTGACCCCAGGTGGGCTTCTCCAGGAAGCGCTCCACCTTGCCTTCTTCGTCGACGATCGTGATACCGAATTCCAGCGGGTTGGGCACACGCGTCAGACAGACCGTGACCAGCGCGCCCTTCTCCTTGTGGAAATTGATGAGCTCGGTGAGGTCGAAATCCGTCAGAGCATCGCCGGAGATGACGAGGAAGGCATCGTCCTTCAGCGCTTCCTCTGCGTTCTTGACGCTTCCAGCGGTACCGAGTGGCTTCTCCTCATTGGCATACGTGAGCTCCATACCGAGCTCTTCGCCGTCACCGAAGTAGTTTTTGACGAGCGACGCCAAGAACTGGACGGTCACGACTGTTTCGTTGAGCCCATGCCTTTTGAGCAGCCGCAGAACATGCTCCATGATCGGCCGGTTGGCCACCGGCAGGAGCGGCTTGGGCATGCTTGAGGTCATAGGGCGAAGGCGCGTGCCTTCGCCTCCGGCCATCACGACGGCCTTCATGTCGGAAGCGTCCTCCTCGAAGAGACGATCTGGCCGACTTCCCCCGCCAGGATTGTCCCGCACATATCCAGTACGGGCCATCGCTCCGCTACGGCGGCAGGACCATCCGGGAGTTCAATCGGTCATGGCGTCCGCACGAACCAGGCGGCGGACTTGTACCACGTAGAGGACTCCTGCCCACCAGTACAGCGTTGTACCCCATCCGGCGAACGCCCATCCGAAAATGGCAGCCAGTGACGAGATCCAGCCGCTTCCGTCGCTGAGCAGAAGCAGGGGGAAGGCGTACATCAGGTTGAAGGTCGCGGCCTTGCCCAGGAAGTTCACCTGGGGCGGGGGATAGCCGTGCCGGCGGAGGATGCCCACCATGACCAGCAGAACCAGCTCTCGCGCCAGAAGTGCAGCCGTCAACCAGAGAGGCAGAATCTCGCGCCAGGTGAGGCCGACCAGGGTGGAGAGAATGTAGAGCCGATCGGCTGCGGGATCGAGGAGCCGGCCGAGGCTGCTGATCTGGTTCCAGCGCCGCGCGAGCTTGCCGTCCAGGTAGTCGCTGACTCCGCTCAGCGCGAGTACCAGAAGGGCCCATCCGTCACTCTTGGGCCCACCGAACTCAGGCCGCAGGATCAGCCACAGGAAGACGGGCACACCGACGAGGCGCGCCATGCTGAGGATGTTCGGGATGGTGAGCACACGGTCCGTCTGGACACGAGTCTCCTGAACCTCCACCCGGGGGCCTCCTGTGGGAAATGTACCGACGATGCCCCCTGACCTTACCTCAACGCAAAAAGCTCTGGCTCTTGGGCTTGTGTGCCCAAGAGCCAGAGCTCTAAAAGAAGTTCGGCGGCGTCCTACTCTCCCACAGGGTCCCCCCTGCAGTACCATCGGCGCTGTAAGGCTTAGCTTCCGGGTTCGGAATGTAACCGGGCGTTT
>NZ_JBIBEP010000013.1:0-246755 GCF_042955185.1 Streptomyces sp. NPDC012474
GTTGATAGGCCGGATATGGAAGCACGGTAACGTGTGGAGTTGACCGGTACTAATAGGCCGAGGGCTTGTCCTCAGTTGCTCGCGTCCACTGTGTTAGTTCTGAGACAACGAACAGTTGTCGGCTTTGAGCAGAACAGACAATAGAAGAGTGTGCTTGTTCGCTCGAAACCATTAGGGTTTCGGTGGTTATAGCGTAGGGGAAACGCCCGGTTACATTTCGAACCCGGAAGCTAAGCCTTACAGCGCCGATGGTACTGCAGGGGGGACCCTGTGGGAGAGTAGGACGCCGCCGAACAATCTTTGGAAGGACCCTTGGTCCCAGCGTTCAGCTGGGACCAAGGGTCCTTTTTGTTTTTGCAGTGCGCACCGGGCAGCCGGCTGCGCGAGAATGACTTGCGGTACCTAAGACAGGAGTCACCATGTCCACCAACTCTCCCGACGACCGACCGGAGCGCGACCAGCGGCGACGGGAGGGCGACCGGAACGACCGTGGCGGTCAGCGCGGGGGCCGCGGAGACCGTGGAGGCTTCAGCCGCGACAATGACCGGGGCGGCAACGACCGGGGCGGAAACGACCGTTCGGGTCACGGGCGTCGTGAAGGCGACCGGGGCGATGGCCCTGACCGCGGAGACCGTGGCGGCTTCCGCCGGGACGACAACCGCGGTGGGGGATACGTCCGGCGTGACGACCGCGACCGTGGGCCGCGCAGGGATGACCGCGACCGCGGTGGGTTCCGGCGTGACGACCGTGGTGACCGCCCCGCCCCCCGGCGGGACGACCGTGGTGAGCGTCGAGACGACCGGGACCGTGGCGGTTTCCGGCGGGACGACAACCGCGGTGGTGGGCACGTCCGGCGTGACGACCGCGACCGTGGGCCGCGCAGGGATGACCGCGACCGCGGTGGGTTCCGGCGTGACGACCGTGGTGACCGCCCCGCCCCCCGGCGCGACGATCGCGGTGACCGCCCGGCCTTCCGTCGGGACGAGCGTAGTGACCGCCCCGCCCCCCGGCGCGACGATCGCGGTGACCGCCCGGCCTTCCGTCGGGACGAGCGTAGTGACCGCCCCGCCCCCCGGCGCGACGACCGTAGTGACCGTCCCGCCTTCCGTCGCGACGACCGTAGTGACCGTCCCGCCTTCCGTCGGGACGACAGGCGTGACGACCGTCGCGATGACCGGCGTGATGATCGTCGGGGCGAAGGGCGCGAGGGCGACCGCGGTGGCTTCCCCCGCCGCGACGACCGTGGCGGTTTCCGTCGCGACGACAACCGCGACCGCGGCTTCCGCAGCGACGATCGTGACCGTTCCAGGGACGGCGACCGCGGTTTCCGGCGTGACGACCGCGGTGGATTCCGGGGCCGTGACGAGCGCCGCGGGGACGACCGTGGGGAGCGTGGCGGTTTCCGCCGAGACGACGCCGGTCGGGGCGACCGTCCGGCCTTCCGTCGCGAAGACGGCCCTCGCGGTGACCGTCCGGCTTTCCGTCGGGACGACAGCCGCGGTGACCGTCCGGCTTTCCGTCGGGACGACAGCCGCGGTGACCGTCCGGCCTTCCGTCGCGAAGACGGCCCTCGCGGTGACCGTCCGGCTTTCCGTCGGGACGACAGCCGCGGTGACCGTCCGGCCTTCCGTCGCGAAGACGGCCCTCGCGGTGACCGTCCGGCTTTCCGTCGGGACGACAGCCGCGGTGACCGAGGTGGCTTCCGCGGCCGTGACGACCGTGGCGCGCGCGGTCCCCGGCGTGACGACCGTGGCGATCGCCCGGGCTTCCGGCGTGACGGCGATCGGCGTGACGGCGACCGGGGTGGTTTCCGCGGCCGTGACGACCGGCATGGTTCCGGCCGGTTCCGCGAGGAGCGGGAGCGGGACAGGGAGCCCATCAAGCGGCTGCCGATCCCGGAGGACGTCACGGGCGAGGAGATCGACAAGGATGTACGGCAGGAGCTGCTGAGCCTGCCCAAGACGCTCGCCGACGATGTCGCCAAGAACCTGGTGATGGTCGCGCGGCTCCTCGACGAGGACCCTGAGGGCGCGTACGGCTACTCCAGGGTGGCGCTGCGGCTGGCATCGCGTGTCGCCGCCGTACGGGAGGCCGCCGGATTCGCCGCGTACGCCAGCCAGAAGTACGGCGAGGCGCTGGCCGAGTTCCGGGCCGCCAAGCGGATGACCGGGAACATCGACCTGTGGCCCGTCATGGCCGACTGCGAGCGCGGGCTCGGGCGGCCGGAGAAGGCGCTGGACATGGCCGGGGCGCCCGAGGTGCACAAGCTGGACAAGGCCGGGCAGGTCGAGATGCGACTCGTCGCGGCCGGTGCGCGGCGGGACATCGGGCAGCTCGACGCGGCCATCGTGACGCTGCAGAGCCCGGAGCTGGCCGCGAACTCCGTGCAGCCGTGGACCGCGCGACTGCGGTACGCGTACGCCGACGCGCTGCTCGCCGCCGGGCGGGAGAGCGAGGCGCGGGAGTGGTTCGCGAAGGCCGTCGAGGCCGATCGCGACGGCAGCACCGACGCCTCGGACCGGCTCGCCGAGCTGGACGGCGTGGAGTTCGTCGACGCCATGGTCGAGGACGAGGGCGACGAGCCCCAGGATCCGGCCTCGCCGACGGCGGACGAGGACGACCAGCACGAGGGCGACAAGCTCGAGAGCGACAAGCTCGAGAGCGAAGAGGACGAGGGCGACAAGGACTGACGTCCGTAGGGGAAGGGGCGGGATCCGGGCCGAGAGGCCTCGGGGTCCCGCCCCTTCGTCGTGTCAGCGCTGTTCCGGTCCGGTCAGAGGTCCAGCGCCCGCAGGACCAGACCCGTCGCCGGCTTCGGGCCGAACGACGTCGACTTGCGGGGCATCGTGACGCCCTGGCGGGCCAGGTCGCGGACGACCTCCTCGCGGACCGGGTGCATCAGGACGGCCGTTCCGCCGTCGCGTTCCGCCTTCTCCACCGTGGCCGTCGTGTCGTGGATGTAGGCGACGTGGGCGGGGGAGTCCTCGGAGATGCGCCACACGTGCTCCAGGAGCGTGGCGTGCAGGACCGTCGCGTCGAGGGTGCGCCAGGCCTCCGGGCGGTCGGCGGGGATCGTGCGGGCCAGCAGGTCCGGGTCCGGGTGGTCCACGAGGTGGAAGGCGCCGTCCCCGGCCAGCAGGAACGCGTTGCCCGCGCGGGCCGCTCCGGCCAGCGTGTCCAGGGCCTCGGGCAGCGGCACTTCGAGGCGGCGTACACGGAAGCGGCCCTCCAGGGCGGCCACGGCGTCGCCGACCGGCAGGTCGTGCAGGAGACGGTGGATGGCGCGCACCCGGAGGGGATAGCGGGCCGTGTCGACGAGGAGGACCAGGCCGTGGTCCCACGGGCTGGGGGAGGGGTGCTCCGTGCGGAGGCGGCGGTAGGTCGCCCAGCGGTGGTGGCCGTCGGCGATGAGGGCCTGGTGCCGGCCGAGGTCGGTCTGGATCGTGGCCAGGTCGTCGGGGGAGGTCACCGACCACAGGCGGTGGCGGAAGCCGTCCTCCGTCGTGGTGGCGAGGAGCGGAGGCCGTTCGGCGGTGCGCTCGATCAGGTCCGCCGTGACGGCCGTCGAGCCGTCGCCCCGGTAGGTGAGGAGCAGGGGTTCGAGGTTGGCGGAGGTGGCGCGCATGAGGGCGGCGCGGTCGGCGACGACGTGCGGCATGACGTCCTCGTGCGGCAGCACCACCTGCTCGGCGGGGTCGGACACGCGCAGGGCGCCGATGATGCCGCGTTGCAGCATGCCGTCGCCGTCCTGCTGCTCGTAGACATAGAGACCCGGTTCCGGGTCGGTGGTCAGGACGCCCTCGGACAGCCAGCGGCGCAGGGTGTCGGCGGCCCGTTCGTTGCGGGCGCTGGGCGTGGCCGCCTGGGGGAGGATCAGGCGGACGATGTTGTACGGGTCGGCGGACTCGAGGTGGTGCAGGCCGTCGGGGCGCACCACGACGTCGTACGGCGGAGATGTGACGGCGGCAAGACTGCCGACCCGGTCGGGGTCGTAACGAAGGCCTCGGAACGGGGTGAGTTCCAGGCCTCGGTGCGTCGTTGCCTCCGAGTGACCTGCTGAGTTCATCCCGGCATCGTACGGCTGTCGGTGGCATGGGGGATGATCGGGGGAAAGCCGTCGAACGAGGAGCGATGCGGGATGAGCCGGAGCGTCAGGACGAGGCCCGAGGCCAGTGGGCAGGCCCTGAGCGAGGCGTACGACACGGCGCTGCTCGATCTGGACGGAGTCGTGTACGCGGGCGGGAGCGCGATCGCGCACGCGGTCGAGTCGCTGGCCCGGGCCCGGGAGGGCGGGATGCGTCTGGCGTACGTGACGAACAACGCGCTGCGGACGCCGGACACGGTGGCCGGGCATCTGACCGAGCTGGGGATACCCACGGGCGCGGAGGACGTCATCACCTCGGCGCAGGCGGTCGCGCGGCTGATCAGCGAGCAGGTGCCGCAGGGCGCCCGGGTGCTCGTGATCGGCGGTGAGGGGCTGCGGGTCGCGTTGCGCGAGCGCGGGCTGGTGCCCGTGGAGTCCGCGGACGACGATCCGGCGGCCGTGGTGCAGGGGTTCGGCGGGCCCGATCTGCCGTGGGGCCGGTTCGCCGAGGCGTCCTACGCGGTGGCGCGGGGCGTGCCGTGGTTCGCGTCCAACACCGACCTGACCATTCCGAGCGGGCGGGGGATCGCACCGGGCAACGGCGCCGCAGTCGAGGTCGTCCGGATCGCCACGGGTGCCGAGCCGCAGGTCGCGGGCAAGCCCCTGCCCCCGATGCACCGGGAGACGATCCTGCGGACCGGGGCGCAGCGACCACTGGTGGTGGGGGACCGGCTGGACACGGACATCGAGGGTGCGTTCAACGGCGACGTCGACTCGCTGCTGGTCCTGACCGGTGTCACCGACGGCGCGCAGCTGCTGGCCGCACCTCCGCAGCACCGGCCGACGTATGTGGACGCGGATCTGCGCGGGATGCTCGGCCGTCAGCCGGAGGTCGTCGCAGTGGGCGAGGCCGGGTTCCGGTGCGGTGGCTGGACGGCGACGGCCGGTGCGGACCGGCTGGAGCTCGACGGCGAGGGTGGGGCTCTGGACGGGCTGCGCGCGTTGTGCGCCGCGGCGTGGACGGCGGCCGGTGAGGGTGCGTGCGGGCTGGACGGGGGGAAGGCGCTGGCGCGGCTGGGTATCTGAGCGCCTGTCAGCGCCCGGGCCGGGTACCCGGAACGGACCGGGAAGCCGGAACGGACCGGGAAGCCGAATCTTGCTCGAATGCGAGGGTAGGCTAACCTAACTGGGTGTTGGTCGAGAGTCCCCCTGAACAGCGCGCGGAGACCGCCCCCGCGCCCCCGACCCGAGGGGCGGTGCGAGCCTTCGGGCTGTTGCTGTCCGTCGCGATCCTGGTGCTCGTCGCGCTGGCGAGTATCGCGATCGGTGCGAAAGAGCTCTCCCTCGGTCAGGTCTGGCACGGCCTGTTCGATGACTCGGGGACCTACGGGGACGTCGTCGTCGCGGAGCGGCTGTCGCGGACCGTGCTCGGGCTGCTCGCGGGCGCCGCGCTCGGCCTGGCCGGAGCGGTCCTGCAAGCCCTCACCCGCAACCCGCTGGCCGACCCGGGTCTGCTCGGCATCAACGCCGGTGCCTCCGCCGCGGTCGTCACGGCCATCACCTACTTCGGGGTGACCTCGCTCAGCGGCTACGTATGGTTCGCGTTCTCCGGCGCGGCCGCGGTCGGGGCGCTGGTGTGGTTCCTCGGCGGCAGCCGGGGCGCGACGCCGGTGCGGCTCGCGCTCGCCGGTACGGCCATCAGCGCCGCGCTGTACGGCTACCTCCAGGCCGTGATGATCATGGACGAGGCGGCGCTCGGCAAGATGCGCTTCTGGACGGTCGGTTCGCTGGCCTCGGCGACCGACTCGACCATCACACAGGTCCTGCCGTTCCTGCTGACCGGCACGGTCCTGGCGCTGGCGTTGGCCCGGCCGCTCAACGCGATGGCCATGGGCGACGACACCGCCAAGGCCCTCGGAGCCAACCTGAACCGGACGCGGGCGCTGGCGATGCTGGCCGCGACCGTACTGTGCGGGGCCGCGACCGCCGCGTGCGGGCCGATCGTGTTCGTCGGGCTGATGGTGCCGCACGTCGTGCGCTCCTTCACCGGGCCCGACCTGCGCTGGATCCTGCCGTACGCGGCGCTGTTGTCGCCCGTGCTGCTGCTCGGCGCCGATGTCATCGGCCGCATCGTGGCCCGGCCCTCGGAGCTCCAGGTGGGCATCGTCACCGCGATCCTCGGCGGGCCGGTGTTCATCTTTCTCGTACGACGGCGGAGGACGGCGCAGCTGTGAGGACCACCAACCGTGCCGTGCGGAGCCCGGGCGGGCTCTCGATACGCCTGGACGTGCGGGCCGTCACCGTCGTGCTCCTGCTGATCGTCGCGACGCTCGTGGCGAGTGTCGTGCTCATCGGCACCGGCGACTTCCCGATCCCGGCCGCCGACGTGCTGCGGACGCTCGTCGGCGGGGGCAACCCGGGCCAGGAGTTCATCGTCACCGAACTGCGGCTGCCGCGGGTCCTCGTCGGGCTGCTGGTCGGCGCCTCACTCGGACTCGGCGGGGCGCTGTTCCAGGCCATCTCCCGCAACCCGCTGGGCAGTCCGGACGTGCTCGGTCTCGGGCAGGGGGCGACGGCCGGCGCGCTCGTGGTGATCGTGCTGAGCTCCGGGAGCGCCAACCAGGTCGCCGCCGGGGCGCTGGTCGGCGGCCTGGTGACCGGGCTCGCCATCTATGTGCTCGCCTGGAAGCGGGGTGTGCACGGCTACCGGCTGGTCCTGGTCGGTATCGGCGTCTCCGCGATCGTCACGGCGGTCAACGGCTACCTGCTCACCAAGTCCGACATCGTGGACGCGGCCCGCGCGGTCGTGTGGATGACCGGGTCCCTCGACGGCCGGGACTGGGACCAGGTGTGGCCGCTGCTCGCGCTGACCGCCGTGCTGGTGCCGCTCGTCCTCGTCAACGCGCGGGGCCTGCGGATGATGGAGATGGGCGACGACGTGTCGTACGCCCTGGGGGTGCGGGTCGAGCGTGTCCGGCTGCTGCTGATGGTGGCGGCGGTGCTGCTCACAGCGTCCGCCACCGCCGCGGCCGGCCCCGTCAGCTTCGTCGCGCTCACCGCGCCGCAGCTGGCCCGGCGTCTGACCCGCTCGCCCGGGCCGAACCTGCTGCCCTCACTGTGCATGGGCGCCGCCCTGCTGGTCGTCGCCGACTGGGTCTCGCAGCGGGCGTTCGGCGCCGAGCAGTTGCCCGTGGGGGTGGTCACCGGCGTGCTCGGCGGGGTCTACCTGCTGTGGCTGCTGGTCAGCGAGCGCAGGGCGGGCCGGATATGAGCACCGGGACGGAGAAAAGCACCAGCGGACTGAACAACCAAGGGAGCACCGTGAACCGCCTGTCCGCCGAGAACGTCACCCTCGCCTACGACCAGCGGATCATCGCGGAGCAGTTGTCGGTGGAGATACCCGACAACTCCTTCACCGTGATCGTGGGCCCCAACGCCTGCGGCAAGTCGACACTGCTGCGGGCGCTGTCGCGCATGCTCAAGCCGAGCGAGGGCCGGGTGCTGCTCGACGGGCAGGTCATCCAGTCGATGCCCGCGAAGAAGGTCGCGCGGACCCTCGGCCTGCTGCCTCAGTCGTCCATCGCGCCCGACGGCATCACGGTCGCCGACCTGGTCGGCCGCGGCCGTTACCCGCACCAGGGCATCCTGCGCCAGTGGTCGGCCGAGGACGAGCGCGTCGTCCAGGAGTCCATGCGCCAGACCGGCGTCGCAGAACTCGGCGACCGCTACGTCGACGAACTCTCCGGCGGCCAGCGCCAGCGGGTGTGGATCGCCATGGCCCTCGCCCAGCAGACGCCGCTGCTCCTCCTCGACGAGCCGACGACGTTTCTGGACATCCAGCATCAGATCGACGTACTGGACCTGTGCGCTGAGCTGCACGAGGAGCAGGGGCGCACGCTCGTCGCCGTGCTGCACGACCTGAACCACGCCGCCCGCTACGCCACCCACCTCATCGCCCTGCGCGAGGGCCGGGTCGTCGCCGAGGGCCCCCCGAAGGACATCGTCACGGCCGGACTGGTCGAGGAGGTCTTCGGGTTGCGCTGCCAGGTCGTCGAGGACCCGGAGACGGGCACGCCGCTGGTCGTGCCGGCGGCCCGCAAGGCTCGCGCCCGGGCCACGGTCGCGAAGGTCGCGGCTACAGAAGCTTCCTGAGCTGGAGCAGGTCCCGCACGCCCGCGTGCAGTTTCACACGGCCGGAGCCCCAGGCCTTGGCGAAGCTCAGTTCGCCGCCGACCAGCGCGACCAGGTCGTCGCCGGTCATGGCCAGTCTGATCTCGGCCTTGCCGGGCGGCGGCCCCGGCACGGTGTCGTGCACCTCGATCCGCCCGCCGCGCATCCGGCCGGCGAAGGTGACGTCGAGGTCCGTGATGTGGCAGCTCACCGAGCGGTCCAGGGCCGCGGCGTCGCGGACGTCCCCTTCGGCGCGCTGCATCGTGTCCGAGAGCTTGTCGAGTGCGCTGCGGCACTCCTCGATCGTGGCCATCGCGATCGACGGTACCGCAGCGGTTCGCGGTAGCGTCGGGGCATGGACGACGCAGTTCCCGAGATGCCGCCGGCGGCGGAGGACGAGCCGGCGTACGACCCCGCCGCCCCGGCCCCCCTGAACGTGCCGCGCTCGCCGACCGGCGACGCCGGTGTGGACGCCGCCCTGGACCGGCTCGGCGACGCGGACCACCTCGCCACGGACGGGCATGTCGGGGTGTACGAGGATGTACACCGGGGGCTGCGCGACGCGCTGACCGCGCTCGACGCACGCCCGGGACCTCCCGCGCCCCCGACGCCGCCTGGACCTAGGAGCTGAACCGAACGTGGCAGGAGTCGCACGCCGCCGTCTGGACGCGGAGCTGGTCCGCCGGAAGCTCGCGCGCTCGCGCGAGCATGCCGCGCAGCTGATCGCCGCCGGGCGGGTCTCCGTCGGCAGGACCGTCGCGACCAAACCCGCCACGCAGGTGGAGACCGCGGCAGCGATCGTGGTGACCAAGGACGACAGCGACCCCGACTACGTCTCGCGCGGCGGCCACAAGCTGGCCGGCGCGCTCGCGGTGTTCGGGCCGCTGGGGCTGGCCGTCGAAGGGCGCAGGGCGCTCGACGCGGGCGCCTCCACCGGCGGTTTCACCGATGTCCTGCTGCGGGCGGGCGCCGCCCATGTCGTCGCCGTGGACGTCGGATACGGACAACTCGCGTGGTCCCTGCAGAAGGATGAACGCGTCACCGTCAAGGACCGTACGAACGTACGCGAGTTGACGCTTGAAGCGATCGATGGGGAGCCAGTGGATCTTGTCGTGGGGGATCTGTCCTTCATCCCGCTCGGGCTGGTCCTGCCCGCTCTGACGCGGTGCGTGAAGCCGGACGCCGACCTGGTGATGATGGTCAAGCCGCAGTTCGAGGTGGGCAAGGAGCGCCTCGGCAGCGGGGGAGTGGTACGCAGCACCCAGCTGCGGGCCGACGCGGTACGGGGGGTGGCCGGGAAGGCCTGGGCGCTGGGGCTCGGGGTGAAGGGCGTGACGGCCAGTCCGCTGCCCGGACCGTCGGGAAATGTCGAATACTTTCTGTGGCTGCGGTCCGGGGCACCGGCACTGGACCCGGCCGAGGCAGACCGTGCAGTGGCGGAGGGGCCGCGTTGACCGAGAACCGAGCTCGTACTGTTTTCCTGCTCGCCCACACGGGGCGGCCCGCCGCCGTCCGCAGTGCCGAGCTCGTGGTGAAGGGGCTGCTGCGCTCCGGTCTCGGCGTGCGCGTCCTGGAGGCCGAGGCGCGCGACCTGCCGTTGCCGGCCGAGGTGGAGCTGGTCAAGGAGGCCACTCCCCAGTGCCTCGACGGTTGTGAGCTGCTCATCGTGCTGGGCGGTGACGGCACGCTGCTGCGCGGTGCCGAGTTCGCGCGGGCGTCGGGCGTGCCGATGCTCGGCGTCAACCTCGGGCGCGTCGGGTTCCTCGCGGAGGCCGAGCGGGACGACCTCGACAAGGTCGTCGACCGGGTGGTGACCAAGGCGTACGAGGTCGAGGAGCGGATGACCGTCGACGTCGTCGTGCACCGCAACGGGGACATCGTGCACACGGACTGGGCGCTGAACGAGGCGGCCGTGCAGAAGGTGTCCGCCGAGCGCATGCTGGAGATCGTCCTGGAGATCGACGGGCGGCCGGTGACGGGGTTCGGCTGCGACGGGATCGTGTGTGCGACGCCCACGGGGTCGACGGCGTACGCCTTCTCGGCGGGTGGGCCGGTGGTGTGGCCGGAGGTCGAGGCGCTGCTGATGGTGCCGATCTCCGCGCACGCGCTGTTCGCGAAGCCGCTCGTGACATCGCCGGATTCTGTGTTGGCTGTGGAGGTTCTGCCCCACATTCCGCCCGGGGTGCTGTGGTGCGACGGGCGGCGGACCGTGGAGTTGCCGCCGGGGGCGCGGGTGGAGGTGCGGCGTGGGGCCGTGCCGGTGCGGCTGGCGCGGCTGCACCACGCCTCGTTCACGGACCGGCTGGTGGCGAAGTTCGCACTGCCGGTTTCCGGGTGGCGGGGGGCTCCTCACTAGCGGTTCGCAGGGGGTGGTCGCTCGTCGGCGGCGGGTGCGGGTCGGCTGTGGCCGTGCGCGCAGTTCCCCGCGCCCCGTGAGGTCGGTGTCCACCCGCGTGGGTGACAGAGACGGGCCAGTCGCAATTGGTTGCCCGGACCTCGTAAGGTCGTGTCCGTGTTGGAGGAGATGCGGATACGGTCGCTGGGCGTGATCGACGATGCTGTCGTCGAGCTGTCGCCCGGGTTCACCGCGGTCACCGGTGAGACGGGTGCGGGCAAGACCATGGTGGTCACCAGCCTGGGGTTGCTGCTGGGCGGGCGGGCCGACCCGGCGCTCGTGCGGATCGGGGCCGGGAAGGCCGTCGTGGAGGGGCGGATCACCGTCCCCCGGGACGCCGCGGTCGCCGTACGCGCCGAGGAAGCCGGGGCCGAGCTCGACGACGGGACCCTGCTGGTCAGCCGTACCGTCTCCGCCGAGGGGCGCTCACGGGCGCACCTGGGTGGGCGCAGCGTGCCCGTGGGCGTACTGGCCGAGCTCGCCGACGAGCTGGTGGCCGTGCACGGGCAGACCGACCAGCAGGGGCTGCTCAAGCTGTCCCGGCAGCGGCAGGCGCTCGACCGGTACGCGGGCGACGCGGTCGCCGGGCCGCTGGCCAAGTACGGCGAGGCGTACAAGCGGCTGCGGGCCGTCGCCGCCGAACTCGACGAGATCACCACCCGGGCCCGGGAGCGGGCCCAGGAGGCCGACCTGCTGCGCTTCGGGCTCGACGAGATCGCCGCCGTCGAGCCCCGCGCCGGTGAGGACGTGGAGCTGGCCGAGGAGGCCGAGCGGCTCGGGCACGCCGAGGCGCTGGCGTCCGCCGCCGCGGTCGCGCACGCCGGTCTCGCGGGCAACCCCGAGGACCCGGAGGGGGTCGACGCCGGGACGCTCGTCGCGGGCGCGCAGCGGGCCCTGGACGCCGTACGGGCGCACGACCCGGCGCTGGCCGCGCTCGCCGAACGCATCGGAGAGATCGGGATCCTGCTGCGCGACGCGGCCGGCGACCTGGCGGGGTACGCCGACGATCTCGACGCCGATCCGCTGCGGCTGGCGGCCGTCGAGGAGCGGCGGGCCGCGCTCACCGGGCTGACGCGCAAGTACGGCGCGGACATCGCCACCGTGCTGGCCTGGGCCGAACAGAGCGCCGCCCGGCTGACCGAACTGGACGGCGACGACGAGCGGATCGGGGAGCTGACCGCCGAGCGGGACGCGCTGCGGTCCGAACTGGGCGGGCTGGCGCAGGCGCTGACGGACGCCCGGACGGAGGCCGCCGAGCGGTTCGCCGCCGCGGTGACCGCCGAGCTGGCCTCGCTCGCCATGCCGCACGCGCGTGTGTCCTTCGACATCCGGCAGACCGAGGATCCGGAGGGCGTCGAGGTCGGCGGGCGCCCGGTAGCCTACGGTCCCGCGGGTGCCGACGAGGTCGAGCTGCTGCTCGCCCCGCACCCGGGGGCGCCGCCCCGGCCGATCGCCAAGGGCGCGTCCGGCGGTGAACTGTCGCGTGTGATGCTGGCAGTGGAGGTCGTGTTCGCGGGGACGGATCCCGTGCCGACATACCTCTTCGACGAGGTCGACGCCGGAGTCGGCGGCAAGGCGGCGGTCGAGATCGGCCGGCGGCTCGCACGGCTGGCGAAGACCGCGCAGGTCGTGGTCGTGACGCATCTGCCCCAGGTGGCCGCCTTCGCCGACCGCCAGCTGCTGGTCGAGAAGACCAACGACGGGTCGGTGACCCGGTCCGGCGTCAAGGTCCTCGAAGGCGAGGACCGGGTCCGGGAGCTGTCCCGTATGCTCGCCGGGCAGGAGGACTCCGAGACGGCCCGGGCGCACGCGGAGGAGCTGCTGGCGGCGGCTCGGGCGGACGGCTAGCCCGCAGCGGCGCACCGGCAGTGGTGCGGCAAGGCCGGGCGGGTCGCCCGATTTCACTCGTGTGGGTGACCCGGCCCGGGGCATTCCCCCGGTGCCGCGCCCCGCTGCCACGGCGCAGGGGTTCCGGCGTTCCCGGAACCCCCTTGTGTCCTGGCATCCTTGGCGGAGTACGCGTCGTGACCGCCCGACCCGAACCAGGAGCCCGGCCACGTGACCCCCGTGAGCAGCCACTCACCGCATGGCCAGTCGCCGCTGCGCACCGTGCAGGTGCTGGGCGGAGGCAACGCCGCCAGCAGTGCGCATGTGCGCTCGCTGGCCGCGGGGCTCGTCGCGCGGGGCGTGAAGGTCACGGTGTGCGCCCCCTATGAGGCCGATCGCGCCTATGACTTCAGTGGTATCGGGGCCGACCACGTGCACGTGCCGCGCAGCAGCGACCCGGTGTCGGTGGCCGCGCTGCGGGCGGCCTGCGCCAACGCCGATCTGGTGCACGCGCACGGGCTGCACGCCTCCTTCCGTACCGCGCTCGCCCTCAGCGGGCGGCGCGTGCGTACTCCGCTTGTGGTGACGTGGCACGACCGGGCGCACGCCGACGGGGCGCGGGCCCACATGCTGCGCGTGCTGGAGCGAAGGGTCGTGAAGGCGGCCACGGTGGTGCTGGGGACGACCTCGGCGCTGGTGGACCGGGCCCGGCTCACCGGCGCGCGCGACGCCCGGCTCGCGGCGGTCGCGCTGCCCGGCCCCCGCAGGCCCCGCGAACCCGACGACCCCGACCGGCGTCGGCCCAAGGTGCGCGCCGAACTCGGCGCCATCGGAAGGCCGTTGCTGATGGCCGTCGGCTCCCTGGAACGCCACCGTGGATACGACGTGCTGCTGGACGCCGCGCGCGCCTGGCGCCGCCTCGATCCCGTGCCACTGGTCGTGATCGCCGGGGAGGGACCGCTGCGCGGTGAACTGCAGGGGCGGATCGAGGAGGAGGGGCTGCCGGTCCGGCTCGTCGGGCGGCGCGACGACATCACCGACCTGCTCGCCGCGGCCGACCTCGCCCTGCTGCCGAGCCGCTGGGAGGCGCGCTCCGTCCTCGCCCAGGAGGCCCTGCACGCCCGCGTGCCGCTCGTCGCGACGGATGTCGGCGGCATCCCCGAACTCGTCGGCGACGCGGCCGAACTCGTCCCGTACGGGGACGCCAGGGCCCTCGCCGACTCCGTCGTCCGGCTGCTCGGCGACCGGGAGCGCCGGGAACTGCTGGCCGACAGGGGAGCCCGGCAGGCCGCCACGTGGCCGACCGAGGACGAGACGGTCGCCCAGGTGCTCAGCGTGTACGACGAGCTGACCCAGCCCCAGCCCCTGCCCTGAAGGCTGAGGCTGGAGGGCTGAGGGTCGAGGGCCGCCGGCCTCTAGGGCACGTGCCGGCGGGCCCGCAGTGCCAGGCTCAGGGCCAGGACCGTCTGCGGGTCGTCGAGGTCCGTGCCCAGCAACTCCCCGATGCGGGCCAGGCGGTTGTACAGGGTCTGCCGGTTCAGATGCAGTTCGCGGGCCGTCTCCGCCTTGCGTCCCGCGTGGGCGAGGTAGGTCGTGAGGGTGGGCAGCAGCGGCGGCCGGGAGCGGCGGTCGTGCTCCAGCAGCGGGCCGAGGGCGCGGTCGACGAAGGCCGCCAGGTCCTCGTGGTCGCGCAGCCGCCACAGCAGCAGGTCGATGTCGAGGCGGCGGGCGTCGTACCAGGGCCGGTCCGGCAGGCCCTGGGCCGCCGTGGCCGTCTCGGCAGCGTGCCGCAGGCCCGAGGCGGCCGCCGGCCACCCGCCGGCCGTCCCCACGACCATCACGGGCGGCTGTCCGCCGGGTCGCGGCAGCCCGGCCCGGCCCACACCGGCTCGCAGCGCTGCCGCGACCCGGTCCGCGACCGCCGCCCGCTCCGACTCCGCACGCAGCCCGAGCAGCACCAGCACCCGGCCCTCCACCGGCCGCACCCCGAGCAGCACCGGCACGCCCACCGACGCCAGCTCCTCCGAGACCGCCCGGGCCAGCACGGCCCAGCCGCCGCCGCTCTCGGCTCCACCGGGGCGGCCGCCGCCCCCGTCCGGGGCCAGGGCGTCCCCCAGCCGCATGACCACCGGCAGCAGCGGGCCGCTGCCCGGCCGGAAACCCAGCACGCGGGCCTGCGCCGGGGCGTCCTGGGCCGTGACCCGGCCTTCGGCGAGGTCGGTGAGGAAGTCGCCGCGACCCCGCGCCGCCAGTTCCTCCTCCTGCCGGGCCTGCATCAGCACCACGGCCAGGATGCCCGCGGCCCGCTCGGCGGCCATCCGGTGCACCGGAGCCAGGGGAGACCGCACGGGCAGCAGAATGAGCCGGGCCCGGACGCCCCCGCTGCCGGGCCCGCCGCCCGGCACGTCCACGAGCACCGAACCCGCCAGCTGCGGCTCGTCCTTGTGCTGGCCGCGCAGCCCCTCCCACACCTGGAGCGGGTCCGCGCCCTCGGGCCCGGACCCGGCCGCGTACAGCAACTGGCCGTCCGCCGTCTCCAGGAACACGGGGTTCCCGGCGAAGTCGGCCAGGATCCCCAGCACTTGGGGCACACCGCCGCCGCCCAGCACGGCCTGCGTGCACCGCCGGTGCACCTCCTCGGCCCGCTGCAGCAGCGCGTAGTGGCCGTTGACGATCTCGGTGTGCACCTCCTCCGTGACCGTGACGAAGGGCACCTCGCGATGCAGCTGGACGAGCGGCAGCCCGGCTGCGCGTGCCGTGTCGACGAGCGCCGCGGGCAGCCGGGTGAAGCGCGGACCGAGCTCCACGACCAGGGCCGCGATGCCGCGATCGGCCAGGGTGCGCACGAACGCCCGCTGCTCGGCGGGGCGGGTACCGAGCCCGTAGCCCGTGGTCAGCAGGAGTTCGCCGCCCTTGAGCAGGGAGGCGATGTGCGGCACCTCGCCGGCGTGCACCCAGCGCACGGTCCGCCCGAGCCGCTCGGCGCCCGCCAGCACCTCGGGCAGCCCGCTGCGCAGCCCCGGCAGCTCCAGCGCCCGCTGCACGGTGATCCCGGCGCCCTGGGTGTCGTAACCGCTGTCCGTCCCGCTGTCCATGTGCCGGACGCTACCCGCGCGGATGCCTCCCGGACATCTCCGGCGGGGCACCCAAACGATCACCCCTGGGAGCCCGCACTGGACCAGGCGCCGAATCACGCACTGGATCATGCATGGGAAACGCTCTGGAATTCCCCGGATTGGCGCGTGATCGACCGGGTACGGGCGCGGTCATGGACATGAGCGTGGTGGCGGTAGGGCGGGAGGACGACAGTCCGGTCGAGGAGCCGTTGCGGGTCGCGGTGCTCGCCGACCGGCTCGGGTACCGGGAGGTCTGGGCGGGCGAGGGACCCACGTGGGACTCGTTCGTCCTGGCGGCGGCGATCGGCGCGGCCACCGAGCAGGTCGCGCTGACCGCCGGGCCCGTACCGGTGTCGGTGCGCGATCCGCTCACCATCGTCCGGGGCGCCGCCTCCACCGCGGCCGTCACGGGCCGGCCCGTCGGCGTGGCCCTGGGCACCTCCAGCAAGCGGGTCGTCGAGGGCGTGCACGGCCGGCCGCGGATCCGGCCCGCGGCGGCCCTCGCGGAGTCGGCGGCGGCCGTACGGGCTCTGATGGACGGCGTGCCGGGCGAGCCGATCGTGCCCGGCAGCGGGTTCCCGCGCCGGCTGCCACCGCCCGGAGGCATGGTCACCGTCGCCGCGTTCGGGGAGCGGGCGGTCGCCGCCGCCGTCGCGCACTCCGACCGGATGCTGCTCGACCTCGTCTCGCCCGAGCAGGTCCGCATGCTGCGCGGCCGGATGCTCGCGGCCGCCGAGAAGGCGGGCCGTACGCCGCCGCGGCTGGCCGCCTGGCTCCCCGCCGCCGTCGATCCGGAGCCGGAGACGCTCAGGCAGGTCCTGCGCAGCGTCGTCGGCTACCTCGCGGTGCCGGGCTACAGCGACATGTTCGTCGACGCGGGCTTCGCCGAGGTCGTCGAGCTGGCCGCCAAGGGCGCCGACGCGGACACATTGCTGCGGGCGCTGCCGCCCGAGGCCGCCGGCACGGTAGCTCTCGTCGGCGACACCGACACCGTCCGCGCCCGTGTCGCCGCCTACGCCGAGGCCGGACTGGACGAGATCGCCCTCGTCCCGGCCACGGCCGGTGATCCCGCGGGGGAGCGCACGCTCACGGCCCTCAGGCCGGAGTGAGACCCCGGCGGGCCGCCCCGCTCAGCCGCCGTACGCGCCCGAAGCCGTCAGGCGCAGTGCCGTGTCGATGAGCGGCACGTGGCTGAAGGCCTGCGGGAAGTTGCCGACCTGGCGCTGCAGACGCGGGTCCCACTCCTCGGCCAGCAGACCGAGGTCGTTGCGCAGGGACAGCAGCTTCTCGAACAGCTTGCGGGCCTCGTCCACGCGGCCGATCATCGCCAGGTCGTCGGCCATCCAGAACGAGCAGGCCAGGAACGCGCCCTCGTCACCGGGCAGACCGTCGACGTTCTCGTCACCGCTGGTGGTCGGGTAGCGCAGGATGAAGCCGTCCGACGTGGACAGCTCACGCTGGATCGCCTCGATCGTGCCGATGACCCGCTTGTCGTCCGGCGGCAGGAAGCCCATCTGCGGGATCAGCAGCAGCGAGGCGTCCAGCTCCTTCGAGCCGTACGACTGTGTGAAGGTGTTGCGCTCCTTGTCGAAGCCCTTGTCGCACACGTCCCGGTGGATGTCGTCGCGCAGCTCCCGCCAGCGCTCCAGCGGGCCGTCCGCGTCGCCGGACTCGATCAGCTTGATCGTGCGGTCCACCGCGACCCAGGCCATCACCTTGGAGTGCACGAAGTGGCGGCGCGGCCCGCGCACCTCCCAGATGCCCTCGTCCGGCTCCTGCCAGTGGTCCTCCAGGTAGCGGATGAGCTTCAGCTGGAGCAGCGAGGCGTAGTCGTTGCGGGCGAGGCCCGTCATGTGGGCCAGGTGCAGGGCCTCGGTGACCTCGCCGTACACGTCCAGCTGGAGCTGGTGCGCCGCGCCGTTGCCGACCCGGACCGGGGTGGAGCTCTCGAAGCCCGGCAGCCAGTCCAGCTCCGCCTCGCCGAGCTCGCGCTCCCCGGCGATGCCGTACATGATCTGCAGGTTCTCCGGGTCGCCGGCCACCGCGCGCAGCAGCCACTCGCGCCAGGCCCGGGCCTCCTCGCGGTAACCGGTGCGCAGCAGGGAGGACAGGGTGATCGCCGCGTCGCGCAGCCAGGTGTAGCGGTAGTCCCAGTTGCGGACGCCGCCGATGTCCTCCGGCAGGGAGGTGGTCGGCGCGGCGACGATGCCGCCGGTCGGGGCGTACGTCAGGGCCTTCAGCGTGATCAGCGAGCGCACCACGGCCTCGCGGTAGGGGCCGTGGTACGTACAGTGATCGACCCACTCGCGCCAGAAGTCCTCCGTCGCCTCCAGCGACTGCTCCGGCTCGGGCAGCGGTGGCGGCTCCTTGTGCGAGGGCTGCCAGGAGATCGTGAACGCGATCCGGTCACCCGGCGCGACCGTGAAGTCCGCGTACGTGGTGAGCGACTTGCCGTAGGTCTCCGCGGATGTGTCGAACCACACGGAGTCGGGGCCCGCGACGGCCACCGTGCGCCCCTCGTGCTTGTGCACCCACGGCACCACCCGCCCGTAGGAGAACCGCATCCGCAGCGCCGAGCGCATCGGTACCCGGCCCGAGACGCCCTCCACGATGCGGATCAGCTGCGGAGCGCCGTCACGCGGCGGCATGAAGTCCGTCACCCGGACCGTGCCCCGCTGGGTGTCCCACTCGGACTCCAGGATCAGCGAGTCGCCCCGGTAGCTGCGCCGCGCGGCGGTGGGGGGCTGCTGGTCGGAGGCGTACGCGGGGCCGAGCCGCCAGAAGCCGTGTTCCTCGGTGCCCAGCAGGCCGGCGAAGATGGCGTGCGAGTCGAAGCGGGGCAGGCACAGCCAGTCGACCGTGCCGTCCCTGCAGACCAGGGCAGCGGTCTGCATGTCTCCGATGAGTGCGTAATCTTCGATGCGCCCGGCCACGTGCAACTCCAGTCGAACGGCCACGTCACCCCACGAGGGGGGCTGTCGCTAGTGCGGTCAAGGGGGGTTTCAGCAAGTCTTGCAATGCGTCGTTGAGCACTGAAGCAAAACAGGTCACTCAGCCGTGATGCAAAGCGCCAATTGTTGCTCAACGAACTGACGAGCTCACGTTGTTCCGGTGCTTACGGGCGGGGGGTGGTGCCGTTGGGCCGGACGGGCTCGGCAGCGAGTGTCCGAGCAGGATACGACGCACGAGGATGATCCGGGTGCCCGTCCGGACAAGGGGAGTACGCCGAACGAGTGAGCAACGGGTGAGGAAGCGGTGAGTGTGGTCGCCTCCGTGTCGGAATGTGTGCGGAGCGTGGCCGGAAGCCATCGCCCCGCGGCGCTGATACGCTGGTAGCCCGTGGACCGGTGGGCCCCTTCCCGACAGGGAACCCCCGAACCGCAGCGACGGCACCCCGGAGATATCCGGTGGGCAGCCGCACCGCACCCCCAGACCGCGACCACGGGAGCCCCGTCTTGGCCATGCCGCCCGCCGCTTTTCGTAATTCGACGACCAAGCACATCTTCGTCACCGGGGGTGTCGCCTCCTCGCTGGGCAAGGGCCTGACAGCCTCCAGCCTCGGCATGCTGCTCAAGGCCCGGGGCCTGCGCGTCGTGATGCAGAAGCTCGACCCGTACCTGAACGTGGACCCGGGCACGATGAACCCCTTCCAGCACGGTGAGGTGTTCGTCACCAACGACGGCGCCGAGACCGACCTGGACATCGGCCACTACGAGCGCTTCCTCGACCGCGACCTCGACGGCTCCGCCAACGTCACCACCGGCCAGGTGTACAACACCGTGATCGCCAAGGAGCGGCGCGGCGAGTACCTGGGCGACACCGTGCAGGTCATCCCGCACATCACCAACGAGATCAAGCACCGCATCCGCCGCATGGCGACGGACGAGGTCGACGTCGTGATCACCGAGGTCGGCGGCACGGTCGGCGACATCGAGTCGCTGCCGTTCCTGGAGACCGTCCGCCAGGTCCGTCACGAGGTCGGCCGCGACAACGTGTTCGTGGTGCATATCTCGCTCCTGCCGTACATCGGCCCCTCGGGTGAGCTGAAGACGAAGCCCACCCAGCACTCGGTTGCGGCCCTGCGCAACATCGGTATCCAGCCGGACGCGATCGTGCTGCGCTGCGACCGCGAGGTCCCGACCGCGATCAAGCGGAAGATCTCGCTGATGTGCGACGTCGACGAGGCCGCCGTGGTGGCCTGCCCCGACGCCCGCTCGATCTACGACATCCCGAAGACGGTGCACGGCGAGGGGCTGGACGCCTACGTCGTCCGCAAGCTCGACCTGCCGTTCCGCGACGTCGACTGGACGACCTGGGACGACCTGCTCGACCGCGTCCACAACCCCGACCACGAGATCACCCTCGCCCTGGTCGGCAAGTACATCGACCTGCCCGACGCCTACCTGTCGGTCACCGAGGCGCTGCGCGCGGGCGGCTTCGCCAACCGGGCCCGCGTGAAGATCAAGTGGGTCACCTCCGACGACTGCAAGACCGCGGCGGGCGCCGCGGCGCAGCTCGGCGATGTCGACGGCATCTGCATTCCCGGCGGCTTCGGCGACCGCGGTGTGCTCGGCAAGGTCGGCGCGATCAAGTACGCACGCGAGAACAAGATCCCGTTGCTCGGCCTCTGCCTCGGCTTGCAGTGCATCGTGATCGAGGCCGCGCGCAGCCTGGCCGACATCACCGACGCCAACTCCACCGAGTTCGACCCGGCCACCTCCCACCCGGTCATCTCCACCATGGCCGAGCAGCTCGACATCGTCGCCGGTGAGGGTGACATGGGCGGCACCATGCGGCTCGGCATGTACCCGGCCAAGCTGGCCGAGGGCTCGATCGTGCGCGAGGTGTACGACGGCAAGGAGTACGTCGAGGAGCGTCACCGGCACCGCTACGAGGTGAACAACGCCTACCGGGCCGAGCTGGAGAAGCAGACGGGCATCCTGTTCTCCGGCACCTCGCCGGACGGCAAGCTCGTCGAGTACGTCGAGTACCCGCGCGACGTCCACCCGTACCTGGTCGCCACGCAGGCCCACCCGGAGCTGCGCTCGCGCCCGACGCGCCCGCACCCGCTGTTCGCCGGGCTCGTCAAGGCCTCGGTCGAGCGGAAGACTTCGAAGTAACACACCAGTTGTACGGTGGCCGGGGTGCATCCCTTCAAAGGGTGTGCACCCCGGTTTCGTTTCGGCAGGTCGGGTGGCACGTGGAAGGACAGGCATGACGATCAAGGACGCCCCGGAGGAGTGGGAGATCCGGGCGACGCAGACTCCCTTCGTGGGCAACAAGACCTCCGTCCGCACCGACGACGTGGTCATGCCCGACGGCACCGTGGTCGGCCGTGACTACCAGGTCCACCCCGGATCCGTGGCCGTCCTCGCCCTGGACGCGGACGACCGCGTGCTGGTGCTGCGCCAGTACCGCCACCCCGTGCGCCACAAGCTGTGGGAGATCCCGGCCGGACTGCTCGACGTCCCCGGCGAGAACCCGCTGCACGCCGCGCAGCGCGAGCTCTACGAGGAGGCGCACGTCAAGGCCGAGGACTGGCGGGTGCTGACCGACGTCTACACCACGCCCGGCGGCTGTGACGAGGCCGTCCGGATCTTCCTGGCGCGTGACCTGTCCGAGGCCGAGGGTGAGCGCTTCGCCGTCGAGGAGGAAGAGGCCGACATGGTCCTCGACCGGGTGCCGGTCGAGGACCTCGTGCGAGGAGTGCTGGCCGGCGAGCTGCACAACAACTGCCTCGTCGTGGGCGTCCTCTCGCTGGTCGCCGCCCGGGGCGGTGACGGCCTGGAGGCCCTGCGCCCGGCCCAGGCGCCCTGGCCGGCCCGCCCGTTCGAGGTGTAGGCGCTCCGCTGGGGGCCGTGTAGGCCGTCGGCCGTGTGCGGCGGTGTCGTGGCTTGTCGCGCAGTCCCCGCGCCCCTATGGGGCGGCCCCTGACGCTGTCAGTCCTACGATCTGCTGATCCGATCGGGGGATGCGCCCGCCGTGCCCGCCGTGCTCCTCCGGGAACGTTGCAGAGCGTGAACTAGGCTCTGGAGCACGCCCGAACCGGAGTCCCGGCGGGCTCGCGTGCGCGGTGGGACGGGAGTGTGGCCCGTGGCGGATCAGGTCGTGGAGACAGGCGACGTGCGGCCGGCCGGGCGCGCTGCCGGGGAGATCGAGTTCCTGGGCCGCACACGGGAGTTGAAGGAACTGCGCGCCGACATCGAGCGTGCCGGGCTGGACACCCTGGCCGGCCGGAAAGCACCTCGCGCGCGCGTGCTGCTCATCGCCGGCAGGCCCGGTTCGGGCCGCACGGCACTCGCCGAGGAACTCGTCCGGCAGGTTGCGGACCGTTACCCCGACGGAGTGCTGCGGGCGAGCCTGACCGAGCCCGGCGGCACCCCGGTCCCCGTCGGACGTGCCGCCCGTGACCTTCTCACCGCCCTGGACGAGCCGGCGCCGGCCGGGGCCTGCGACGACGACCTCACCGACGCCCTGCGCACCGCACTGGCCCACCGCCGCGCCGTGCTCCTGCTCGACGACGCGGCCGACGCCGAGCAGGTCGACGCCCTGCTGCCCGACACCCCGGACTGCCTCGTCGTCGCGGTCTCCGGAGGCCCGCTGACCGGCATCTCCGACGTCCGCCCCTGCACCCTGGGCGGCCTGGACGCCAAGTCCGGGGTGGAACTGCTGACCCGGCACACCGGCTCGGTCCGCATCACCGTCGACCCCCGTGCCGCCGAGGGCCTCGCCGAGGAGTGCCAGGGGCAGCCCGCCGCGCTGATGCTGGCGGGGGGCTGGCTCGCGGCACGCCCCCAGGCCGCCGTCTCCGACCTCGCCAAGCAGCTGCGCGCCGAGGACACCGAGGGCACCGCCCTGACCCGGGTGTTCCGGCTCGCCCACGCCGCCCTGCCCGCCGGCGCCGCGCGGATGCTGCGCCTGCTCGCCCTCGCCCCGGCCGGACTGGTCGACCCGCAGACCGCCTCCGCGCTCGTCGGCTGCTCGGTCGGCAGCGCCCGCACCACGCTCGACGACTTCGTCGCCCTGGGCTTCCTGCACACGGTGGACTCACCGCTGCCGCAGTACGAGGTGCCCGCCTGCCTGCACCCCCAGCTGCGGATCCTCGCCGAGCACCACGAACGCCCGGCCGAGCTCCAGCTGGCGCGCGCACGCATGCTGGAGCGGACCGTACGGCTGCTCCAGGCCTGCCGGGCGATCACCGAGACCGACAGCCCCCAGGCGCGCCAGAAGCTCCTCGACATGCCGCGCGCCCTGCGCTTTCCCACCCCGCGGGACGCCGCCGACTGGCTGCGCCTGACCCGGCCCGCCCTGCTGGCCTCGGCCCGGCTCGCGGTCGCCGACGGGGAGCTGGACACTCTGGCCCGGCGGCTGATGTCCCAGCTGGTCCGGGCGATGGCGGCGCACATCGGCACCCAGGCCGCCGCCGCCGACCTCTACGACATCCACAGCCTCGTCCTCGGCATCGCCGAACGCCGCGACCTGCCCCGGGAGCGTGCGGCGGCCCTGCTCAACCTCGGCGACCTCGACGCCCGCACCGGCCGCACCGCCGACGCCCTGACCCGCTACCGGGCCGCACTGGACGCCGGGCGCGAGGTGAACGACCCGTACGCGACCGGCCGCGCGATGGAATCCGTAGGCGGCGCGCACCTGGAGCTCGGCGACTACGACCGGGCCGCCGACTGGTTCGGGCGCGCGCTGGCCGAACGGCTCGCCCGGGACGAGCGCGCCGAGGCCGCCCGGCTCTACGGGCGGATCGCCGCCGCCCACACCTTCGCGGGCCGCTACGGCGAGGCCCTGCGGAACTGGCGCGCGGCGGTCGCCGGTCACCGCAAGAACGGCGACGTGGCCGCTCAGGCGCGGGCGCTGAGCGAGCTGGCGCGGGTCCAGGAGTACGCGGGCCGGCCCGAGGAGTCGCTGCGCACCTGCCGGGAGGCCGTGGAGTGGGCGCGGCGCGCCGAGGATCCGCGGTTGCAGGCCGCCCTGCACCTGCGGGTCGCCGACACCCTGGAACGCCTGGGTGATCCCGCGTCGGCCGGGCTGCACCGGGGCGCCGCCGAGCGGATTCTCGGCGACTCAAACCTTCAAAACGACCCTGACGCCTGCGAAATCCGTACCGCATCACCTGGAGATTGATGCAATGAAAGGCTAGACAGCGAGAACGCCTTCATTAGACTGGCTCTGCCGCACGTTCTCCTGCGGTCTCTCCCGGTGTGCCCGCGTGTGCCCGGGTATGTCTTAGTAAGACCCCCATACCCTCTGAGCCAAGGACCGTGATCGACGTGAAGGTCGGCATCCCCCGCGAGGTCAAGAACAACGAGTTCCGGGTGGCCATCACCCCCGCCGGCGTGCACGAGCTGGTGCGCCACGGCCACCAGGTCGTCATCGAGCGCGGCGCCGGCGTCGGCTCCTCGATCCTGGACACCGAGTACGTCGCCGCCGGTGCGCACATCCTGGACACCGCCGACGAGGTGTGGGCCGCCGCCGACCTGCTGCTGAAGGTCAAGGAGCCCATCGCCGAGGAGTACCACCGCCTCCGCAAGGACCAGACGCTCTTCACCTACCTGCACCTGGCCGCCTCCAAGGAGTGCACGGACGCACTGCTGGAGTCCGGCACCACGGCGATCGCCTACGAGACGGTCGAGCTGCCCAGCCGCGCGCTGCCGCTGCTCGCCCCGATGTCCGAGGTCGCGGGCCGGCTGGCCCCGCAGGTCGGCGCCTACCACCTGATGCGCGCCAACGGCGGCCGCGGCGTGCTGCCCGGCGGCGTCCCCGGCGTGCTGGCCGGCCGCGCCGTCGTGATCGGCGGCGGCGTCTCCGGCTGGAACGCCGCGCAGATCGCCATCGGCATGGGCTTCCACGTGACCCTGCTCGACAAGGACATCAACAAGCTCCGCGAGGCCGACAAGATCTTCGGCACGAAGATCCAGACCGTCGTCTCGAACGCCTTCGAGCTGGAGAAGGCCTGCCTCGAGGCCGACCTCGTCATCGGCGCGGTGCTGATCCCCGGCGCCAAGGCCCCGAAGCTGGTCACCAACGAGCTCGTCTCGCGGATGAAGCCCGGAAGTGTTCTTGTCGACATCGCGATCGACCAGGGCGGCTGCTTCGAGGACTCCCGCCCGACGACCCACGCCGAGCCGGCCTTCCAGGTCCACAACTCGGTCTTCTACTGCGTCGCCAACATGCCCGGCGCCGTGCCGAACACCTCCACCTACGCGCTGACCAACGCGACGCTGCCGTACATCGTCGAGCTGGCCGATCACGGCTGGGCGGACGCGCTGCGCCGCGACCCCGCGCTGGCCAAGGGCCTCAACACCCATGACGGCAAGGTCGTTTACCGCGAGGTCGCCGAGGCGCACGGCGTGGAGCACGTGGAGCTGACCTCGCTGCTCGGCTGAGCCGCCGACCCGCACGCGACGGCCGGTAAGTCGGCTAAGTCATCAACCGGCAAAGGCGATACGTCAACACAGGTCGTCAACGCCGCACGCCCGGCCGGACCTTGCCCGACAAGGTCCGGCCGGATGTGTGTATGGTCACTTCGCGATTCTCGCGCAACTCGCCTCGAACGTAACCCTTCAACCGATTCGCACACCGGTGAAACCTGCCGTGCGACGGCCGTACGCCCTTGACAGCGGGATGTTTCATTGCCGACACATCGGGCCGGGTCCGGCGGATTGTGTTGCTGCGGACGCCCGACACGCCATAGAGTCGCCAACCGTCGGCATGGTGCCACGCTGACCTGTCTAGAAGTTTCCTGGTCACCAAGGAGGTAAGACGACTTGTGAATGAGTCGACATTTACTCCCGGGGGTGGTCAACCAGGAATGCCTGCACCGGGCCAGGGGCCCGCGGGGTTCGAGGCTGTCGGCTCCGTCGCTGTGCGCACCTTCGCAGCCCACCAGAGTCAGCAGGCGACTCACACTGCACACCAGAAGATGGATGGCCATCACGTGAACGCCATGGCCGGCGACGGAAGTGGCGCGCCCCACAACCACTTCGCCGACTACGACGAACTGCCCGAGGGGCACTTCTACGACCCCGACGCGGAGTACGAGCCCGACCCCGAGTACGCGGCCACTCTCGCGCCCGACGCGGCCAGACAGCGCCGCGAGCGGGTAGGTCCGACCGGGCGCCCGCTGCCGTACTTCCCGATCCCGGGCCCGCTGCCCGAACACGGACCCGCGAAGATCATCGCGATGTGCAACCAGAAGGGCGGCGTCGGCAAGACCACGTCGACCATCAATCTGGGTGCCGCGCTCGCGGAGTACGGACGCCGGGTCCTGCTCGTGGACTTCGACCCGCAGGGCGCGCTGTCGGTCGGACTCGGCGTCAACCCGATGGAACTCGACCTCACCGTCTACAACCTGCTCATGGAGCGGGGAATGGCGGCCGACGAGGTGCTGCTGAAGACGGCGGTCCCCAACATGGACCTGCTGCCCAGCAACATCGACCTGTCGGCGGCCGAGGTCCAGCTGGTCTCCGAGGTCGCCCGCGAGTCGACGCTGCAGCGCGCCCTCAAGCCGCTGCTGCCCGACTACGACTTCATCGTCATCGACTGCCAGCCCTCGCTCGGCCTGCTCACGGTGAACGCCCTGACGGCCGCGCACAAGGTGATAGTGCCTCTGGAGTGCGAGTTCTTCGCGCTGCGCGGCGTGGCCCTGCTGACGGAGACCATCGAGAAGGTCCAGGAACGGCTCAACCCCGAGCTGGAGCTCGACGGCATCCTCGCCACGATGTACGACTCGCGCACGGTGCACAGCCGTGAGGTGCTCGCACGTGTGGTCGAGGCGTTCGACGACCACGTCTACCACACGGTCATCGGGCGCACGGTCCGCTTCCCGGAGACCACGGTCGCCGGTGAGCCGATCACCACGTACGCCTCCAACTCCGTCGGTGCCGCCGCCTACCGCCAGCTCGCCAGGGAGGTGCTCGCCCGGTGTCACGCCGAGTGAGTCTGCCGGGGGCCGACGAACTCTTCCGTACGACAGGGGGGATGGCGCTTCAGTCGTCCCAGCCCAGGCGTCAGGCCAACGGCGACGCCCGGGTGCCCGCTCCGGCGGGGGAGGGCGACGCGGCAGCGGCCGGGGAGGACGCACCGCAGTCGGTGCCCGCGCAGGGCGGTGACGGCGGGGGTGCCGAGCACGTCGCGGCGGACGCGGAGCCGGCCGAGGCCGGGGAGGCGCACAGCCGTTCCGCGACCGCCGAGCGCTCCGGCTCCGCCCGTCGGCAGACGGCGCAGGAAGGTTCTGCCGCCGGTGCCGCCGGGGCCGCGCCCCGCAAGCGCGGGCGGAACCCCTCGCGCCGCCCCAGCGGCCGTGAACGGCACGACGAGAAGATCACGGTCTACGTGTCGGCCGAGGAGCTCATGGACCTCGAACACGCCCGTCTGGTGCTCCGCGGCGAGCACGGCCTGGCCGTCGACCGCGGGCGCATCGTCCGCGAGGCGGTCGCGGTGGTCCTCGCCGACCTGGAGACCCGCGGAGACGCCAGCATCCTCGTACGACGACTGCGCGGGCGGTAGCGGTAGCCTGCGGGGGCCATGACCTCGAACGCTTCCCCTCCTCCCCCCGGCGTCCCGGCCGGCCGCCGGCGTGCGCTGGGGAGGGGGCCGGCGGCTTCGCCAGTGGAGGAGCCCGGGGCTTCTGTGGAGGCGGGCCGGGCGGTCGCGTCGGCCGAGGAGCCCGGGTCGCCCGGTGAGGCGGGCCGGGCGGCTTCCCCGGGGGACTCCCCGAGCGCCGTGGTCCCCGGGCCGGTGAAAACGACCGAGCCCCTGGCACCGCCTGCGGACGCGGCCGGGCCGGTGGCCGTGGGTGAGCCGGGCGGGACCACTGCCCGGACGCGGCCCGGGAGTCCGCAGGCCGCGTCCGAGGAGTCCTCCGGGACCGCCCAGGGACCCCGGCCTCCGGCCGATGACGCCGAGGCGGCCGGCAGCGGGGTCTTCAAGGTCCGGCTCGCCAACTTCGAGGGACCCTTCGATCTGCTCTTGCAGTTGATCTCGCGGCACAAACTGGACGTCACCGAGGTCGCGCTGTCGAAGGTGACCGACGAGTTCATGGCCTACATCCGGGCGATGGGGCAGGACTGGGACCTGGACGAGACGACCGAGTTCCTGGTCGTCGCCGCCACCCTGCTCGACCTCAAGGCCGCGCGCCTGCTGCCTGCCGCCGAGGTCGAGGACGAGGGCGATCTCGCGCTGCTCGAAGCGCGGGACCTGCTGTTCGCCCGGCTGTTGCAGTACCGCGCGTACAAGCGGGTCGCCGACATCTTCAGCGGGCGCCTCGACGACGAGGCCCGGCGCTACCCCCGTACCGTCGGCCTGGAAGCGCACCACGCCGAACTGTTGCCGGACGTCGTCATCAGCATCGGGGCGGAAGGATTCGCCAAGCTCGCCGTGAAGGCGATGCAGCCGCGGCCCAAGCCGCAGGTCTACGTGGACCACATCCACGCCCCGCTGGTCAGCGTGCAGGAGCAGGCGCAGATCGTCGTGGCCCGGCTCAGAGAACTCGGCGAGGTCGCCTTCCGTGCCCTCGTGGCGGACACCGACGACACCCTGACCGTCGTGGCGAGGTTCCTCGCCCTGCTGGAGCTGTACCGCGAGAAGGCCGTCGAGCTGGAGCAGGAGACGGCGCTCGGGGAGCTGCTCGTGCGGTGGACCGGCGGGGACGGGGACGAGACACCGGCCGTCACCGACGAGTTCGACCGGCCGCCCGAGCCGCCGAAGGAGGAGAAGAAGGCGTGAGCGAGCGAACGACAGACCTGCCGGCCGGGCCGAGTGCCGTCGCCGGACTCGATCTGAAACCGGCCCTGGAGGCCGTCCTCATGGTCGTGGACGAGCCCGCGACCGAGGAGCACCTCGCGAAGATACTGGAGCGGCCCAGGCGCCAGATCGCGGACGCCCTGCGCGAGCTGGCCGACGAGTACACCGTCCAGGGCCGCGGTTTCGAGCTGCGGTACGTCGCGAACGGCTGGCGCTTCTACACCCGGGCCGCCTACGCGCCGGCCGTCGAACGCTTCGTCCTGGACGGCCAGCAGGCCCGCCTCACCCAGGCCGCCCTGGAGACCCTGGCCGTCGTCGCCTACCGCCAGCCGGTCAGCCGCAGCCGGGTCTCGGCCGTACGCGGAGTCAACTGCGACGGTGTCATGCGCACCCTCCTCCAGCGCGGTCTGATAGAGGAGGCGGGCACGGAACCCGAAACAGGTGCGATCCTGTACAGGACGACGAACTACTTCCTGGAGCGGATGGGCCTGCGTGGTCTGGACGAGCTCCCGGAGCTCGCGCCCTTCCTCCCGGAGGCGGAGGCGATCGAGGCCGAGACCCAGGAAGGCGTACCGTCGTTCGACCCGGACGCGCCTGACGACGACGTGCCGGGCAGCCGCCCGGCCACCCCGGGTACCGACGACGAAGACGACCAGACGGAACTTTGATGCGAAGCAGCGGCAGCGGCAAGAGCGGCGGACGCGGTAACCACCGCGGCGCCGGCAACAACAGGGACCAGAAGCAGGGGCAGGGCCGCCCCAGCAAGCCCCGCCCCGAGGAGCGCCGCTACGACGTGGGCCCCGGGGGGACGAAGGAGGGCCCCAAGTCCGGGCGCGGCGGCTCGGCCCGGGGCGGCGCCAAGGGCGGCCCCAAGCAGCCCCAGAAGCAGGGGCGTACGGCCCCGGCTCGCCCGCGTGAGTACGAGGCGCAGGTCGAGGAGCGCAACCGCGACCGGTACGCCGGGAAGAAGGAGGTCAAGCTCCCGAAGACCTTCCCCGGTGCCGAGCAGGAGGGCGAGCGGCTGCAGAAGGTCCTCGCCCGGGCGGGCTTCGGCTCCCGGCGGGCCTGCGAGGAACTGATCGAGCAGGCCCGGGTCGAGATCAACGGCGAGATCGTCCTGGAGCAGGGGCGGCGCGTCGACCCCGAGAAGGACGAGATCAAGGTCGACGGGCTGACCGTCGCCACGCAGCGCTTCCAGTTCTTCGCGCTGAACAAGCCCGCCGGTGTCGTCTCGACGATGGAGGACCCGGAGGGCCGGCAGTGCCTCGGTGACTACGTCACCAACCGCGAGACCCGGCTCTTCCACGTCGGCCGGCTCGACACCGAGACCGAGGGCGTCATCCTGCTCACGAACCACGGTGAGCTGGCCCACCGGCTGACCCACCCGAAGTACGGCGTGAAGAAGACCTACCTCGCGCACATCGTCGGACCCATCCCGCGCGACCTGGGCAAGCAGCTCAAGGACGGCATCCAGCTGGAGGACGGCTACGCCCGCGCGGACCACTTCCGGGTCGTCCAGCAGACCGGCAAGAACTACCTCGTCGAGGTCACCCTCCACGAGGGCCGCAAGCACATCGTGCGCCGGATGCTGGCGGAGGCCGGCTTCCCGGTCGACAAGCTCGTCCGGGTCGCCTTCGGGCCGATCACCCTGGGCGACCAGAAGTCGGGCTGGCTGCGGCGGCTGTCCAACACGGAGGTCGGGATGCTGATGCAGGAGGTCGACCTCTAGGCCTTGTGAGCAACCCCCACCCCCTTTTATAGTCGCACTGACTATAAAAGGGGGTGCTCTTGATGGACGGCTACGACAAATACGCCCACGAACCCTTCGCGGTGACCGTCGACCTCGCGGTGTTCACCCTGCGGGACGCCGCGCTGCACGTGCTGCTCGTCGAGCGCGGACAGGAGCCGTACGCCGGACGCTGGGCCCTGCCCGGCGGATTCGTGCAGCCGGACGAGTCCGCGGAGACGGCCGCCCGGCGTGAACTCGCCGAGGAGACCGGCCTGTCCGATGTTTCCGCACTCCATCTGGAGCAGCTGCGGACGTACAGCGAACCCGGCCGCGACCCCCGGATGCGGGTCGTGTCGGTCGCCTTCGCCGCACTGCTGCCCGACGCTCCGGAGGCGCACGGCGGCAGCGACGCCGCCGACGCCCGCTGGGTGCCCCACGGCACGTCCGGGCCGCTCGCCTTCGACCACGACCGCATCCTGGCCGACGCCCATGACCGGGTCGGCGCCAAGTTCGAGTACACCTGCCTCGCCACCGCCTTCTGCCCGTTCGAGTTCACCCTCGGTGAGCTCCAGCAGGTCTACGAGACCGTGTGGGGCACCGAACTCGACCGGCCCAACTTCCGGCGCAAGGTGCTCGCCACGCCGGGGTTCGTCGAAGCCGTCCCGGGCGCCGCGCGACTGACCGGCGGCCGCGGCAAACCCGCCGCGCTGTACCGCGCCGGAACCGCCACCGCCCTCCACCCGCCTCTCCTCCGGCCCACCCGGGAAGGACGCCCCGCATGACCATGCTCGTCCACAAGCAGGCCGCCACCGGAGCGCTCACGGGCCTGGCCCTCGGAGACGCATTGGGGTATCCGACCGAGTTCAGTGACGTTCCGTCGATACTCGCCGCGTTCGGCCCCTGGCGGCAGCTGGACCTGCCCGAGCGGGCCACCGTCTCGGACGACACCCAGATGACGCTGGCGCTGGGCCGGGCGGTGCGGACGGCCATGGACCGAGGGCTGCTCACCCCGCTGCGACTGGCCCGGTCCCTGCGTGAGGAGTTCGTCGACTGGTACCAGTCCCCCGAGAACAACCGGGCCCCGGGCCGCACCTGCATGAAGGCCTGTCACCTGCTGAAGGACGAGAACCGCCCCTGGCAGGACGCCAGCCAGATCGGCTCCAAGGGCTGCGGCGCCAACATGCGCGTCGCGCCCCTGGGTCTGGTCCCCGGCCTCAGTGACGAACAGCGCGCGGGCGCCGCCCAGTTGCAGTCCGCCCTCACCCACGGGCATCCCACCGCGCTGGCCGCCTCCGACCTCACCGCACACGCCGTACGGCTGCTCGCGCGGGGCGCCGAGCCGACGGGGCTGATCGGCCTGCTCCGCTCGTACGCCCTGGAGAACCGCAGCCGCTACCACGAGCGCTGGCTCGGCGACCTGTGGCGGCGGGCCGGGGACCCGAGTCCCGAGCGGTTCATCGCACGCGGCTGGGACGAGTGCCTGGAGGCCCTCGAACGGCTCCGGCACGCCGTGCGCACCGTCTCGCGGGAGACCGACCCGTGTCTGGCCACCGGCGAGGGCTGGATCGCCGAGGAGGCCCTGACGACCGGGCTGCTGTGCTTCCTGCTCTTCGTCGACGAGCCGCTGACGGCCCTGCGCCGTGCCGCCTGCACCGCCGGCGACTCGGACTCGATCGCCTGTCTGGCGGGCGCCTTCGCCGGCGCGTACCAGGGTGCGGAGGCCTGGCCCGCCGAGTGGGCCGACCGCGTGGAGTACCGGAGCGACCTGCTCACCCTCGGGGCGCTGTGGGACGCGTGACACCGCGGAGCCGTCCGCGGGGCCTCACGTCAGGCGAATCGCGTTTCCCTCCACGGTGATCTGCTCGGCGGGCAGTGGCCGGGTCGCCGGGCCCTGGGCCACCGCGCCGTCGGCGATCTGGAACCTGCTGCCGTGGCAGGGGCAGTTGATCGTGCCGTCGGAGACGGACCCCACCGTGCAGCGCTGGTGGGTGCAGATCGCTGAGAAGGCCTTGAACTGCCCCTGCTCCGGCTGGGTCACCACGACTTCCTCGTCCTTGAAGATCTTGCCGCCGCCGACCGGGATCTCGTCGATGTTGGCCAGGACCTGGCCGGCGGGTGCGCTCGTCGCGTCCTGGCCGGCGGGAGAGCTCGTCGACGCGGAACCGTTGTCGTCGCCCCCGCCGCCGCAGGCCGCTACGAGCGCCGCCGCGCCCGTAGCACCCGTCGCGAGGAGAACCGTGCGGCGCGTGGTCTCGTGGGTCATGTCGTCACTCCGGAGATGCAGAAAAGGGGGTAAATCGCAATGTGCCTCATCTTGGCACTGAACCTGCCCAAAGGTGTCGATCCCGGCGTCTCAGCGAGCGAGCGCCGCGCACCCGGGCCGCGCGGGCTGACTAGGCTGGTCGGACGTAGAGCGACACGCACGTCAGCAAGGAGCATCGCCGTGGCGGTACGAGCGGTCCGGGGCGCCGTCCAACTCGAACGGGACGAGGCCGGGCACATGGACGAGCAGGTCGGAGCCCTGCTCACGGAGATCCTGGAGCGCAACGATCTCGCCGCCGACGACCTGATCAGCATCTGGTTCACGGCCACCCCCGACCTGCACAGCGACTTTCCGGCGGCGGCCGCCCGCAAGCTGGGCATCGTCGACGTGCCGCTGATCTGCGCCCAGGAACTGGACATCGAAGGCGCCATGCCGCGTGTCGTCCGGGTTCTCGCGCACATCGAGTCCGACCGGCCCCGGGCCGATATCGCCCACGTCTACCTCGGCGCCGCGGCTGCCCTGCGCAAGGACATCGCCCAGTGAGGACCGCACTCGTCATCGGCACCGGCCTCATCGGCACGTCCGCCGCGCTGGCCCTGTCCCAGCGCGGCGTCACCGTGCACCTCGCCGACCCGGACCCGGAGCAGGCCCGTACGGCGGCCGCGCTCGGCGCCGGCACGGACGAGGCACCGGACGGGCCCGTCGACCTCGTGATCGTCGCCGCCCCGCCCGCGCACGTGGCCGACGTGCTCACCGACGCCCTGCGCCGCGGTGCCGGACGCGGCTACCTCGATGTCGCCAGCGTCAAGGGCGGGCCGCGCCGAGAGCTGGAGGCGCGCGGTCTCGACCTGTCGGCGTACATCGGCTCGCACCCCATGTCGGGGCGTGAGAAGTCCGGCCCGCTGGCCGCGACGGCCGACCTCTTCGAGGGCCGTCCCTGGGTGCTGACCCCCAACCGGGACACCGACACCGAGGTGCTGAACCTCGCCCTGGAGCTGGTCTCGCACTGCCGGGCCGTGCCGGTCGTCATGGACGCCGACGCCCACGACCGGGCCGTCGCCCTCGTCTCGCACATGCCCCACCTGGTCTCCAGCCTGGTCGCCGCGCGCCTGGAGAACGCCGAGGAGTCCGCCGTACGGCTGTGCGGGCAGGGCATCCGGGACGTGACGCGCATCGCCGCCTCCGACCCGCGGATGTGGATCGACATCCTCTCCGCGAACCCCGCGCCGGTCGCCGACCTGCTCACGGACGTCGCCGCCGACCTGGAGGAGACCGTGCGGGCCCTGCGCGCCCTGCAGTCCTCCGACGACCACAAGCGCCGCGAGGGCGCCGGCGGGATCGAGGACGTGCTGCGGCGCGGCAACGCCGGGCAGGTCCGCGTCCCCGGCAAGCACGGATCCGCGCCTCGGGCCTACGAGGTCGTGGCCGTGCTCATCGACGACCAGCCCGGACAGCTGGCCCGGATCTTCGCCGACGCGGGTCTGGCCGGCGTCAACATCGAGGACGTGCGGATCGAGCACGCGACGGGGCAGCAGGCCGGTCTGGTGCAGCTGATGGTGGAGCCCAAGGCGGCCCCGGTACTGAGCGCCGCGCTGCGGGAACGGGGCTGGGCTCTCCGGCAGTAGCGGGGTGTGGGCCGGTGGGCCGGTTCCCTGGGCTGCCGCCCTCCGGGGCCCCGCTCCGGCCTGACCGGCCTTGTCCTCGAACGCCGGACGGGCCGGGTGGTGCCGGGCGCGGCCGTCGGCCGTATGCCGGGTCGGCCGAGCGCCGTCGGCAGTCGCGCCCAGCCGTCCCGGACGCGCGGCCGGACGAGTGACGCGAACCCAGTAACCTTGTGCGGGGCACTCGCGCCCTCACCCACGCCGAGCCCGGTCCAGGAAGGTCCCCACTGTGGAAAGCGCCACGCCAGTGATTGTCGCCATCGACGGCCCCGCCGGCACCGGCAAGTCGAGCACCTCGAAGGCCGTGGCGGCCCAGCTCGGGCTGAGCTACCTGGACACCGGCGCCCAGTACCGGGCGATCACCTGGTGGATGGTGAGCAACGGCATCGACATCGACGACCCCTCCGCCATCGCCGCCGCCGCGGGCAAGCCCGAGATCGTCTCCGGTACCGACCCGGAGGGCCCCGCCATCACGGTCGACGGCGTGGACGTGGCCGGTCCGATCCGCACCCAGGAGGTCTCCTCCAAGGTCAGCGCGGTCAGCGCGGTGCCCGAGGTGCGCGCCCGGATCACCGAGCTGCAGCGCTCGATCGCCGCCTCCGCGGAGCAGGGCATCGTCGTCGAGGGCCGGGACATCGGCACGACCGTGCTGCCCGACGCCGACCTCAAGGTCTTCCTCACCGCCTCCCCGGAGGCGCGCGCCGCCCGCCGCAGCGGCGAGCTGAAGGGTTCGGACGTCCACTCCACCCGTGAAGCCCTGATCAAGCGGGACGCAGCCGACTCCAGCCGCAAGACCTCCCCGCTCGCCAAGGCGGACGACGCCGTCGAGGTGGACACCACCGAGCTCACGCTGGCCCAGGTCATCGAGTGCGTCGTCACCCTCGTCGAGGAGAAGCGGGCCGGAAAGTGACCGAACTGCCTTCGGCGCGGGGCGCCGAGGTCGGGCGGCGCATCGGCGTCGGCCTGATGTACGGGCTGTGGAGGCCGCGCGTGCTCGGCGCCTGGCGGGTGCCCGCGAGCGGGCCGGTGATCCTCGCGGTCAACCACTCCCACAACATCGACGGCCCGATGGTCATGGGCGTTGCGCCCCGGCCGACACACTTCCTGATCAAGAAGGAAGCGTTCATCGGGCCGCTGGACCCCTTCCTGCTCGGCATCGGGCAGGTGAAGGTCGACCGCGACACCACCGACCGCACGGCGATCACCCACGCGCTGGGCATCCTGGCGGGCGGCGGCGTGCTCGGCATCTTCCCCGAGGGCACCCGGGGCGAGGGCGACTTCGCCTCGCTGCGCGCCGGGCTCGCGTACTTCGCGGTGCGCAGCGGCGCCCCCATCGTCCCGGTCGCCGTGCTGGGAAGTTCCGACCGGCCCGGACGGTTGATAAAGATGCTGCCTCCGCTGCGCTCCCGCGTCGACGTCGTCTTCGGCGAGCCCTTCGAGGCGGGCGACGGCAGCGGTCGCCGGACGCGCAAGGCCCTGGACGAGGCGACCGGGCGCATCCAGAAGCAGCTCGCGGCCCACCTGGAAAACGCCAGGCGCCTCACCGGGCGCTAGGCGAGACTGAGTAGTGGACCAGCCCGGAACAGCGGGTACTCCACCGACCACCACGATGAACGACGAGGTACGGACTTCATGAACGACCACATCCAGCCCGACGGCTCGGACGCGTCCGAGGGCGCGCACGAGCACGACCACGGGGCGCTCGGCGACGCCGAGTTCGCGGAGTTCATGGAGCTCGCCGCGGAGGAGGGCTTCGCCCTCGAGGACGTCGAGGGCGCCATCGAGGCGGCGGGCCACGGTCCGCTGCCCGTGCTCGCCGTCGTCGGCCGCCCCAATGTCGGCAAGTCGACCCTGGTGAACCGCATCATCGGGCGCCGCGAGGCCGTCGTCGAGGACAAGCCCGGCGTCACCCGCGACCGCGTCACCTATGAGGCCGAGTGGGCGGGCCGCCGATTCAAGGTCGTCGACACCGGCGGCTGGGAGCAGGACGTCCTCGGTATCGACGCCTCCGTGGCCGCCCAGGCCGAGTACGCCATCGAGGCCGCCGACGCGGTCGTCTTCGTCGTCGACGCCAAGGTCGGCGCCACCGACACGGACGAGGCCGTCGTCCGGCTGCTGCGCAAGGCCGGCAAGCCGGTCGTGCTGTGCGCCAACAAGGTGGACGGCCCCAGCGGCGAGGCCGACGCCTCCTACCTGTGGTCGCTGGGCCTGGGGGAGCCGCACCCGGTCTCCGCGCTGCACGGCCGCGGCACCGGCGACATGCTCGACCAGGTCCTGGAGGTGCTCCCCGAGGCCCCGCGCGAGACCTTCGGCGGCGGTATCGGCGGCCCGCGCCGGATCGCCCTGATCGGGCGCCCGAACGTCGGCAAGTCCTCCCTGCTGAACAAGGTTGCGGGCGAGGAGCGTGTCGTCGTCAACGAGCTGGCGGGCACCACCCGCGACCCGGTCGACGAGCTGATCGAACTCGGCGGAGTCACCTGGAAGTTCGTCGACACGGCGGGCATCCGCAAGCGCGTCCACCTCCAGCAGGGCGCCGACTACTACGCCTCGCTGCGCACCGCGGCCGCCGTCGAGAAGGCGGAGGTCGCGGTCATCCTGATCGACGGCTCCGAGTCCATCTCGGTGCAGGACCAGCGGATCGTCACCATGGCCGTCGAGGCGGGCCGCGCTGTCGTCCTCGCGTTCAACAAGTGGGACACCCTCGACGAGGAGCGCCGCTACTACCTGGAGCGGGAGATCGAGACCGAGCTCGGCCAGGTGGCGTGGGCGCCGCGGGTGAACGTCTCGGCACGCACCGGGCGGCACATGGAGAAGCTGGTCCCGGCGATCGAGACGGCTCTGGCGGGCTGGGAGACCCGGGTCCCGACGGGCCGGCTGAACGCCTTCCTCGGTGAGCTGGTCGCCGCCCACCCGCACCCGGTCCGGGGCGGCAAGCAGCCGCGCATCCTGTTCGGCACGCAGGCGGGCACCAAGCCGCCGCGGTTCGTGCTGTTCGCCTCCGGTTTCATCGAGGCGGGCTACCGGCGCTTCATCGAGCGCCGGCTGCGCGAGGAGTTCCGCTTCGACGGGACACCGATCCACATCTCCGTGCGGGTGCGCGAGAAGCGCGGCAGGAAGAAGTAGCGCGAACCACTGGAAAGGGCGGCCCCGAAGGGGGCCGCCCTTTCCAGTGTCCGGTGCTCGCTCAGACGCCGCCGCGCCGCCCGGGCGGCAGCGCGGCCGGTACGTGGTGCATCCCCGTGCTGTGTGAGCCGATGGTCCCGACGCGCTGCCACTGCGGCTGCTGCCCGGCGGCATGGCGGGCGCTCTGGGCGCCCGCGCTGTAGGCACTGTAGGAGCTGCCGTACGCCCCTGCGTACGAGCCCGGACTGTGCGGGGTGTTCCCGAAGGCGGTGAAGCCCAGCTTCTCCTCGCCGCTGCGGTCGCCGGGCAGTGCGCGGAAGGACTTGACGTACTCGGCGTAGAGCGCGTCATAGATCGGCGTGGCCGATGGGCCGCCCTGGGAGTCCTGAGCCGATCGCGCGGACGGGATCGGCGAGAAGGACTGGCGGCGGGGAACGTCGTATGCGTGCACGTATGTCCAAACGACCCCGCGGGTCAGGGGATGCGGTCCGGGTACGGCTTTCGCAGGTCTGCGGCGTGCGCGGGTGACGGGCGGTTCAGGTGCCGGCCAGCGGCAGCGCCGAGCCGACCAGCTTTCCGTTCGCCGCCGCCTTGTCCAGCGCGTCCCGCAGCAGGTCCTCGCGCGGCTGGCGGCCGATCGAGCCGACGGGCGCGGCGAACATCAGCACCTGCTGGTGCTTGTTGGCCGCCGCGCGCCAGCCCTCGGTCACCTGGAGCGGCTGGTGCGCCTGCCACCAGGCCACCGGCTGGCCGCCGTCGCTGCCCGGCTGGAGCACCGCGTGCAGCTGGCCCACGGCGAGCAGCACCGACCAGCCGTGCAGCACCGGAGGTACGGAGGACAGCTCCGTCAGCGGCATGAAGCCCTGCTCGATGAGCAGCGGCAGGAAGTCGTCGCCGGTGCCGCTCGTGCCGGGCCGGGCGATGGGGCCGGTCGGCTCCACCACCAGGGCCGGGTGGAGCTCCCCGCCGATCAGGACGAGCCCGCTGGTCACGCCGAGCACCGCCTGCTCGGGCACCGCCTTGTCGGGCACCACCCTGTCGGGCTCCAGGTCGACGGTGTCGCCGGCGATGGACTTCACGGCGCCCCGCAGCTGCTCCTCGGTGACCTGCACGACCTGCGAGGGCAGACAGCCGGCGTGGGCGAAGGCGAGGACGGCGGTCTCGTCACCGATGAACAGGACGGTGCTGGTGCGCTCCTGCTCGGAGTCGCCCGGAGTGCGGCAGGACGTGCAGTCGTAACTGCCCGGGGCGGTCTCTCCGGCGAGCAGGCGGTCGGCTTCTTCGTCGCCGATCTCGGCGCGTACCTCGTCGCTGACGTCGAGCATGCGCGGCACGGGTGGCTCCCTCGGGGGTGCGGTGCGTGGCTAAGCCGGGTGGCTCCCGGCCTGTGGTCCGGGTAGGTCCCGGCTCATGAAGAAGACAACGGGCGATCTGTGGCGGGAGTCACGCCCCAGAGCGAACGGAATCGAACCAACCGGCGCGCAGGGTCACGCTTCACGCGGAATCGCGCACTCACCGTCAACTCGCCGGTATGCAAAGGGCGTTGGCGGGGTGAAGTGGGTCACAGATCGTCAGGGGAGTTGGTGAACAAATCCGGAAATCAACGAATGAAGTGGGTGTCCGGAAATGGCCGTTACCCGAGGTATCGGTGAACTGGCCTGCCCGGACGGGTGACCGGTTGATGTCGGCCGCCGGCCTCCTTGGATTCCTCCGCCGTGTGCAACGAGCACCGCTCGGGTACGTCCACCGGCCGCCGGGTTCCCAGGAACCGGGCACGGCACCGCTCCGGTGGACGGGGCGAGCGCGACCCTCGCGCCCCATGGCGCGGGAGTGGCGCTCCGCCTTGGGGGATCCCGGGTGTTCCGAAAGGGACTTACATGTCCGAATGTGCCGATTCCTCTCGCCCCGACGCCCGGAAGAGCCGGGTTCGTACGACGGCGGTCCTCGCCGGGGCGGCACTGCTCGCGCCCCTCGGACTGCTCGCCGCGACCGGTAACGCCGCGGCGGCCGACAGCGGAGTGTGGGACCGCATCGCCCAGTGCGAGAGCGGCGGCAACTGGCGCATCAACACCGGCAACGGCTACTACGGCGGACTCCAGTTCGCCGCCTCCACCTGGAACGCCTACGGCGGCACGGCCTACGCGCCCACCGCCGACCGGGCGAGCAGGTCCCAGCAGATCGCCGTCGCCACCAAGGTCCAGCGCGCCCAGGGATGGGGCGCCTGGCCGACCTGCTCGGCACGCGCCGGGGCGAGCGGCGGCGCACCCGCCGCCGACCCGGTCACGTCCACCGCGCCGGCCCCGGCGAAACCGCCGAAGGCGCCGGCGCGTCCCACGGAACACGCGGACCGCGGCGCCTCCCGCGGTGACTACACCGTCCGCCGGGGCGACACCCTGAGCGGTGTCGCGGCCCGGCACGGGACCACCTGGCAGCGCCTCTACGCCGCCAACAAGGACGCCATCGGCGAGGACCCCGACGTGATCGTGCCCGGCCTGCGCCTCACGTTCTGAGCCGCTGATCCCCCTCGCCGGGACACGGGCCCCGTCCGGTCGGCCGACCGGACGGGGCCTCGGTGTCCGGCATCACCCCGGGAGTTCGCCCGCCTCCCCGGCGAACACGACGGTCCCGCGGCGCAGTTCGTAGACGATCGCGGACCGGTCCCGCAGAGTGGGCGGCAGCCGCTGCTCGGCGACCACCACACACGCGTCCAGTGCGCCCAGCAGCTCGTACGTCCGGGCCGCGACCGGGGGCGACATGCCCTGGGCGGGCTCGTCGACGAGCACCACACGCGCGCGTGCGAGCAGGGCCCGCGAGAGGGCGAGCATGCGCTGCTCCCCGCCCGAGAGGGTGCCGGCGCGCCGCTCCAGCAGGGGCCGCAGCTGCGGGTAGGCGTCGAGGGCGGTGGTGTGGTCGCGGGCGGCGAGTGCCAGATTCTCGCGCACGGTGAGCGAGCCGAACACGGCCTGCCGCTCCGGCACCAGGCACATCCCCCGCCGGGCCCGTTCGTACGCCGGGACGCGGGTCACGTCCGTGCCGTCCCACACCACCGTGCCGCCCGACAGGGGCACGGTGCCGGCCAGAGCGCGGAGCGCGGTGGTGCGGCCGGAGCCGTTGCGGCCGAGCAGCACGGTGAGGCCCGGGCCGGGGGCGGCGAGGGTGACGCCGTGCAGGGCCTCCAGGGGGCCGTAGCGCACGCGGGCGTGGCGCAGGGAGACGGTCGTCATCGTCCGGCCCCCGGCTTCAGGGCGTCCAGCACGCGCCCGGGCGGGCCGGAGGCGACGATCCGGCCCGCGGTCATCACGTGCACGACGTCGGCGAGACCGGCCACCAGATCCAGGTCGTGCTCGACGACGAGGAGGGCCGTGCCGTCGGCGGCCAGGGCCTTCAGGACCCGGGTCAGGGCGCTCACTTCGGCGGTGTCGAGACCGGCGGCGGGCTCGTCGAGAAGCAGGACGCGGGGACTTCCCGCGAGGACCCGGGCCAGTTCGACGCGGCGCAGCGTCCCCGTGGGCAGCCCGGCGGCGGGCCGTGCGCGCAGGGGTCCGTCGAGCCCGAGCAGCCTGAGGGCGTGCTCCACGGCGCCCGGGTCGGTCACCAGGCCCTGCTCGGCGCCGACACGGACGTTCTCGGCCACGGTCAGCGAGGGGAAGACGGCCAGTTGCTGGAAGGTCCGTGCGACACCGAGCCGGGCGCGGGCGTGGGCCGGCAGCGCGGTGATGTCCCGCCCGCCGAGACGCACGGTCCCGCGCGCGGGCGGCAGCGTCCCGGCCAGGCAGTGGAACAGGGTGCTCTTCCCGGCCCCGTTGGGCCCGACGACCGCGGTGATCCGGCCGGGGGAGAGGTCCAGGTCCACTCCGTCGAGGGCGGTGAAGCCGCCGTAGCGGGCGTGGAGGCGGCGGGCGGTGAGGAGGGGGACGGCGGAGCCATCGGCCGTCGGGGCTGTGGGCGGCGCGGCGTCTCCCCTGGGCGCCGCCGCACGCGGCCCGGGGCCTGGGGGCGGCTCGGGCCGGGGGGCGGGGGAGGGCTCGGGGGGCGGCTTGGAGTGTGTGGTTGGAGGGGGTTTGGGGGGTGCCTCGGGCCGGGGGGCTGGGGTCGGCTCGGGCCGGGTGGTCGGGAAGGGCTCGGGCGGTGCCTGGGGCGGGGTGGCCGGAGAGGGTTCGGGGGTCGGCTCGGGCCGGGTGGTCGGGAGAGGCTTGTGTGGTGCCTGGGGCCGGGTGGTCGTGGAGGGCCCGGGTGCCTCCGGGGCTCCCTCGGGCCGGGTGGCCCGAGGGCCGTTGCCGTCGCTCGGCAGGCCCGGGACGGTCCGGCCCGGCGGGCGGCGTTCCGGGCGGCGCTCGCCGTCTCGGGGCTCGCGCCGGCCGGACGCTCCCGCACTCTCCGCCCGGTGCGCCACCCGCGTCGCCCCGGTCGGCACGCCCGCCCCCGCGGCCGCCCGCGCCGCCGAGGGGCGCAGCCGCCCGCGGGCCCGGGCGCCCACCGGAGTCGGAGCCGGGGTGCGGCGCAGCCGGAGACGTTCCGATGCCGTGCGCAGAGCCTCGTAGGGGCCGCCCGGGAAGCGGCCCACCAGGATCGCCAGGACGCCGATCAGGGCTGCCGCGACGCCGCCCCGGGTACCCGCGTCCAGCCCGACCAGAAGAGCCGCCGCCGCGAGGGCGCCGAGCGTGCTGTCGGCACCCAGCACCACCACCGCGGCGAACCACAGCAGGCCGCGCACGGGGTCGTAGGCGGCGGCGTCGAAGGCGCGCAGGCCCATGCCGAGCATGCCGCCGCCCAGCGCTGCCAGTGCGGCGCCCGCGACGAAGGCCAGCAGCTTGAGGGACGGCACCCGCACGCCCGCCGCCTGCGCGCCCCGCTCGTGGTCCCGCATGGCGGCGAGGGCCCGGCCCGTCCGCCCCCGGCGCAGCGCGTGCGTCGCCAGCAGCGCGACCGCCAGCAGGAGCAGCTCCAGGAGGTAGTACGCCCGGTCCCCGTCGAAACCCGCCGGGCGGTCCAGTGACAGGCCCGAGGTGGCGTACGGCTGGGCGAAGACGAAGCGGCTCACTCCCACCCCGACCGCGAACGTCGCGAGCGCCAGTGCGAAGCCCCGGCGGCCGATCGCCGGCCAGCCCGTCAGCAGGCCGAGCGGTGCCACCAGGACCACCGACACCCCGAGGGCCGCCAGCTCCGGCAGGGCGGGCAGCCCCGGGAAGCGGCCCGACGCCAGCATCGCCGTGAACAGGGCGCCCAGGCCCGCGTACGCCGCCTGCCCCAGGGAGATCTGGCCACCGCGCCCGGTGACGACCACCAGGGACAGCAGGATCACGGCCAGCGCCGGCACCTGGACCGAGGTGTGCAGGTCCCGGCCGGCCAGGCCCAGCGGCAGCAGGAACAGCACGAACACCACGATCCAGGCACCCGGCGGGGTCGGCACGCGCGCGGTGGCCGTGTGCGGCAGCGCGTCCCGTTGCCCCGTACCCGGCAGTACCAGCGCCGCGACCAGCAGCGCGACGACGAACAGGTTCGTGCCCACCGCCTGGAGCAGCGGCTCGGCCCAGCCCGACGGGTGCAGCCGCGTCAGCTGGCTCTGCGCCACCCCGACGCCGAGCGCCACCACCACCGCGACCGGCAGGCTCCGCATCCGCGCCGCCACCGCGACCGCCACGACCTCCATGACGAGCAGCGACAGACCGTACGGGTCGAGCCGCACGTACGGCGCCAGCAGCACACCCGTCAGACCGGCCGTGAACGAACCGAACGCCCACCCCGTGGCCGCGACCCGGTCCGCGTCGACACCGCCCAGCACGGCCAGCCGCCGGTCGTCGACCACGGCCCGCAGCTCCCGCCCGAACCGCGTCCGGCGGACCACCGCCGCGACCCCGGCGGCCAGCACGAGCACCACCGCCAGCTGCCCCCACGGCTCGTCCGGCACCAGCACCGGAGCGTCGTCCCGCGCCCCCTGCCCCCACAGCAGCGCCGCCCCGCCCACCAGCAGCACGAACACCCCGATGGACGCCACCAGCGTCTGGGCCGGGTCGTCGCCCAGGACCGCCAGGGGCCGGAAGACGAACCGTTCCAGGACCACCCCCAGACCCGGAGCCAGCACCAGCAGCGTCACCACCGCACCGAGCCACAAGGGCCAGCCCCACTCGACCACGCACTGCCGCAGTACGTACGCACACACCATCGCGATCGCGCCGTGGGCGAAGTTCAGCACGCCCGTCGCGCGGTACGTCACGATCAGTCCGATCCCGGTCAGCGCCGCCGCGCTGCCCACCGAGAGCCCGGCGAGGGTGAGGTCGTACGTCAGCGACGACATCAGTCGGTTTCTTCGGCCGGCTCGCAGATCGGGCAGGGGTCCAGCTCACCACTCGCCACCAGCTTGGAGTCCACCGGGACCGCCTCCGCCTTGCCGGCGACCAGCGGGCAGTCCGCGCGGTGCCACAGCGTGCCGCCCGGCACCATCAGCAGGTCGCCGCTGACCGCGAGCGGGGCGAGCCCGGCCCGGCCGGCTCCCTCCGGCTCGTCCGGCTCCGCCGCCACCAGCAGGTGGTACAGCTCCTCCACGCGCGCGGCGGCGATCGCATCCCGGCCCCGGGCCAGCAGCACCGCCCCGGCGACGATCAGCGCGGCCCCGGGGACCGTGCAGGAGGCGAGGTAGGGCAGCTGCCGTTCGGCGTAACGCTCGCCGGAGACCCCGTACCAGCCGACGACGCACAGCACCGCGCCGGCGGCCAGGGCGGCCCAGCCGGCCCACAGGACGGGATGCACGGTCCGCAGTCGGCTGGTCCGCATCGCTGGCTCCCACACGTCGGGTTCGGCTGTGCGTGCGTCGGGCTGCCTGTTCAAGTCCGCCGATCGCTTGCACTATGCCCTGTGGAAGCTGACCCTGAAAGCACCGGGCGCCCATGGCCCGGACCGACACCCGGTGGTGAGCCAGATGGTTCTCGGCAGCGACCTCAAGCGGGGGAACGCGAGGGGCGGTCCGCGCACCGCGGGACGGGGCACGGCGATCGCCGCCACCCTGGTCCTGGCCCTCGCGGCCTGCAGCGACGACAGCGGCGGCGGAAGCGAGTCCACGCCTCCGACCCCGACCGCGGAGCGAACCACCAGCGCTCCGGCCACCGCGCCGGCCGACCGGGCCGCCGCCGAGGCGGAGATCAGGCAGAACTGGCAGAAGTTCTTCGACCCGAAGACCTCGACCGAGGACAAGCAGGCCGTCCTGGAGAACGGCGACCGGATGGGCCCGGTCCTGCAGGCCTTCAGCGGCGACGAGCGCGGCGGGCAGGTCCAGGCGAAGGTCACCGAGGTCGAGTTCACCTCGGCGACCGGGGCGGACGTCACCTACACGCTCACCCTGAAGGGCGCGACCGCCCTGCCCGACGCCTCCGGAAGCGCCGTCGAGCAGGACGGCACCTGGAAGGTGTCCGCCAAGACGCTGTGCGCGCTGGTGCAACTGAGCGGCAATGCGTCCCCGATTCCGGGCTGCTGAGGCACTCGCCGCGGTGCTGCTGCTCGCCCTGAGCGCGGCCTGCGGCAGTCGGCTCCCGGAGAGCGACTTCGAACGCGACGACCCCACCCGGGCGCCCCGCGACGCCGCGCCCCTGCGGGTCGGCATCATCACCAGCGCCACAAGCCCGGTCGGCGGCAGCGCCTTCACCGGCCCGCGCGACGGCGCCCAGGCCTTCTTCGACCGGCTCAACGCGCGCGGGGGCATCGACGGCCGCCGGATCGAGGTGCGCCACTGCGACGACGGCGGCAGCGGCGTCGGCAACAACGAGTGCGTGCACCGGCTCGTGGCGGAGGACAAGGTCGTCGCCCTGGTCGCGACCACCGCCCTGGACTACGCGGGGGCCTCCCGCGTCTCCCGCGCGCGCGTGCCCGACATCGGCGGCCAGCCCATCGGCACCGCCTACGACACCTTCCCGCACCTCTACGGCATCTACGGCAGTCTCGCGCCCCGCGACGGCACCCCCGGCTGGGACGGAGAGCTGTACGGCGGCACCGAGGTCTACCGCTACTTCGAACGCGAGCACGGCGCCCGCACCGCCGCCGTCGTCTCCTACAACCAGTCCGCCTCGGCCGCCTACGCCCGGCTCGTCGAGCGGGGGCTGCGCGCCGAGGGCTACAAGGTCGTCACCGAGCAGGTCGACTTCGCCCTGCCCAACTTCCGCGCCGTCGCCGCCGATCTGAAAGAGCAGGGCGCCGACCTGGTGTTCGACGCGATCGACGGGCACGGCAACGCCCGGCTCTGCCAGGCCATGGACGAGGCCGGCGCCGACGTCACCGCCAAGGTGACCAACGTGCAGAACTGGACGTCCACCGTCGCCGAGGACTACAAGGACGCCCCGCGCTGCCGCAACGCCCTCTGGGCGACCGGCGCCAGCCGCAACTTCGAGGACACCGGCCACCCGGCCGTACGGGAGTTCCGCGAGGCGACGAAGGACCTGAAGACGCACTCCCAGTGGCAGCTGGAGGGGTGGGCGGCCGCGCGGTGGTTCACGGACGCGGCGACGTCCTGCGCGACGACGGGCATCACGCGCGCGTGCGTCGACGCCTACATGGACCGCAGCCAGGGCTACACCGCCGGGGGGCTGCTGCTCCCCGTCCGCTTCGAGCGCCTGCCGGAGCCGCCGGAGAGCAGCAGGACCTGCCTGTCGGTGGCCCGCTGGCAGGACGGGAAGGGCTGGGTGGGCCAGGGGGACATGAACCGCACCTGCTTCACCGTCCCGCAACTGGCCTACGCACCTTGAGGACAGTGGTTGTCCGCAAGGCCTGGCAGACTCGCCCCATGTTGGAGACCTCGGCCCGTCTGCTGCGTCTGCTGTCCCTGCTCCAGGCCCACCGCGAGTGGTCCGGCGCCGACCTCGCCGGCCGGCTCGGCGTCAGCGCCCGCACCCTGCGCCGGGACGTCGACCGGCTGCGCGAGCTGGGCTACCCGGTCAACGCCAGCCCCGGCACCGGCGGCGGCTACCAGCTGGGCGCCGGCGCGGAACTGCCGCCGCTGCTCCTGGACGACGACGAGGCCGTCGCCGTGGCGGTCGGGCTGCGCACCGCCGCCGGGCAGGGTATCGACGGCATCGGAGAGACCTCGGTACGGGCCCTCGCCAAGCTGGAGCAGGTGCTGCCGAACCGGCTGCGCCGCCGGGTGAGCGCCCTGAACGCCGTCACCGTGCCGATGCTGCGCAGCACGCTGCCCTCCTCGGTCGACCCGGCCGTGCTCACCGAACTCGCCCACCTGTGCCGGGACGCCGAACGGCTGCGCTTCGAGTACCGCGGCCACGACGGCACCACCACCCGCCGCAGCGTCGAACCGCACCGCCTGGTGTGCACCGAGCGCCGCTGGTACCTGGTCGCCTGGGACCTCGACCGGGACGACTGGCGTACGTTCCGCGTGGACCGCGTCACGCCCAGGCCACCGCACGGCCCGCGTTTCGCCCCGCGCCGCCCGCCCGCCGAGGACCTCGCCGCCTACGTCTCCCAGGGCGTCTCCACGCGCGCGTACGCCACCCACGCCGTCGTGCGGCTCTTGGTGCCCCTGGAGGAAGCAGCCGAACGCATCTCGCCCTCCGCCGGGGTGCTGGAGGCCGAGAGCGAGGACACCTGCCTGCTGCGCTGCGGCGCCGGCAGCCTCGACGTGATGGTCATCCACGTGGTGATGCTGGGCTTCGAGTTCGAGGTGCTGGAGCCGGACGGGCTGATCGAGGCGATCAGGACGACTCGGGACCGGCTTGATGGCGCTCTGGCTCGGGCTGAGACGTCACCGCCGCGTACTCGGGATGGTGCAGGTCGAACGCCGGCGACTCGGAGCGGATCCGGGGCAGCGTCGTGAAGTTGTGCCGCGGCGGCGGACAGGAGGTCGCCCACTCCAGGGAGCGGCAGTAGCCCCAGGGGTCGTCGACCTCGACCTTCTCCCCGTACTTGGCGGTCTTCCACACGTTGTAGAGGAACGGCAGCGTCGACATGCCGAGCAGGAACGCGCCGATCGTCGACACGGTGTTGAGCGCGGTGAACCCGTCCGCCGCGAGGTAGTCCGCGTACCGGCGGGGCATGCCCTCGGCGCCCAGCCAGTGCTGCACCAGGAACGTGGTGTGGAAGCCGGTGAACAGAGTCCAGAACTGGATCTTGCCGAGCCGTTCGTCGAGCATCTTCCCGGTGAACTTGGGCCACCAGAAGTAGAAGCCGGCGAAGATCGCGAAGACGACCGTGCCGAAGACGACGTAGTGGAAGTGCGCGACCACGAAGTACGTGTCCGTCACGTGGAAGTCCAGCGGTGGCGACGCCAGGATCACCCCGGTCAGCCCGCCGAACAGGAACGTCACCAGGAAGCCCGTCGCCCACAGCATCGGCGTTTCGAAGGACAGCGAGCCCTTGAGCATGGTGCCGGCCCAGTTGAAGATCTTCACGCCCGTCGGCACCGCGATCAGGAAGCTCATGAAGGAGAAGAACGGCAGCAGCACCGCGCCGGTGGCGAACATGTGGTGTGCCCACACGATCATCGACAGGCCGGTGATCGCCATGGTCGCCCCGACCAGCGTCAGATAGCCGAACAGCGGCTTGCGGCTGAAGACGGGGATGATCTCCGTGATGATGCCGAAGAACGGCAGCGCGATGATGTACACCTCGGGGTGGCCGAAGAACCAGAACAGGTGCTGCCACAGGATCGCGCCGCCGTTGGCCGCGTCGAAGACCTGCGAGCCGAACCGCCGGTCCGCCTCCAGCACCAGCAGCGCCGCCGCGAGCACCGGGAACGCCATCAGGATCAGGATCGACGTGAACAGGGTGTTCCACACGAAGATCGGCATCCGGAACATCGTCATGCCGGGGGCGCGCATCCCGATGATCGTGGTGATGAAGTTGACCGCGCCGAGGATCGTGCCGAAGCCCGACAGCGCCAGCCCCATGATCCACAGGTCGGCCCCGATGCCCGGCGTGCGTTCCGCGCTGTTGAGCGGGGCGTAGGCGGTCCAGCCGAAGTCGGCGGGTCCCGAGGGCACCAGCAGGGAGCCGAGCACGATCAGCCCGCCGAACAGGAACAGCCAGTACGAGAACATGTTCAGCCGCGGGAAGGCGACGTCGGGCGCGCCGATCTGCAGCGGCATCAGCTCGTTGGCGAAGCCCGCGAAGGTCGGCGTCGCGAACAGCAGCAGCATGATCGTGCCGTGCAGCGTGAACGCCTGGTTGAACTGCTCGTTGTCGATGATCTGCAGGCCGGGGCGGGCCAGTTCGGCGCGCATCAGCAGCGCCATCGCCCCGGCGACCAGGAAGAACAGGAACGACGTGAGCAGGTAGAGATGGCCGATCTTCTTGTGGTCCGTCGTCGTCAGCCAGTCGACCACCGCTCGTCCGTGCCGCGTCCGCGGCTCGGACGGCGCGGCCGCCTCTACGGTCTGCGTCCCCATCGCTCGCTCGCCCCTTCGCTGATCGCGCACCGGGCCCGCCGCAGCCCACGCCTCACGTACCCGCGAGCTCACGCCATGATGCTCGCGTCATCGTGCGCTCCGACAGGGGGCGTATCGGCCCCTGTGTGCCGAAGCCATGCATTTCCCGTACCGCGCCGACTTCGCCGGGCCGGTGCGGCACAGGAAAGGAATGGAGCCCCGGAGGCACTTCACCCGGCACTTTCCGCCGGGCTTTTCCATGAGCTCATGGGACACGCGGGAATTCCGATCGAATGCCTGCGGAAGGCGTACGGAACCGCTCGTCCGTGTGACGGACAGCTTCCGAAACGCTTGTCGTGATCTTGTGACAGAAGCGTGACGGGAGGGGGACAGTGACCGGGGCCGCGGGCCTGGACTTCCGTGGTCGGCGGGCAGCACATAGCGTGGCGGCATGGCACCGACTCCGACACCCTCCGCGGAACCCGACGACAGCCCGGACACCTATGTCGGCCTGGAGGCCGACCGGGCCGAACGCCTCGCGCGAGAGCGCGGCTGGCCGACGGTGCGCTCGCTGCCGCCGGGGGCGATCATCACGATGGAGTACCGCGTGGGCCGGCTGAACTTCGAGGTCAAGGGCGGTCGGGTGGCGCGGGCCTGGAAGGGCTGAGACCTGGCGTAGGCCCCTGGAAAGCACCCACCACCCTCCCGCAATCGGGGCTTCGCGGCGCCGGGGGGGGGGTGCGCACCGGCCCGTGGTCAGCCGCCCGTCATGGGCGGGCCGACGATGCCGAACCGTGCGGGTGGCGCTCCGGGTGCGGCTGCCGGCGGCTGCCGGCGGGTGTGACCGGCGTGCGCTCCGAGCGGGACGTGTGCGGGCCCGGCGCCAGGCAGACCGGGGCCCGGGCCGCTCGGGCCGGCACGTCCTCCCGGTCGGCGGGCAGCGGCGTGATCAGGACGGGAGCCCCGGCCGGGGTGCGGCGTCTGCGGTCCCGCAGACGATCGCGCAGGTCGAAGATCGCGACCTCGGCCCGGGCGATCAGCGGCTCGAACCACGGCAGGCCGAGCAGGATCAGCAGACCCGCGGTCCAGCCGAGGAGCACATCACTCAGCCAGTGCGTACCGAGGTAGACCGTGGCCATCCCGACGCCGAGCGAGGTCACCGCGGACACGGCGGACAGCCAGCGCTGCGCTCTCGCGGAGGACGCCAGGTAGGCCAGGATTCCCCAGGTCACCACGGCGTTGGCGGTGTGACCGCTCGGAAATATATCGCCGCCGCGCCACATCTCGTTCGAGCCGATCACGGTCGCGTAGTGCGGGCCCAGGCGGCCCATGCCGTACTTGGCGGCGCCGACCGTGACGTTCAGCAGCAGCAGCGAGACGCCGAACACGAGCAGCGGCCGGAGGGTGTGCTGCCGCCAGGAACGCCAGCCCAGCCACGCCGCGACCATCACGGCGGTCGGGCCGCGCTGGCCGAGGACCACGTAGTAGTCGACGAACCAGTGGATCTCCGACCACTGCTGGTACGGGCGGAAGAACATGACCTGCCAGTCGAGCCGGACCAGCCAGGACGTGATCACCACGGCCCACACGATCGCGCCGTAGAAGGCCAGGGTTCCCGCGAAGAGCACGATGCGGTGCCTGCTCATCTTCGGCACATCGATGTGGGCCGGTCGTTCCGGCTCACGGTCCAGCCGGGCGAACACCCGGTCCAGACGGGTGAGCTTCGGTTCGGTACGCACCCAATCGACGTTACAGCGAGTGAGCTCAGATCCCGGGCGAATCAACGGCTTTGTGATGACGATGTGATGTGGGATTCCTCTCAGGAGGGGGTTTATTTCCAGCGAATCTGCAATCGCCGACCGCTGTGACCTTCAATTCCTTTGATCATTCCGGATGCGGGTTTTATCGCGCTTTTGAATTCGTTCACCGGGGCATGGGGCGGAATTCCCCCGGCGCTCACAGCGGGTCAGGGCGGACCGGAGCCGTTCAGCCAGAACGCGCCGTACACCGCGGAGACCACCGCCACGGCCCCGAGAACGGTCGCTGACCTGCGCGTACGCACCTTGGCCAAGGCCGACGCGAGAGGCAGCAGCAAGGGGAAGGCGGGCATCAGCAGACGCGGTTTCGAGCCGAAGTAGCTCGACGCGCACAGGGCGAGCGCGGTCACGACCCCGGTGTAGACCAGCAGCGGCAGCGGCTGGCGCTGACGAACTCCGGTCACATACAGCCAGACGACTGACACGACCCCGGCGATGAGCCCCACTCCGGCCAGGGCCGACGGGAACGACGTGAACTTCTCGGCGACGAAACGGGCGAAGGCGTAGCCGCCGTCGAAGCCGTTGCGCCATCCGGCCTGGACATCGAGATAGCCCAGCGGGCCCTTGCCGGTGCGGTGGCCGACCCAGAGCACGTAGCAGGCGGTGCCGAGGGGGGCCAGGGCCATGCCGAGGACGCGCCGGGCCCGGGTCCCGGCGGCGGGGACGCGCGGAGTGTCCTGCCCGGCCGCGCGCCGGTCGCGGACGAAGGAGGCCACGGCCGCCACCCACACCGCCGCCACCACGGCCAGCCCCACCGGGCGGGTCAGCCCGGCGAACAGGGCCAGTGCGCCGGCCGTCACCCAGCGGCCGGTCAGCACGGCGTACAGCGCCCAGGCCGCGAGCGCCGTGAACAGGGACTCGCTGTACGCCATCGACTGCACGATCCCGACCGGAAGAACGGCCCACAGCAGCACCGCGCACACCCCGGCCCGGCGGCCGTACACATGGTCCGCCACCGCGAAGATCCCCCAGGCCGCGGCGAGCGAGGCGACCGTGCTGACCAGGAACCCCCCGTCCGCGTACGACAGCGGCGACACCGCCGCCACCAGTCGCTCCAGCCAGGGCAGCAGCGGGAAGAACGCCAGGTTCGAGTGCACGTCCCCGTTCGCCAGCCGCACCTCGTAGCCGTAGCCGAGCTCGGCTACGCGGACGTACCAGAGCGCGTCCCACCTGGCGGTCAGCAGCGTGTACGCGCTCTTGTCCCGCGCCGCGCTCCACAGGAACAGAGAGAGCAGGCCCAGGGCGCGGACGGCCGCGTACCCGGCGAGCGCCGGAGCCGCCCGGCGCAGCGCCCCGGCGCGGGACGGGGCCGCGCGCGTCTCAAGATCGGTCACGGCCCCGATTATCGACCCGGGCCGGAACCGCCCGGCCGACCGGGGCGTGAACCACGAAGGAGCAAGTGGCGTACGCCACATCCTTCCGCCGAAGGTGTGAGAGGTCCGCCACTGGTCTCCGTCGGGGACTCGCGTACTCTGACGTGTCACTCGCTTTTCGTTTGCGCGGGCCGGAGACCACCGCTCCTCTCCGGCCGAGTCGCGGGGGCGTCCCCCACCCCGTGAGCCCGCCGATCGCGAGGGAACATCTGGGAGGTACGTACATGTCCGGGACGACCACGGCCGCCGCCGCGCTGCGCCGTCGGGCGGCCGGGGCCGGTGCCAACCGCTGGGTGGTTCTCGTCGTCCTCTGCGTCAGCCTGCTGCTGGTCGCCGTCGACGCCACCGTGCTGCACGTGGCGGTCCCCGCCGTCACCGAGGACCTGAGGCCCGGCGGGATAGAGCTGCTCTGGATCGTCGACGTCTACCCACTGGTCTGCGCCTCGCTGCTGATCCTTTTCGGCACGCTGGGCGACCGCATCGGCCGCCGAAGAGTACTGCTCCTCGGCTACACGCTGTTCGGTGTCGCCTCCGGTCTCGCGGCCCTGGCCGACAGCGCCCAGGTACTGATCGTGGCGCGGGCGCTGCTCGGCGTGGGCGGCGCGATGATCATGCCCGCGACCCTGTCGATCCTGCGGCAGGTCTTCCCGGACCGGCGCGAGCGGGCGCTCGCGATCGGCATCTGGAGCGCCGTGGCCGCGGTGGGCGCGGCGGTCGGTCCGCTGCTCGGCGGCTTCCTGCTGGAGCACTTCTGGTGGGGCTCGGTGTTCCTCGTCAACATTCCGTTGATGCTGGTCAGCCTCCCGGTGGGACGACTGCTGCTGCCCGAGTCGAAGGGGGACGGCAAGGGCCCCTGGGACGTCGTCGGGGCGCTGATGGCGGCGGTCGGGCTGTTCGGCGTCGTACTGGGCGTGAAGCGGCTCGGCAGCGGGGAGTCGGTGGGCAGTCTGGCCACCGTGCTGCCGCTGGTGGTGGGCGCGCTCCTGCTGGCCGGCTTCGTACGGCGGCAGCGGCGGCGGGCGTATCCGCTGGTCGACCTCACGATGTTCGCGCGGCCGGCGTTCAGTACGTCCGTCGGGTGCATCGTGCTGGCGATGCTCGCGCTGGTGGGACTGGAACTGATCGCGGCGCAGTACCTGCAACTGGTGCTCGGGCTGTCGCCGCTGGAGACGGGGCTGCGGCTGCTGCCGCTGACGTTCGCGGCCATGGCGGCCGGGCTGGCCGGGGCGCGGATGCTGCGGCGGTTCGGGCCGCGGCGGATGGTGTGCGCCGGGTTCTGCCTCACGGCGTTCGCGGTGGTGCTGCTGACGGCGCTGGGCCGGACGGACGACTGCGCACTGATGCTGAGCGGGTTCGTGCTGCTCGGCTTCGGGCTGGAGACGACGCTGTTCGGGGCGTACGAGTCGATGCTGAGCGAGGCGCCGCAGGAGCAGGCCGGTGGGGCGGCGGCGATCGGGGAGACGTCGTACCAGCTCGGGGCGGGCATCGGGATCGCGCTGCTCGGCACGGTGATGAACGCGGCGTACGCGCCCGGGCTGTCGGGCGTGCCGGGGGTGCCGGCGTCGGCGTCCTCCTCGGCGGGGCATTCGCTGGGGGAGGCGTACGAGGTCGCCGCGCAGCTGGGCGGGTCCGCCGGTGCCGCTCTGCGGCATGCCGCCCGGGACGCGTTCGTACACGGGCTGCATGTGACGTTGCTGGTGAGTGCGGGGTTGTTGCTGCTGGGGGCGGTCATGGCGCTGCGGTTGCCGCGCGTCATGCAGTGTGAGTCGGAGCCGGTGGAGCTGCCTGCTCCCAGGGACGCGGCGGAGTCGCGCGTCTCGGTGTGACACCCCTTCGCCCACCCACGCGCCGCCCGTAGCTGTCAGGGGAGGGGCGGTGTCCGCCGTTGGCGGCTTGCGGTGTGCGGCCGTTGCCCGCCCAGGCGTCGTCCGTTACGGGCGGTTGAGGCGTTGGGGGTCGCCCACGGGCGACCTCGGGCTGTCACTCGGCAGGTACGGGTGGTGCGTGGGTGGGCTGAGGCCTTAGCGTCGGACTAGCGGTGCTAGTTATAGACCTTCGGAGGGTGTCGATCATGTCCGGTTCATCCAAGCTGCCTCCCTTCGATCCCGCCGATCCCCTCGGCCTGGACGACCTGCTGGAGCCGGAGGATCTCGGGATCAGGGACACCGTGCGGTCCTGGGCCGCGGACCGGGTGCTGCCCCATGTCGCCGAGTGGTACGAGAAGGGGGAGCTGCCCGGGATCCGGGAGCTGGCCAAGGAGCTCGGCGGCATCGGCGCCCTCGGCATGTCACTCGACGGGTACGGCTGCGCCGGTGCGTCCGCCGTGCAGTACGGGCTGGCCTGCCTGGAGCTGGAGGCCGCCGACTCCGGCATCCGTTCCCTGGTCTCCGTGCAGGGCTCCCTCGCCATGTACGCCATCCACCGCTTCGGCAGCGAGGAGCAGAAGCAGCAGTGGCTGCCGCGGATGGCCGCCGGCGAGGTGATCGGCTGCTTCGGGCTCACCGAGCCCGACCACGGCTCCGACCCCGCCTCCCTGCGCACGTACGCCAAGCGCGACGGCTCCGACTGGATTCTCAACGGCCGCAAGATGTGGATCACCAACGGGTCGGTCGCCGGCGTCGCCGTCGTATGGGCGCAGACCGAGGAGGGGATGCGCGGCTTCGCGGTGCCCACCGACAGCGGCGGGTTCTCCGCTCCCGAGATCAAGCACAAGTGGTCCCTCAGGGCCTCGGTCACCAGCGAGCTCGTCCTCGACGACGTGCGGCTGCCCGCCGACGCCGTCCTTCCGGAGGTCACCGGCCTCCGCGGACCCCTCAGCTGTCTGTCCCACGCCCGGTACGGCATCGTCTGGGGAGCCATGGGCGCGGCCCGCAGCAGTTTCGAGGCAGCGGTCGACTACGCGAAGTCACGGGAGCAGTTCGGTCGGCCCATCGGCGGCTTCCAGCTCACCCAGGCCAAACTCGCCGACATGGCGGTCGAACTGCACAAGGGGATTCTGCTCGCCCATCACCTGGGGCGGCGTATGGACGCCGGCCGGCTGCGCCCCGAGCAGGTCAGCTTCGGCAAGCTCAACAACGTCCGGGAAGCGATCGAGATCTGCCGCACGGCCCGGACCATTCTCGGCGCCAACGGGATCTCGCTCGAATATCCCGTGATGCGGCACGCGACCAATCTCGAGTCGGTGCTCACCTATGAGGGCACCGTCGAGATGCACCAGCTCGTGCTGGGCAAGGCGCTCACCGGACTCGATGCCTTCCGGTAGGCCGGTCCGGTAACCCTGCGCGGGGGCAGGGCCGGTGAGCGGCCCTGCCTCAGCTCTGGTTGAAGAATCCGTCCGTACGGCGCCCGGCCGGGTCGCCGTTGACGATCTCCGTGTTGGCGGGAGTCAGCAGGAACACGCGGGTCGACACTCTCTCGATCGAACCGCGCAGGCCGAAGATCAGCCCGGCCGCGAAGTCGACCACGCGCTTGGCGTCGGACGCCTCCATGGCCGTGAGGTTCATGATGACCGGCACGCCCTCGCGGAACAGTTCGCCGATGGCGCGCGCGTCCCGGAAGCTGTCCGGGGTCACCGTGCCGATGCGGCGGCCCTTCTCCTCGGCGACGTCCGAGGCCACCTTGACCCGCGGATCGGTGACCCAGGCCTCCCCGGGCTCGTTCCCGTCGGAGTAGTCGTCGTCGTCGTAGTAACGCTCGTCTTCGTTGTCGTCGACGAGGCCAAGCCAGGCACTTGCCTTGCGTACCGATCCCATGGACGCCTCCTCTCACAGCGGTCTTTCTGCTTTCCGCATCCCTATGGTCGTCCATGATGCGGATGGCGCGCCAAGTGGATAGACGCCGCACGGGGGGTTTGTGACGGTACTGGTGCACAGCGAATCCGTCGAGAGTCCGTGTGTCCCAAGGGCCGTTTCCCAAACGGCTGCTGACTGTGAGTGAAATATGATTCTTCTCGGCGTACGGGTGACGCCGGGGCGTATGGGTGAATGCCGGGGTCGATACGATGCCGCAGCTCAACGTCGTCACAAACCTCGGGGGAGCGTTGTGTTCGGAATCGTCAGGCCCTGCAGGCACCGGCTCGGGGAGGAGCTCGCGAGCCAGTGGATGGCGCATTTGTGCGGGCTCTGCCTCGCGCTGCGCGGTGACCACGGGCAGTTCGCCCGGATAGTCACGAATTACGACGGGCTGCTCCTATCGGTTTTGACGGAGGCTCAGTCGCAGAGCGAGGGGGCCGGCCGGCGTACGGCGGGACCGTGCCCGCTGCGCGGCATGCGCACCGCCTCCGTGGCGCACGGCGAGGGGGCCCGGCTCGCGGCGGCCGTGTCCCTGGTGCTGGCCTCGGCGAAGGTCCGCGACCACGTCACGGATGGTGACGGACTGTTGGCCCGCAGGCCGGTGTCGCGTGCGGCGCGCCGGGTTGCCGCGAGCTGGGACACGGCAGGGGCCCGGACCGGCACCGTTGTGGGATTCGACACCGCGCTCCTGGTCGACGCCGTGGACCGGCAGGCCGGGATCGAGGCGCTGGCCGGGCCCGGGACGCCGCTCCTGGTGGTCACCGAACCGACCGAGACCGCGACCGCCGCGGCCTTCGCGCACACGGCGGTTCTCGCCGGCCGGCCGCACAACGCCGGGCCGCTCGCCGAGGCCGGACGGCTCTTCGGACGCCTCGCGCACCTGCTGGACGCCGTGGAGGACCTGCACGCCGACGCCGCGTCAGGCGCCTGGAACCCGATCGCCGCGACCGGCACTCCGCCGGCGGAGGTCCGGCGGCTCGCCGACGACGGGGTGCAGGGGGTGCGGCTGGCGCTGCGCGATGCCGAGTTCACCGATGCCCGGCTCGTACATCTGCTGCTCGTGCACGAACTGCGGCGCTCGGTGGACCGGGCGTTCGGCACGGTGCCGGTGTGCGCCTCCCACCAGGGCGGCGGACCTTACGGACAGCAGGGAGCCCAGGGGCAACCGCCACAAGGCCCCTACGGCTCCCCGCACCCCCCGTACGCGGGCGGTGGCGGGAACCCGTACGGCGGTGGCGGGAATATGTACGGCGGTGGGGGAGGCGCGTACGGCGGTGGCGGGTTCGGCGGTCCGGGGTTCGGTGGTGGCGCGCCGGTACCCCAGCCGCCCCGTCGACGTGGGTTCTGGGCCGGCTGCGGGATGTTCTGGCTCCTGTGCTGCACCTGCAAGCTGTGCTGCGCCAAGGAGTACGAGGGGCCGTGGTCCCGTAAGAAGCGCGAGGGTGTCTGCCGGGACTGCGACTGCGACGGGTGCGACTGCTGCTGCCCCTGCGACGGCTGACCCGGCCACCCCGTACGGGCCCGCACGACGCTCCAGGGTGGACGCTCCAGAGTGATGGTGAGGGCCCGGAATCCGGCCGCGGTGCGGCTTCGTAAAGATCCATCAAAGGTTGAAGTCCGAAAGGCACTCTTGCGCCGACCGGCCGTTCGGCCGAATACTCCCCATCAGCGCTTGTCAGGGGCACGGCGTGTTCGGAATCCGAACCGCCGGCCCCGGACTGCGCCTCACGGGCCCGAAACCCCACGAGGGCCCCCTACTTCCTTTGTGGAGGAACGAAAAGTGAGGATCAAGCGCACCACCCCCCGCAGTGGCATTTCGAGACGGACCCGGCTGATCGCCGTTTCCACCGGCCTCGTTGCCGCCGCAGCGATCGCGATCCCCAGCGCGAACGCCTCCGACGCCCCCACCACCTTCAGCGCCGCCGAGCTCAAGAGCGCCAGCGGCTCGCTGCTGAAGGCCGACATCCCGGGCACCGCCTGGGCCGTCGACAGCAAGACCAACCGCGTGCTCCTGACCGTGGACAGCACGGTCACCCAGGCCGAGATAGCGAAGATCAAGCAGCAGGCCGGCGGTAACGCCGACGCGCTCACGATCAAGCGCACCCCCGGCAAGTTCAACAAGCTCATCCAGGGCGGCGACGCCATCTATGCGAGTAGCTGGCGCTGCTCCCTCGGCTTCAACGTCCGCAACAGCAGCGGGCAGCAGTTCTTCCTGACGGCCGGTCACTGCACCGACGGCGCGGGCACCTGGTACTCCAACTCCGGCCGCACCTCGGTCATCGGCTCGACCGCCGGCTCCAGCTTCCCGGGCAACGACTACGGCCTCGTGCGCTACAGCGGGTCCGTCAGCCGTCCCGGTACCGCCAACGGCGTGGACATCACGCGTGCGGCCACCCCGAGCGTGGGCACCACCGTCATCCGTGACGGCTCCACGACCGGTACGCGCAGCGGCCGCGTCACCGCCCTCAACGCCACCGTCAACTACGGCGGCGGCGACATCGTCTCCGGCCTGATCCAGACCACCGTCTGCGCCGAGCCCGGTGACTCCGGCGGTTCGCTCTACGGCAGTAACGGTGTCGCCTATGGCCTGACCTCCGGCGGCAGCGGCAACTGCTCCTCCGGCGGCACGACGTTCTTCCAGCCCGTCACGGAGGCCCTGAGCGCCTACGGCGTCAGCGTCTACTAGGCCCCCGGCGGCAGTTCGCAGCACTTCACGGCCCCCGCACGCCACCGCGTGCGGGGGCTTCGCGCTGTGCGCCGGGGCTCGCGCTGGGGGCGGGGGCTTCGCTCTGCGCGGGGGCGCGCGCTGGGTGCGGGCCGCCTGCCGCAACCGGGGGTCGGAGGGGTGAAATCCAGCCATGGACAGACCTCACAGAGTGGGCACACATTACTCACGCGTAATGTTTGCAGTGTGAACGCGCGGGAGTTGGGTCCGATTTGATCGTGGACGGTCAAAATGAGGGGGCGTGCGAAGCGCTGTCTACGCGCGTCTCGAACTCACCCTTGTGTGCTCCCCGTTGTCCTCGGAATAGTGGGCGCTCGTCAACGAAGCCTTCCGGCTCGTGAGGTCCCCACAACCTCTCGGGCCGACCCCCCACAGGAGGACAGAAGTTGAAGCACCGACGCATACCCAAGCGGCGTGCAGCCGTGGCAGGCGCGGGCATCGCCGCGCTGGTCGCCGCGGGAGTGACGTTCCAGACCGCGAACGCCAGTGAGGCCCCTGAGGCGTCCGCACCCCGGACCCTGTCGGTCGCCGCGGCCGGAAAGCTCGCCTCGACGCTGGCCGAGGACCTGGGCGGCGACGCGGCCGGGACGTACTACGACACCAAGAGCAAGAGCCTCGTGGTGAACGTGCTCGACGAGGCCGCCGCGCAAGCCGTCGAGAAGGCCGGAGCCAAGGCGAGAGTCGTGGCGAACTCCCTCGCCGAACTCAAGAGCGCCCGCGGCACGCTGAAGCAGGACGCGACGATCCCGGGCACCGCCTGGGTGACCGACCCGACGACGAACAAGGTCGTCGTGACCGCCGACCGCACGGTCTCCAAGGCCGAGTGGGCGACCCTGACGAAGGTCGTGGACGGGCTCGGCGCCAAGGCCGAACTCAAGCGGTCGAAGGGGGAGTACAAGCCCTTCATCGCCGGCGGTGACGCGATCACCGGCGGCAGCGGGCGCTGCTCGCTGGGCTTCAACGTGGTCAAGGGCGGCGAGCCGTTCTTCCTGACCGCCGGTCACTGCACCGAGGGCATCTCCACGTGGTCGGACTCCGACGGCAAGGAGATCGGCACCAACGCGGACTCCAGCTTCCCGGACAACGACTACGGGCTGGTCAAGTACACCGCGGAGGTCGCTCACCCGAGTGAGGTGAACCTCTACGACGGCTCCAGCCAGAAGATCTCGGGCGCCGCGGACGCGACCGTCGGCATGGCGGTCACCCGGAGCGGGTCGACCACGCAGGTGCACGAGGGCAAGGTCACCGGGCTGGACGCCACGGTGAACTACGGCAACGGCGACATCGTCAACGGACTGATCCAGACCGACGTGTGCGCGGAGCCGGGTGACAGCGGCGGGTCGCTGTTCTCCAGCGACAAGGCGGTCGGGCTCACGTCCGGCGGCAGCGGTGACTGCACTTCCGGAGGGGAGACGTTCTTCCAGCCGGTGACCGAGGCGCTGTCGGCGACCGGGACGCAGATCGGCTGACGACCGAGTGTGTGAAGTCCCGCCCCTTGTGCGAGGGGCGGGACTTTTGCGTGCTGTGCGCCGTCCTTGCGTCGCGTGTCGCCTCTCCGTTTCGTCGTGTGCGGCTTTCGTTCGGCTTCGCGTGAAGCCGGGTGGTGGGTCGGGGCCGCGCCGCTGGGTGTCCGTCCTCCGAACGGCCCGATGGGGTCGGACGCCGACCGACTGTTCGTCGACGCGCCGACCGCTGCGGGCGGCCCCCCCTGGCACGGTCCCCTCTCGCCGTGCGCGGGTGCGGGCCGGGAGCGGTTACGGGATCTGCGTCGCGTTCGCGCGCTTTCGTGCCGCGGCTGCCGCCAGGGTGATCGCGGTTCCCGCCACCGCCCACGCCGCCAGGACCAGGAGTGACGTCGTCATCGCGTTGTCGTCGAAGTAGGCGATGGAGCGGGTCGACCAGGTGCCGGCGCCCGGCGGCAGGGCCGGGCCGATCGCCTTCCAGAAGGGTGGGAGGAGGGGTGGGGGCAGTGCGCCGCCCGCGCTGGGGTTGCCGAGGATGACCACCAGCAGGATGACCAGGCCGATGCCGATCGTGCCGAAGAGGCCCTGTAGCGCGAGGGTGGCCGCGCCCACGGCGAAGATGATCAGGGTGCCCAGACCCCAGAGGGCCGCGGTGCTGCCCGGCAGGGCGTCCAGGGCCGGGCCGGCGATGAGGGCTCCGCCGAGACCGCCGGTGAGGGCGACCAGGGCCATGACCGCCAGGCGGATCGCCGCGCGGGAGGGGTTGGAGGGTTTCGCCCCGGCGCTGATGGCCAGGGCCGCGGCGCCCAGGTAGCCGCCCACGCACCAGCCGATCACCAGGTAGAAGGACGAGAGTCCGTTGGGGTCGTGGGGTGCGGACGGGATCACGTCGACCGTTCGGACGGTGCGCCGCTCGGACTTCTCCAGGTCGGTGACCAGGGTCGTCAGCGTGGTGGAGAGGATCCTGCCGCTCCCGGAGGCGACCAGGAGGGTGTCGGTACCGCCCCGGGGGTCGATGATCAGGGCCGCGTCGATGTCGCGGTGGGTGAGCTGGGACCGGGCCGTGGCCTCGTCGGGCAGGGCGCGGGGGTCCAGGGGCGAGCCGGGCAGCCGTTCCAGCCGGGTGACGGCCTGTCCCGCGGCGGCCTGCGGGGCGACCACGCCGAACGGCACGTCCTTGGGTTTCGGGTCGTGCAGTGCTCCCACGTACGAGGCGATGAACAGCAACTGGAGGGCGATCACGCCGACGATGAGCAGGGTGGCCCGCGGGGTGACGGCGTCTCTCACCTCCGTGCGGAACGAGCTGTGCGGCATGCCTCCACGGTCGGGGGTTTTGGGGTGTTTCCGCAGGTGGGGCGGGGCCGAACGGATGTCGCACATACATTCGAGGATGGGGGTATGGTGGGGGTGAGGTAGCTGGGAACAGATGTTCGAGAGCTGGTGTGGCTCACAAGTGCGGGAGGTGCGTGTGCCGGGGTTCACGCATCTGCACACCGTCTCCGGATTCTCGTCGCGCTATGGAGCCTCGCACCCGGAGCGGCTGGCCGAGCGTGCCTCCGAGCGGGGCATGGACGCTCTGGCGCTGACCGATCGCGACACGCTCGCCGGTGCTGTCCGGTTCTCGAAAGCCTGCGCGAAGGCGGGGGTCCGGCCGCTGTTCGGAGCCGAGCTGGCGGTGGCGGGTGCGGAGCCCGGCGCCGGAGCCGAGCGGCGGGGGCGGCGCCGGACCCCGGTGCGGGGTGGTGCCTTTGTCGACGAGTCGGCTCCCCGGGTGACCTTTCTCGCCCGGGACGGCGCCCGGGGATGGGGGGAGCTGTGCCGGCTCGTCTCGGCTGCCCATGAGGGGGAGGGAACGCCCCTGCTGCCCTGGGAGCGCAATCACGCGGAGGGGCTGACCGTGCTGCTCGGCCCCGGATCGGACGTCGGGCGCGCCCTGGCCGCGGGGCGGCCCGACCGTGCGGCGCGACTGCTCGCGCACTGGCGTGACGTCTACGGCGACACCCTGCGGCTGGAGGCCGTCTGGCACGGCCGGAAAGGGACGGGGCCCGGGTCGCTGCGGCTGGCCGCCCGGACCGTCGGCTTCGCCGCCGAGCAGCGGATCCGGCCCGTGCTCACCAACGCGGTGCGGTACACCGACCCGGGTCTCGGGCCGGTCGCCGATGTCCTGGACGCCGCCCGGCGGCTGGTGCCCATCGACCCGGCCAAGGGGCTGGACTCCGGTGAGGCCTGGCTCAAGGACGCCGGGGACATGTTCGCTGCGGCGGAGCGGATCGTGGAGGCCGCGGGGTTCCGGCGGGAGACCGCGCACCGGCTGGTGGAGCAGACGCAGGCCACGGCCGCCGAGTGCCTGGTCGATCCCGAGGACGATCTCGGGATCGGTACCGTCCACTTCCCCGAACCGCATCTGGTCGGCGCCGGGCGCCGGACCGCCCAGCGGACGCTGGCCTCGCGGGCGGCGGCGGGGATGGTGCTGCGCGGCTACGACCGGCGGCGGGAGTACTGGGAGCGGATGCACCACGAGCTGGACATCATCGCCCACCACGGTTTCGCCTCCTACTTCCTGACCGTCTCCCAGGTGGTGGAGGACGTACGGAGGATGGGCGTACGGGTCGCCGCCCGGGGATCCGGGGCCGGGTCGCTCGTCAACCATCTGCTCGGTATCGCGCATGCCGACCCGATCGAGCACCGGCTGCTGATGGAGCGGTTCCTGTCGAAGGAGCGGGTCGTGCTGCCCGACATCGACATCGACGTGGAGTCCGCGCGGCGGCTGGAGGTCTACCGCGCGATCATCGGCCGGTTCGGCACCGAGCGGGTGGCGACGGTCGCGATGCCGGAGACCTATCGCGTACGGCACGCCATCCGTGACGTGGGGGCCGCCCTGTCCATGGATCCGGCCGAGATCGACCGGGTCGCCAAGTCCTTTCCCCATATCAGGGCGCGGGACGCCCGCGCGGCGCTGGAGGAGCTGCCCGAGCTGCGCGCGCTGGCGGGGGAGAAGGAGAAGTACGGGAAGCTGTGGGAGCTGGTCGAGGGGCTGGACGCACTGCCGCGCGGCGTGGCCATGCACCCGTGCGGGGTGCTGCTGTCCGACGCCTCCCTGCTGGCGCGTACGCCGGTCATGCCGACCAGCGGCGAGGGCTTTCCGATGTCGCAGTTCGACAAGGACGACGTCGAGGACCTCGGGCTGCTGAAGCTCGATGTGCTGGGCGTGCGGATGCAGTCGGCCATGGCGCACGCGGTGGAGGAAGTGGAACGGGTGTCGGGGGTGAGGGTCGACCTGGACGGGCTGCCGCCGGGGGATCCGCAGACGTACCGCCTGATCCAGTCCACCGAGACCCTCGGGTGCTTCCAGATCGAGTCGCCCGGGCAGCGGGATCTGGTCGGGCGGCTCCAGCCGGCCGGCTTCCACGACCTCGTCGTCGACATCTCGCTGTTCCGGCCCGGGCCGGTGGCCGCCGACATGGTGCGGCCGTTCATCGAGGCACGGCACGGGCGGGCGCCGATCCGGTATCCGCACCCCGACCTGGAGGGGCCGCTGAAGGAGACCTACGGGGTCGTCGTCTTCCACGAGCAGATCATCGACATCGTCGACATCATGACCGGCTGCGGGCGCGGCGAGGCCGACCGGGTGCGGCGCGGGCTGTCGGATCCGGAGTCGCAGGAGCGGATCAAGGTGTGGTTCGCGCAGCACGCTGCGGTGAACGGCTATGACGCGGAAACGATTCAGCGGACCTGGGAGATCGTCGAGGCCTTCGGGTCGTACGGCTTCTGCAAGGCGCACGCGGTCGCCTTCGCCGTACCGACGTACCAGTCGGCGTGGCTGAAAACGCATCACCCGGCCGCCTTCTACGCGGGGTTGCTCACGCACGACCCCGGCATGTACCCGAAGCGGCTGCTGCTGGCGGACGCGCGGCGGCGCGGAGTGCCCGTGCTGCCGCTGGACGTGAACACGTCGGGCGTCGCACACCGTATCGAACTGGTGTCCGGTAAATGGGGTCTGCGGCTGGCTCTCTCCGATGTGCACGGCATCAGCGAGGCCGAGGCGGCGCGGATCGCCGAGGGGCAGCCGTACGCCTCGCTGGTCGACTTCTGGGAGCGGGGCCGGCCCAGCCGTCCGCTGGCCCAGCGGCTCGCACAGGTGGGAGCGCTGGACGCGTTCGGCGCCAATCGCCGGGATCTGCAACTGCATCTGACCGAGCTGCACCGGGGCGCCCGGGGCGGGGGCGGCGGCCAGCTCCCCCTGGCCGGGGGGCGCGAGACCGCACCGGCCGGACTGCCCGACCTCACCTCCTCGGAGCGGCTCAGCGCCGAGCTGGGCGTGCTGTCCATGGACGCCTCGCGGAACCTGATGGACGATCACCGGACGTTCCTCGACGAGCTCGGTGTGGTGTCGGCGCGGCGGCTGCGCGAGGCCCGGCACGGGGAGACGGTGCTGGTCGCGGGCGCCAAGGCGGCCACGCAGACGCCGCCGATCCGGTCCGGAAAGCGCGTCATCTTCTCCACCCTGGACGACGGCACGGGCCTGGTCGACCTCGCCTTCTTCGACGACTCCCACGACGCCTGCGCCCACACCGTCTTCCACTCCTGGCTGCTGCTGGTGCGCGGGGTGGTGCAGCGCCGCGGCCCGCGCAGCCTCAGCGTGGTGGGCGCCGCCGCCTGGAACCTCGCGGACCTGCTGGACGTACGCCGGGAGGAGGGGCTGGAGGGAGTCGCGGCCCGGCTGGCCGGTGGCGGTGGTTCCGGTGACGACGGTGACGGGGCCGTGCGCCGGCGGCTCGCCGGCTCGGAAGGGGCGCCCGCGCCGACGGGTTCCGCGGCCCAGGACCCGATGGAGCAGCGGAGGATCCGCATGGCCACGGGGTACGAGATGCACCCCTGGGCCGATCTGCGTCCCGCGGGGGAAGGGCCCGCGGCGGTCGGAAGAAAGTTGTGGCACCAGAGTCCGGGGAGTGCGGGATGACCATCCTCTGCGTACGTTTCCAGCTGCCTCCGGCGAGCGAGGCGGATCTGCCCCGTCTGCTCGGGATGCTGGAGGAGTTCACGCCCGTGGTCCAGGCCCTGCCACCGGACGGGGCGCTGGCCGACCTGCGCGGCGCCGAGCGGTACTTCGGGCGGGACGCCGTCGAACTGGCCTCGGTGATCCGGGTGCGGTCGCTCGCGCTCCACGGCGTCGACTGTGTGATCGGGGCCGGGCCCGGGCCGATGCTGGCCAGGATGGCGCTGCGCGACGCCGCGCCCGGTGTGACGCGTACGGTGACCGGCGAGCCGGACGCCATCGCGGAGTTCCTCGCGGACAAGCCCGTCGCGGCGCTGCCCGGTGTGGGCGCCGCGACCGCCCGCACGCTGGGCGACTACGGCCTTGACACCCTCGGCCGGGCCGCCGCCGCACCGCTGTCCACACTGCAGCGGCTGATCGGCGCGAAGGCCGGCCGCGAACTGCGCGAGAAGGCGAACGGCGTCGACCGCGGCCGGGTCGTGCCGAACGCCGTCTCCCGGTCCCTCGCGGCGGAACGCCCTTTCGGGCGCGACGAGCTGGATCCGGACCTGCACCGCCGGGCGCTGCTGTCGGCCGCCGAGGAGATCGGCGCCCGGCTGCGGGCCCTGGAGAAGGTCTGCCGCACACTCACCCTGACCGTGCGCTACGCCGACCGGTCCGCCACCACCCGCAGCCGCACCCCGCCCGAGCCGACCGCGCACTCCCCGGCGCTGACCCGGACCGCGTACGGCATGTACGAGGCCCTCGGCCTGCAGCGCGCCCGGGTCCGCGCGATCGCCCTGCGCGCCGAGGGGCTCGACCCCGCCGACCAGGCCTCCCACCAGCTGACCTTCGACCCGGTGGACGAGAAGGTCCGCCGCATCGAGGAGGTCGCGGACCGCGCGCGAGCGAAGTTCGGGCCGCGGGCGGTGATGCCCGGGGGACTAGGGGGGCGGGCGGCGTAGAGCCTTCCCCGTGACGTCAGTTGGCCCACGGCGGCGCGATGCGGGTGCCGTCGGCCAGCCGTGCCTCCAGGCCGATCGAGGTGGTGACCCAGGAGAACGCGGTCCGGTCGGTCGGGTTCTCGACGGCCAGGGTGGCGCCGGGGTTGATGATCACCGTGTCGCCCGCGGCGATCCGCTCGGTGCGGCCGTCGAGGGTGATCAGCAGTTCGCCGTCGAGCAGATGGAAGATCTCCTCCCGGCTGACCGTGTGCGCGGGCGCCTTGAGGCCGGCCGGGATCTCGCCGCGCCAGGCGCACAGCTCCTTGCTGCCGCTGTTCGGGGTGGCGTACGAGACGAATCGGGCGCCGTGGATCTCGTGGATGACGGCTTCGGACGAGCGGACTATGGGCATGAGACCTCCAGATGGTCAAGCTGCTTGACTATATGGTCAAGCAGCTTGACCATCACGTCAAGGGTGTTTCAATGCATGCGTGCAGAACTCCGAGGCCATGGCCCTGTCCGCCGCCCTGCTCGCCGCCGCCGGCGGGCTCACGCAACGCATCAACGAGGGCGTGCTCGCCCGCGGCTTCGAAGGGGTGCGCCCCGCGCACGGCTTCGCCTTCGCCCGGCTCGCCCCGGACGGCGCGACGGTCACCGACCTCGCCGCCCATCTCGGGGTGACCAAGCAGGCCGCGAGTCAGCTCGTCGACGAGATGGTGCGCAAGGGGTATGTCGAGCGGCGGCCGCATCCCGGGGACGCGCGGGCCCGTCTGGTCGTGCTGACCGAGCGGGGGTGGGGGTGTACGCGCGCCGCGGAGGAGGTGGCGGCGGAAGCGGTTCGGGAGTGGGGGGAGCTGCTGGGGGAGCGGGAGGTGCGGTCGCTGGGGCGGCAGTTGCTGCGGATCGCTCCGCACGGGCCCATCCGGCCCGCCTGGTGAGGGGGTCTCAGTCGTGGCCGTGGGTGCCGGTTACCGCTGCAAGTTTTTACTGACGCGTAACTTCCCAGTTTGACTACTCGCCCGTAACTTGACGAATGAACAGCATCCTCGTGATCCGGATCACAGGGCCAAGTGCCGTCGCACCTCCCTTGAGCCGCAAGGAGATCACCCGATGCTGCCCTGGAAACGAGTGCTCAGACCCCTGGCCGCGCTGCTGCTGACCGCCGCGGCCGTCACCGTCCCCGCCACCACGGCCCAGGCCGCCGGTGCCCCGGGCTCCGGCTGGAACTCCGGCTGGAACGACTACTCCTGCAAGCCGTCCGCCGCCCACCCCCGCCCCGTCATCCTCGTCCACGGCACGCTCGGGAACTCCGTCGACAACTGGCTGGGCCTCGCCCCCTACCTGAAGGTCCGCGGCTACTGCGTCTTCTCCCTCGACTACGGGCAGTTGGAGGGAGTCCCCTTCTTCCACGGCCTCGGCCCCGTCGAGAAGTCCGCCGGACAGCTGAAGGACTTCGTCGACAAGGTGCTCGCGGCCACCGGCGCCGCCGAGACCGACGTCGTCGGACACTCGCAGGGCGGCATGATGCCCCGCTACTACCTGAAGTTCCTCGGCGGAGCCGCCAAGGTGAACGCCCTCGTCGGCATCGCGCCCAGCAACCACGGCACCACCCTGAGCGGTTTCACCCACCTGCTGCCGTACTTCCCGGGCGCCGCGGACCTGCTGGCGAAGAACACCCCCGCCCTCGCCGACCAGGTCACCGGCTCCGCCTTCCTCACCAAGCTCAACGCGGGCGGCGACACCGTGCCCGGCGTGCGCTACACCGTCATCGCCACGCGGTACGACGAGGTCGTCACGCCGTGGCGCAGCCAGTACCTGAGCGGGCCGGACGTGCGCAACGTCCTGCTCCAGGACCTGTGCCCCGTCGACCTGTCCGAACACGTGGCCATCGGGCTGCTCGACCGGGTCGCCTTCCATGAGGTGGCCAACGCCCTCGATCCGGCGCGGGCCAGGCCCACCACCTGTGCTTCAGCATTCGAATGACACGTGTCACCGATGGACACATGTCAGGGGAATCGTTTCGGGGCCTGTCCGGCCTGAGCCGCCGGACAGGCCCCGGGTCATGGGACGGTGGGGATCAGCCGCCGTGCGGCCCGCCGCTCACCGTCCGGCGCCGGGCCTCACCGTCCGGCGCCGGGACGACAGGAACAGGGCCGACGAGCCGAGCGCAAGCGTGGCCGCGCCCCCGATCGCGAGGTACGTGGTGCCGCTGTCGCCGCCGGTCTCGGCGAGGTTGCCGGTGGCACCGGCCGCCTTCGGCTGGTTGGGCGCGGACGCGGCGGCCTTCGGCCGGTCCGCCGTGCTCCCCCGCGGAGCCGCGGCCGGAGCCGCCGAGGTGCCGGGGTCGTTGTCGCCGTGCCCGTGGTGCTCGATGGTCGACTTGTCGTTGCCCTCCTCGATCTGCTTCTCGCTGGGAGCCGAGGCGGACGGGGCCGGTGCGGCGGCGCCGCCCGCGGTGCTGCCACCGCCGCTGCCACCGCCGCCGAAGCTGACGTCCGAGCAGGAGTAGAACGCCTCCGGGCTGTCCGACCGCTGCCAGACCGCGTACAGCAGGTGCTTGCCGGAGCGCTGGGGCAGGTTGCCGGAGAAGGTGTAGAAGCCGCCGGTGGCGGCCGGGTCGGTGGACGTCGCGACCGGGTTGGCGAGATCCAGGTCCTGCCAGGCGAGCGGCTTGGCCGGGTCGTAGCCGGGCTTGGTGATGTAGACCTTGAACGTGCCCTTGTGAGGGGCCGTCACCCGGTACTGGAAGGTGTGCGAGCCGCTGCTCACGCTGGTCGCGGGCCAGTCGGCGCGGGCCAGGTCGAGGCCCTTGAACTGCTCGTTGTTCGCGCTGCACAGCCTGCCGTCCGGGATGAGCCGCTGGTGCCGGCCGTCCGCGTCGCCGATGCGGATGCCGTTCCAGTCGTACAGGGCCTGGGTGCCGCCCGCCGCGACCGCCGCCTTGCACGCGGCCGACTTCGGACTCTCGGGGCCCTCGGCGTAGCACTGCGAGACCCGGCTGACCGGGTCGCCCATCGAGCCGTGCGCGGCGGCCGGGGCGGCGGCCAGGGCGGTCAGGGCGAGCGGGAGGCTGCCGAGAGCGGCGACGGTGGCTGCTGTGCGGCGTGCGGGCATGCGGGAACTCCTCGAAGCGGTGCGGGGGACAGGCCCGGGCCCGGTGGACCGGATCCCGTGGGGTGCTCCCGAAGCTAGCCCCTGGGAACCGCGAAATCGCCTGCTGAGGGCGGGTGGAGGAGATCCTTATGGCCCGCTTAAGGGAGGGTTCGGACTGGCATCAGGTAGGTACCGTCGCGGCATGGCGGAAGAGAGGATCCGGCCGGCCGGGCCGCCGACGTATCGGTCGTCGCGGACGTGATCGACGCGGCCTTCCGCCCCTGCATCGAGCGCATCGGGCGCGTGCCGCAGCCCATGGAGGTCTGATGTGGGAGAACCAGGAGATCTGTCCGAGATACGGCTACGAGCAGGTGGAACGCCGCGTGGACGGGCCCTATGACCGCGTCCACTACCGCAAGCGGCTGCTCTGAGGCGTGCGTCTCATGATCGGTACCGGCCCGTTCAGGCGTCCGGCCACCAGGTGCGGGCGATGTCCTTGCGAACCTCGGGGCGCCCCGAGGGGCGCTCGTCGGCCTCTTCGCGGACCCGGCGGACATCCGTCTTCTTCAGGGGCTTCTGCACGGTCACACGGCGCATGGCTGCCTCCTTAGGGGCTACCGGGTTCCGCGTTCTCACGGAGGTAGACCTTTCGGGGGAGGGTTACTCATCGCTCCCGGTCTGTCAGTGGCGGCAGTCACGATTCGAGTGTCAGTGGCGGGTGTCACTCTTGGAACCATGACCAATGTGGACTGGGACGCCGAGGCCGCCTCCTTCGACGAGGAACCGGACCACGGCCTGCGCGACCCGCGGGTGCGCCGCGCCTGGGCCGGGCGGCTGCGCGGCTGGCTGCCCGCACGGGCGTCAGACGTCCTCGACCTCGGGTGCGGCACCGGCAGCCTGTCGCTCCTCGCGTCCGAGCAGGGGCACCGGGTGACGGGCGTGGACCTCTCCCCGGCGATGGTGACGCTCGCCAGGGAGAAGCTCGCCGGGCGTGACGCCGTGTTCCTCGTCGGTGACGCCGCGGCACCGCCGGTCGGGGAACAGCGCTTCGACGCCGTGCTCGTCCGGCACGTCCTGTGGGCCCTGCCCGACCCCGGCCGCGCCCTCGGGCACTGGTGCGGCCTGCTGCGGCCGGGCGGGCGGCTCGTGCTGGTCGAGGGCGTGTGGGGGAGCGTGGATCCGGTCGGCATACCCGCCGAGCGGCTCACCGGCCTGCTCGCCCCGATCGCCGGGCGGGTGTCCGTGGAGCGGCTCTCGGACGACCCGCTGCTGTGGGGCGGGCAGGTCACGGACGAGCGGTACGCGGTGGTCGCTCAGGTCCGGACGTCAGGCCAGGAGCGCGGTGAAGTCGCCGCCGCGGGCGAGTGACTCCAGTTCGTCGAGCGCGCCCAGGGCGGCCCGCGCCGCCTCCGGGTCCGTCTCGGCGAGGCCGCTCTCGGCGAACTCGTCCTCGTCCAGGCGCCGTACGTCCGTGCCGTCCGCGGAGCGCCACAGGTCCAGGTCCAGATCCTCCACGACCAACTCCGACCCGGAGCGCACGGCGGGGCGGGTGATGTCGCAGTACCAGCCCTTCAGCGCGCCCGTGGCGGAGCGGACCTCCTTGATCGCGTACCAGCGGTCACGCCAGTAGTACTCCGTGAAGACGTCCCCGGGCTCGAAGCGGACGAAGCCGAAGTCGCGGACGCCGGAGCCCGCCCACGGGGCGCGGACCGCCAGGCGGGTGCCGTCGTCCGTCAGCAGCTCGCCGGTGTAACGGATCTTCGTACGGCCCGCCTTGACGAGCACGACGTCCAACTGCGGGATGCGGTCAGCCGAGTTCGCGGACATACCGTATTTCCTTCGCGCAGGTCTCGTAGCCGAACCACTTGTTGATGGCGATCATCGGCTCGTTGCCGGTGTCGTTGCCGGTGAACGCCTCGGTGTACCCCGCGGCGCGGGCGCGGTGCAGGGAGTCGTTCTTGGCGAGCTTCGCCAGGCCCCGCCCCCGGAACGCGCGGGAGGTGCCGGTCATGGCCGTGGCGTAACGGGAGCCACCGTCGGTGAACGCCGAGGTGAAGGCGGCGAGGCGCCCGTCGACGACCGCGATCGTGGTCAGGTCGCGGTTCAGGAGCGGGTTCTTCCAGGTCTCCTCGATCCAGGCCTCGTAGTCCGTGAACTCCACGTCGATGTCGCTCGGTTCGTCCGACGAGGTCTCCGCGTCCAGTTCGAACACGGGACGCGGATCGTCCGCGAAGTCGGCCGCCGTGCGCAGCTCGACGCCCGCCGGCGGATCCTGGCGGGGTGGCAGGGTGCCCGCCGCCAGGTCCAGGCGCAGGAACCAGGCGGAACGGCTGGCCCGGAACCCGCGCCGCTCGGCGAAGGCGCGATTGTCCGGCTCGTCCAGCACCCACGTGAACAGCTTGGTGACACCCAGGCGTCCCAGGCGCTCCTCGGCGGTGCGCAGCAGGAGCGAACCGGCGCCGCGCCCCGTGTGGCCGGGGCGCACATAGATGTTGGCGGAGCCCTGGCCGGGCTCCGGACTGTCATGGGCGACGCTGATCTGGGCCGTGCCGATGACCTCGCCGTCCTCCTCGGCGACGAGCTGCCCGAAGCGGGCGTCCGGGTGGGCGTGCGTGAGGGTGTGCACCACGGACTCGGGTGTGGAGAGCATGTACGGAAGGGCGAGGCGGCGGGTGGCTGAGAACCCCTCGGCGTCGGCTCGGACGTCGGGGCGCAGGTCGCGCACGATCACGGTCATGGGGACGCACGCTACGCGTGGACCTGTTCGGGGTGCCTCTCATTTTCCGGCGGGTGCGCGACAATCGGGCTGTGACCTTGAAGATCGACATCGACGACAGCGCCCCGCCGTACGAGCAGGTGCGGGCGCGGATCTCCGAGCAGGCCCGGTCGGGTGCGCTGCCGGTGGGGTACCGGCTGCCGACCGTCCGGGGGCTGGCCGAGTCGCTGGGGCTCGCCGCGAACACGGTCGCCAAGGCGTACCGGGCGCTGGAGGCGGACGGGGTGATCGAGACGCGCGGCCGCAACGGCACGTTCGTGGCCGCCGCCGGCTCCGCGGCGGACCGCGAACTGGCCTCGGCCGCACAGGCCTATGTGGAGCGGGCCAGGAGGCTCGGGCTGGGCGAGGACGTCGCGCTCGCCGCGGTACGGGACGCCCTGCGGGCGGCGTCCGGGGAGTAGGGAGGCCGGGGGCCTAACCGGACCGCTGTGTCAGTCGCTCCGGTGTCCTCGTGATGTCCAGCCCCGCGGACCTCCCCGCCCGTGCGAACGCCATCGCGTCCTCCACCGCCGCGCCGCCCGGGTCGTTGTTGAAGTACGCGTAGACGTCCTCGCCGTCGGACCAGGTCGTGGCGATGCGGTCGAGCCAGGTGGCGAGGGAGCGGCGGCCGTAGCGGGGCCAGGGCCGGGCGCGGCCCTGGTGGAAGCGGACGTAGCCCCAGTCGGTGGTGCGCCACAGAGGTGTCGCCGGGCGGGCCAGGATGTCGGCCCAGCACAGGGCGGCACGCCGGGACTCCAGGACGCGGCGGACCTGTGGGGTCCACCAGGAGTCGTGGCGCGGCTCGACCGCGACCCTGGCCGGGGCCGGGAAGCAGGCCAGGCACGCGTCCAGCAGGCCCGGGTCGGCGCGCAGGGTGGGCGGGAGCTGGAGCAGGACCGGGCCGAGACGGTCGCCGAGGCCCGCCGCGTGACTCAACAGGCGGTGCACCGGCTCCTCGGGATCCTTGAGCCGCTTGATGTGCGTCAGATAGCGGCTCGCCTTGACCGCGACGACGAAGTCCCCGGGCACCCGCCCCCGCCAGTCCTCGAAGGTCTCCCGGGCCGGCAGCCGGTAGAAGGCGTTGTTGATCTCGACGGTGGCGAACTGCGCCGCGTACTCCTCCAGCCAGAGCCGCATCGGCAGCCCGGACGGGTACAGGACGTCCCGCCAGTCCTTGTACTGCCACCCGGACGTGCCCACGAACAGGGTCATATCCCTATCAAAGCACCGCAGGCCCTGGAGGGCGGTCGTGGCAGTCGTAGCCGTCATGGCGGCCTGGCCCGCCGGATCCGCTACGTGTCGGTGCGCGTGTGGAAGCGGTAGAACAGCAGGAGGAAGACGACTGCCGTGACCAGCAGTGCCGTGATGACCACGGGGCGGATGTCGTCGCCGGTCTGGCTGTAGAGGAAGCCCAGGGCGACACCGGCGAAGGCGGCCCGGAGCAGGGCGTGCAGGGCGTGCAGGTCGCGTCTGAGGCGCCGGATCACCTGGACCACGGCGATGCAGAGCGCCGTGAAGGCCAGTGCGCTCCACACTCCCGACGCCACATCCGCTCCGGTGATCGGGCCGCCGTGACGCCGGTTCACGGCGACCCAGTTGCCGTAGACGACACCGAGTGCGACGGGCAGGACCCACCGTGCGACGCGGTGGGCGGGTTCGCTGAACACGGTGGGCGCCGTGTGCGCCATCGGAGGCCTCCCTGGTCCATGCGGAGCGCGGCGTCGCTCCGCGGCACACCTTGGCACGCCTGGGTAACAGGGAGGTGAGAAGCGGTTGTGAGGGCCCGGTGGGTGACCCCGCGGCGGGTCCCGGCGGGGTGGCTCCGCGGCGGGTCCCGGCGGGGTGGCTCCGCGGCGGGTCCCGGCGGGGTGACCCTGCGACGGGTCCCGGCGGGGTGACCCTGCGACGGGTCCCGGCGGGGTGGCTCCGCGGCGGGCCCGGTGGATGGCACCCCGCCACGGGCCCCGCTGAATAACCCCGCTGGATGACCCCGCTAGAGATACAGCCCCGCGTCGACGCCCCCGCGTGGCTCCGGGAGGGCGGTCGGGGAGGTGCCCCGGCGCAGTGCGTACAGCTCGGCCAGCGTCGCGCCCTCGCGGCCGATGCCGTCCTCCCCGCCCAGCCAGTTCGCCGCCTCGGAACGGGTCAGCGGACCGACCTCGATCCGGGCGAGGCAACGGCCCGGGCGGACCACGGCCGGGTGCAGCCGCTCCAGGTCCTCGTTGGTCGTGACCCCGACCAGGACATTGCGGCCCTGGCCGAGCAGTCCGTCCGTCAGGTTCAGCAGCCTCGACAGGGCCTGGCCCGCCGTGTGCTTGGCCTCGCCGCGGATCAGCTCGTCGCAGTCCTCCAGGAGCAGCAGCCGCCAGCGGCCCTTGCCCGTCGCGTCCTCCTCGCCGATGGCGATGTCCATGAGGTAGCCGACGTCGGAGAAGAGCCGCTCGGGGTCCAGGACGCAGTCGACCTGGCACCAGTCGCGCCAGGATCGGGCCAGTGTCCGCAGCGCCGACGTCTTGCCGGTGCCCGGCGGGCCGTGGAGCAGCAGGAGACGGCCCGCGATGTCCTCCGGGGTCGTCTTCATCAGGCGGTCCATCGCGTCCGCCACCGGCGCGGTGTAGTTGGGCCGGACCTCCTCCCAGGTGCCCGCCGCGATCTGGCGGGTGGTGCGGTGCGGGCCGCGCCGCGGGGAGACGTACCAGAAGCCCATCGTGACGTTCTCCGGCTGCGGTTCGGGCTCGTCCGCCGCGCCGTCCGTGGCCTGGTCGAGGACCTTCTTCGCGAGCTCTTCGCTGGTCGCCGTCACCGTGACGTCGGCGCCCCGGTTCCAGCGGGAGACCAGCAGCGTCCAGCCGTCGCCCTCGGCGAGCGTCGCGCTGCGGTCGTCGTCCCGGGCGACGCGCAGCACCCGGGCGCCGGACGGCATCAGCGTCGCCCCGGACCGCACGCGGTCGATGTTCACCGCGTGGGAGTACGGCTGCTCGCCCGTCGCGAAGCGGCCGAGGAACAGCGCGTCGACGACGTCGGACGGGGAGTCGGAGTCGTCGACGTTGAGCCGGATCGGCAGTGCCTCGTGCGGGTTTGCAGACATGCCGCCATGATCCGGCACGGGGACGCCGCGTGCACCCGGTTTCCAGGTGCACGCGGCATGTTGACCCCGTGCAGGTCAGCCCATGGAGCGGGAGACCAGCCGGCGGGCCTGCCGAACCCTGCGGACGACGGCGTACCCCTTGGTCAGGGCACGGTCCCCGGCGTACGAACGGGCGATCGCGCGGGCCTCGACGACCCGCTCGAACTCCTCGATGCCCGTGCTGCGACGCACCGTCACCCGCCGCAGCGCGTACGGCCCCTGCGCGCGCCGCGCGAGCCCGTTGCCGACGGCGAGGGCCTGGGCGTAGCCCGTCTCGCGCACCGCCTGCCGGACCCGGCGGCTGGAGTAGCCGTAGGGGTAGGCGAACGAGGCCGGGACGGTGCCCAGCTGGTCCGAGACGATCTCCTTGCAGTGGATCAGCTCGAAGCGCAGCGTGGCGTCGGAGACCTGGTCGAGCTGCGGGTGAGTGTGGCTGTGCCCGCCGATCTCCACGCCTCCCGCCGCGAGTTCGCGGACCTGGTCCCAGTCCAGCATGGTGTCCAGGCCGCCCCCGGTGTCGTACGGCCCCCTGAGCCACCCGGTCGAGACGAACAGGGTGGCCGGGAAGCCGTGCTTGGCGAGTGCGGGGAGGGCGTGCCGGTGCACGCCCTCGTAGCCGTCGTCGAAGGTGATGAGGACCGGCCGCTCGGGCAGCGGCCGGCCGGAGCGCCAGCACGCGGCCAGTCGGGCCGTGGTGACGGGCGTGAGACCCCGGTCGGCGAGCACCGCCATCTGCTCGGCGAAGGCCTCCGGGGTCACCGACAGGGCGCGGGTCGCGTCGTTCGGGTCGGTCGCGACCGCGTGGTACATGAGGATCGGTACGCGGGCGTCACTCACGGGCCGCCACCTCCACCTGCGGCACCCGGAACGTGGTTCCGCCCCGGCGCGCCCGGACGCTGCCGACGACGTAACCGCCCGCCGCCGTCAGCACCCCGGCCACGATCGCCCCGGCCCGCCCCGCCCCGCCCGGCCTGGCCAGCAGGGCGTCCCGCAGGCCCCGGCCCACCCCGGCCGGCAGGACCCGGGCGGCGTACCGGCGCTCCGACTCCAGACCCTTCCCGGCCCCGACACTGCGGGCCACCAGCGCCTTGGACAGCCCCTCGGCGTAGGTGCGGGTGCGGAAGTAGCGGAAGTGCTCGCGCACCTCGGGCACCCGGTGGTGGATCACCGCCCGGTCGTCGATCAGCAGCACCGCGTCGGGACGGGCGCGGCTGAGGCGGATGCACAGTTCCGTCTCCTCGCAGCCCAGTGGGCGTTTGTCGCCGTCCCGTCCGATGCCGGTGGCGAAGCCGCCCGCCGCGTCGAAGGCGCTGCGGCGGAACGAGGCGTTGCCGCCGAGCACGTTGCGCACCCGGACCCGGCCGCGCGGCAGGCCCCGGTACGTGCAGCCCACCACCCAGTCGAACTCCTCCGGGAACCAGTCCGGCCGGCGTCCCGACGCCCAGACCGGCACCGTGCGCCCGCCGACCGCCATCACCCGCGGGTCGCCGTACGCCTCGGCGAAGTGGCGCAGCCAGTCGCGCTCGGCCACGGCGTCGTCGTCGAGGAAGGCCACGACCTCACCGCGCGCGACGGCGATGCCGGTGTTGCGGCCGGCGGACAAGCCGCGGGGGCCCGCGTTGGCGAGCACCCGCACCACGGCGTCCCCGGAGGACTCCGTGTACTCGTCGTACTCCTTGTACTCCTTGGCGAGCCGCTCCCGGAGCGTCTCGTTGTGGTCGACGACCAGCAGCGTCTCCAGGGCCGGCCGCGACTGCGCGCGGACCGAGGAGACCGCCGCGAGGATGTCCTCCCAGCGGTCCTCGGTGTACGCGCAGATCACGACGGAGATGCCGGGACCGCTCAAGACACCTCTCCCCGCATCGCGGCCGGCATCGACGAACGGGGCGAACGGCGGCGCAGGGCACGGCGGTTGGAGCGCTCCTGAAGGATCACCCTGAGCACGCGCAGGCCGTCCCGCACGGCCCGCAGATTGCTGACGCCGTGGATGCGCAGGTACTCGTGGCTCGGGATCTCCTGCACCTTGAGCCCGGCCTTGACGACCCGGATGTTCATCAGGGTCTCGACCTCGAAGCCGGTGCAGTCGAGGTCGATCTTGTCGAGGCAGTGCCGCCAGAAGGCGTTGTAGCCGTAGCACAGGTCGGTGTAGCGGGCGCCGAACTTGCGGTTGACGACGGTGCACAGCGCCCAGTTGCCCATCTTGCGGATGAAGGTCATGTCGTCGGTGCCGCCGCCGTTGGCGAAGCGGGAGCCCTTGGCGAAGTCCGCGCCGGAGACCAGGGCGGAGACGTAGGAGAGGATTTCCCCGCCGTCCGCCGAGCCGTCCGCGTCGACCATCACGATGATGTCGCCGGTGCAGGCCTGGAATCCGGTGATCAGGGCGTCGCCCTTGCCCTTGCCGCGCTGCTCGACGACCTTGACCTCGGGCCACAGCTCACGGGCCACCTGGACGGTGTCGTCGCTGGAGTTGCCGTCGACCAGGACCACTTCGTGGATCCAGTCGGGCAGTGTCTTGAAGACGTACGGAAGGTTCTCCGCCTCGTTCATCGCCGGGATGACCACGCTCACCGGCGGCGCTATGGCCAGGTGCGAGGAGACGGGCCGGTACTTTCCGGCGGTCGGCGGATGCGGGTCCGTCGCGGCCGGTTGCAGAACTGAACTCATGAGTCTGGTCCCTCTCGTCCGGTGGACCGCCCCCCCAGGGCAGTCCGGATCCAGTCCGGTTCGAAAGGGGGGTTCTCACCCGTGGCACGCCGAGATGGAGCTTCGGGCACGCCGGGTGAGCTGGCAAAGCTGGCCGACTGCGAGAACGGCAGCCGACCGCGCGGCACGGCCCGGAGACAGTTGAGATCACCGAGCACGGCACCCCCCTACCGCGCCCCGCGCCGGTACGTCGCGGTCCTTGAGCCCTCCCCTAGAGCCGCGTACTGACGGACCGATGCGGGTGAGATGTATGACGGTATTGACGATTGAACCCGTATGGCAAGACCTGGAACGGCCTCTCACGTTTTTGTTGGTTTGTTCGTTGTGTCAGGCGTCTTGTGCGACGCAAGTTGCACGTTCCCGTCGCATAAACATGCGTTCCCCGGAGGCAATCAGGGCCTTTGGGGAACGCGTGTTCAGGTGCCGGTGCGGGCGGCGGTCACCGCGCGATCGCAGCAGCCGGTTCAAACGCCGGTGCGCAGGAAGGAAGTTGAGCACCCGTCGACAAGCTTGTCATGAGCACCTAATAGCAGAACCCTGACGCGCGACGTGAGACGTGGGGAACGTGCCAAGCATCCGGGGATGGGCCGAAAAGACTTGGCATGGACACTTCCTGTCAACACGCGTAGCTGCTACCACGGTTATGGCAGAGATCCTGCTAAAGGGAGGTTCCATGAGACGTTCCCGACTTGTCGTCCTCGTGAGCTCGCTCCTCCTCGCCGTCGTCACCGCCCTTACCGGGGCAGCGACGGCGCAGGCGTCCTCACTCGCCGCAACTGGCGGCTACGTGGCGCTCGGTGACTCCTACTCCTCCGGAGTCGGAGCGGGCAGCTACATCAGTTCCAGCGGCGACTGCAAGCGCAGCACCAAGGCCTATCCCTACCTCTGGGCCGCCGCCAACTCACCCTCGACCTTCGCCTTCACCGCCTGCTCGGGCGCCCGAACGAGTGATGTTCTCGCAAATCAGCTCACCCCGCTCAGCGCCTCCACCGCCCTCGTCTCGATCAGTGTCGGCGGCAACGACGCCGGATTCGCCGACGTCATGACGACCTGTGTCACCCAGTCCGACAGCGCCTGCGTCTCCCGCATCAACACCGCCCGGGCGTACGTCGACTCCACGCTCCCCGGCAAGCTCGACGGCGTGTACTCGGCCATCCGCTCCAAGGCCCCCGTCGCCCGGGTCGTGGTCCTCGGCTACCCCCGCTTCTACAAGCTCGGCGCCACCTGCCTCGGCCTGTCCGAGACCAAGCGCAAGGCCATCAACGACGCCTCCGACCACCTCAACACCGCCATCGGCAAGCGCGCCGCGAACCACGGCTTCGCCTTCGGCGACGTCCGCACCACCTTCACCGGCCACGAGATCTGCTCCGGCGACTCCTGGCTGCACAGCGTCAGCTGGCTCAACATCGGCGAGTCGTACCACCCGAAGGCACCGGGCCAGTCGGGCGGCTACCTGCCGGTGCTCAACAGCAACGACTGACCGCTCAACCGGATTCGGAATCGGAGCCGGACTCCGAATCCGGGTCCTGGCCCGAGTCCGGATCCGTGCCGGAAGGAGAAGGGGAGGCCCCGTCGGACGGGGTCTCCGTCTCGCACGTCACGGAGAACGGCACCGACTCGGACGTCGTCCGCACCGGCTCCCGCACCTCGACGCTGATCTCGTTCTCGAACGTCCCGGTCTCCGCCTCGGTCGACACCCGCACCGTGTCCCGCTTCGAACGGCCGCCGCCCTCCGCGAACGACAGCGTCTTCCAGCCCCCGTCCAGCACCTGGCCGTCCCGCGTCACCCAGCGGTAGCTCACCTCGGCCGGCTCCCGTCCCACCGTGAGCGTCGCCGTGAACTCCGGCGCCTGGGCGTTCGGCGGCGGACAGGTGCCCGTGTAGTCCGTGCGCCGGCCCTCCAGGGAGACCCGCACCGACTGCGGCGGTGGACTGCTCTCCTTGCTCTCGCTCGGGGTCGGCGACGGGCTGGACTTCTCGGTCGCGGTGTCCCGCGGGGGACTCTTGGGCGCGGTGGGCGTGGCGTCCCCGGCCCCCTGGTCGTTGCCGCCGGAACCGTCCCCGTTGTTGAGCAGCGCGTACGTCAGACCGCCCGCCGCGAGCGCCAGCGCGATCACCCCCGCCACCAGCACCCGCCCGGTCCTGCGGTCCCGGTCCCGGCCGGTGGCCGCCGGGGTGGCGGTCGACCCCGATGCCGCCGGCGGGCCGGGGAACGGCATCGGGGGAGTGGGAGCGGGCTCGGGGTGGCCCGCGACCGTCGGCGGGAACGCCACCGCCCGCGTCAGGTCCGGGCCCGGCGAGCCGCCCGCCGCGACGGCCCGCAGATCCTGCTCGGCCCGCTCGGGCGGAAGCCGCTGCTCGGGGTCCTTGCGCAGCAGCCCCTCGATCACCGGGGCGAGCGGACCCGCTCGGTACGGCGGCGGCAGCTCCTCGTCGACGATCGCCCGCAGCGTGCTCAGCGGTGTGTCGTGACGGAAGGGGGAATGGCCCTCGACCGCCGCGTACAGCAGCACCCCGAGCGACCACAGGTCCGACTCCGGGCCCGGAGTACGGCCGAGAGCCCGCTCCGGGGCGAGGAACTCCGGCGAGCCGATGACCTCCCCGGTCATGGTCAGCGCCGAGCTGCCCTCGACCATGGCGATGCCGAAGTCGGTGAGCACGATCCGGCCGTCGTTCGAGATCAGCACGTTGGCCGGCTTCACATCGCGGTGCAGGACCCCGGCCTCGTGCGCCGCCCGCAGCGCGGCCAGTACCTCGGCGCCGATGTGCGCGGCCCGCTGCGGTGCCATCGGGCCCTCGGCGTCCAGGACCTCCGCCAGGGAGAGTCCACGGACCAGTTCCATGACGATCCACGGCCGGTCGTCGTCCGTCGCCACGTCGTACACCGTCACCACGTTGTGGTTGGCGACCCGGGCCGCGGCCCACGCCTCCCGCTCCAGCCGGGCGTACATCCGCTGCACGTCGTCGCCCGCCAGCCCGGCCGGGGCGCGCACCTCCTTGACGGCGACCTCGCGGTGCAGCACCTCGTCGCGGGCGCGCCACACCGTTCCCATGCCGCCCTCGCCGAGCGGCGCCAGCAGCCGGTAGCGGCCCGCGATCACACGCTCATGGCCCGGTTCTTCGAACACGGCGCCCCCATTCGCAGCCGGGCGGAATCTCCATGGAGTGTGTTTTCCCCACGAGGACGGACTTCCTCACGACGTCCGCGTTTCTCCTGACGTCCGACGCCTCACGAACGTAACTCAGCCGAGTGCGGATGCCGCCCCCTTGAACACCAGTCCGGCGCCGAGAACCACCACGGCGAAGGCCGAGCCGAGCGGAGCGGTCCGGCGCACCAGGGCCGCCATCGGGCCCACCCCCCAGCGGGGGCGCCGGTCCAGGAGCCGGGTCATGCCGCTGCCCGCCTTCACGACGGCGTACCCGGCGGCCGTGAGGGTGAGCGCCAGGCCGACGCCGTACGCGACGACGAGCAGCAGCCCGAACCAGGCCTGTCCGAGGGCCGCGGCGCCCACCAGCACCACCACGGCGGACGGGCTGGGCACCAGCCCGCCCGCGAAGCCCATGAGGATCGTGCCGCGCAGGGTGGGAGCCACGGGGTGGCTGTGGGTGAAACCGCCGTGGGTGTGCTCGATCGCGTGGGGATGGGCGTGGGGGTGGTCGTGGCCCTTGTGATCGTGGCGGTGGTCGTGGTCGTGGTGGTGGTGATCCTTGTGGTCGTGCGCGTGCGCGTGGTCATGGTCGTGATCGTGGTGGTGGCCGTCGTGGTCGTGGGTGTGGCTTCCGTGGTCGTGTTGACGGCCGTGCGGGTGGGTGTGCGCGCGGTTGCGCAGGGCGCGGCGGAGCAGGCTCGCGCCCGCCAGGGTCACCAGGAGGCCGCTGGCGACACCGAGCCAGGCGATCACCGAGGGCGCCGCCGCCGAGCCGGCCGTGACCAGGAGGCCCAGGGCGATCACGCCCAGGGTGTGCGTGACGGTCACGGAGGCGGCCATGGGCAGGACGTCCTTCATCCGGGCCTGCCCGCCCCGGGCCGCAGCAGTGGCGGCCATGATGGTCTTGCCGTGGCCCGGGGCGAGCGCGTGCATCGCACCCAGGACGACGGCGATGAGGAGGGCCAGCGCGGCGAAGCCGGGGCTGAGGTCCTGCCGGGCCACCAGGTCGTCCAGGGCACGGGTCCAGCGGTCCGCGCCGCGCGGGAGCACCGAGGCCGCGGGGGCGTCCGGCTCACCCCCGGCCAGGGCGGCGCCGCCGGGGCGCACCCGCAGGGCGGCCGACGCCGTGTCGGCCGGGGAGGACAGCAACTCCTCCGGGTAGCGGGTCAGCTCGGCCGATATCGACTTCTCCGGCACGTCCGAGGCGGCGAGCGTCATACGGTCGCCCCGAGCCGTGATCTCCCGCCAGCCCGGGCCGCCGGAGGCACCCGCACCGCGGAAGCCGAGAGACACGGTCTTCTCGCCCGCCGGGAGAGGAGCGGTCAGCTCGCACTCCACACGCAGGGTGTCGAGCCCGGCCTGCCCGGGCCGCACGAGCGCGCGGCTGCGCTCGGCGGAGAGGGCGACCTCGCGTCCGTCGACGGTCGCGCGGCTGTCCCCGGCTGCCGCGGCGCACCGCTCGCGGGCCCACATGGCGATGCCCAGACGCTCGATGTCCGGCCCCGCCTGGGTCGCCGGGATCTCGGCGAGGTCCTCGACGTGGTGGACCCGCAGCTCGCCGGGGGCGGCGACCAGGCCGTCGTAGCGGTTGACGGTGAAGTTGCCCAGCGGGTGGGCGCTCGCCGCGGCGGCGGGCAGCAGGGTGAGCGCGCAGGCGGCCGTGAGGACGGCGGCGCCGGACGCGAACAGCCGGCGCAGGGTCACCGGTTCCCCTCCAGGTCCTTGAGTGCGGTACGGGCCTCGCGCGCGCCGAGGGGCGAGAAGCCGGGGTTCAGGTCCAGCGCGGCCTTCAGATGCGTGCGGGCCGCGCGCTCGTCGCCGGCGGCGCGCTCGATGACGCCGCGGTGGTAGAGGAAGACGGCGTTGCGGTACCCGGTCGCGGTCGCCCGGCGGGCGTACGGCAGGGCCTCCTCGTCGCGGCCGTTGACGTGCAGGGCCCAGGCGAGGGCGTCGGCGGTGTGCACGCTCCGGCGGCGGTCCCACTCGGCGCGGGCGGAGCGCAGGGCCTCCTTCTTGTCGCCGTGGTCGGCGGCGGCCATGGCCGAGTCGAGGTCGGCGTTGACGCCGCCGGCCCGGGCGAGGGCCGTCCAGGCGTCGACGAGGGCGTACTGGTCGCCGGCCTTGGCCCGGTCGCCGTCGGCGCCCCGGGCCTCGTACAGCTCGCCGAGGGCGACGAGCGGACCGGGCAGCGGGAACCGGGCGACGACCTGCTCGAGCCCGGTCACGGCGGCGGCCCGGTCACCGCTCGCGGCCTGGGCGCGGGCGCGCCCCTCCAGAGCGGGCAGGTACGCGTCGTCGGCGGCGAGGGCACGGGCGTAGTGGCCGAGGGCCGTCTTGTACTCGCCCTGGTTCCAGGCGAGTTGCCCGAGGGCGGTGGCCACGTACGCGATGTCGGCGGGGGCGCTCGCGGAGCCCAGGGCGCGCTCCAGCACGGCACGCGCCGTACGGACATCGCCGCGCAGCTCGTGCACGTACGCGTACCGCGTGAAGACGGGCACGCCCGGGCGCCTGTCATCGGCGGTGTCGGCGGCCTTCGCGGCGTCGTCGTACCGGCCGAGTTCGACGAGGGCGTCGATACGGGTGCACAGGGCGCGTTCGTTGTAGGGGTTCTGCTGCAGGGCCCGGTCGGCGTGGTTCAGGGCGCCGGGGAAGTCGTGCCTTGCGGCGGCGAGGGCGGCCTGCCCGGCCAGGGCCCGGTCGTTGCCGGGTTCCAGCTCGAGGGACCGCCGCAGGGCGCGCTCGGCCTGCGGGTACCGGGAGGGGTCGCCCTTGGTGCGGGCCTGCTCGACGTAGGCGACCCCGAGGGTGGACCAGCTGCCGAAGTCCCGCGGCTGGGCGCGGAGGTGCTTCTGCAGGGACGCGATCCCCGCGTCGAGATCCCCCCGCGCGAGATCGCCGGGCGACAGCGCCCCGGCCGCCGACACGGCGGCGACGCCACTCCCGCCGTCCTGCCCGCCGCCGAAAGCGACGGCCCCACCCGTCACCGCGACCGCCAGCAGCACGGCACACCCGGCCATATGCAGGGCCCGCCACCGCCGCCCCCCGTCGGCGGCCCGCCGCATCGCGGCGACCCGCTGGTCCGTGCCGTCGTCGCCGGCCGGAGCGTGGGGGGTCGCTGTGTGTCCGGCGCCGGAGCCGGTCTCGGCGTGGCGGGCGTCGGATGAGCTGTCGGCGCCCTTGCCGGAGTCGGCCCCCGCCCCGGCAGCCGCGCCGCCCTCCCGCTCCCCGGTGATCCGGGGCTCCGGGTCCGTCGAAGGCGCTCGGTCGTCGTCGCGCCTCTCCGGTGTGCTGTCGGTCGTACGCGGAGGCATGACCTCTCCTCGGTCGGATGTGCTGGTGCGTGAGTCGGCGACACGGCCCGCGCCGTGGGGGACGGGGAACGGGCCGTGCCGGTCGGGGGGAGCGGAGCGGGTCAGTACGCCCGGTTCCGCATGCGGCGCCACCACATCAGGGCCGCGCCGATCAGGACGATGCCGCCCGCCCCGGCCCCAGCGGAGGCGGCGATCAGGCGCATGTCGTCCGAACCCTGCGCGCCGGCCGGCTGGAGCGCGTCGCCCAGCTGGCTGCGCACGTCGTTGCCGCCGTCGACGCCCTTGGCGAGCGGGCCGCGCGAACCCTCCGTCGGCAGGGCGACGTACGGGAAGGACTTCTCGAACTTCTTGTCGTTCTCGTCGACCGCGTCACCGAGGTCGTTCTTCGCACCCAGCAGCTCGCCCTCGACGACCTGCAGCGAGGCGTCGATCACGTCGTCGGTGAGGCGACGGCCGTTGGGGAAGCCGGCGTTGTCACCGTCGAGGACACCCAGCCGCTTGGGCTTCGCGGCCGGCTTGATCGAGGTGTTGAGTCGCAGCTGCTCGGAAGGCGTCACGTGCGGGGGCTGGTTGAGGTCCTTGACGCCCTTGAGGTAGACGTCGACCAGGTCGTTGCGCGGCTCGTCCGGCGCCGGGATCTTGTAGATCGCCTCGATGAGCTTGGGCAGCTCCGGGTTGGTGACGTTCTGCAGGAACGCGCCGTCGTCCCGCGGCGTGGACGCGTTGAACTTGTCCTTGTCCTTCAGCGGGTTGACGACCTCGTTGACCAGCGGGTTGCCCAGGCGCGAGACCTGCGCGAAGTACCCCTTGGCGTTCTTGCGCTGGGTCGTCGACCAGATGCCGACGACCGGCTGGTCGTGCGACTCGGCGATGAAGCTGTTGGGGACCTGCAGGGCGATCGAGTTGACGTTGTAGCCCTTGAGCGTGTCGTTGCCGACCTCGGAGAGGTTCCCGCCGTACAGCAGGTCGAAGACGCGCAGATCCAGGAAGAACGGGTCGTCGGCCTGCCCGGCGAACGTCTGGGCACCCCCGGCGAGCTTGTGCACCGCCTGCTTGCGCAGGGCGTCGTAGTCCGGCATCGACGCCTTGCCGACGTTCGACGGCGCCACCGGCACGTCGTCGGCGACCTTGGTCTTCGACACGGCCTTCAGGTTCCGCAGCTTGATCAGTTCGAGGTCGTACGTCTGCGTGATGTTCAGGTCGGGATCGTCGAGGCTCTCGACCGGGCCCGTGTTGTAGAGGAACGTCTTGTCGTTCTTCGTATGAGTCTTGAACGTGTACCGGAAGAGCAGGTCCTCCTTCGCGTCACCGTTGCTGTCGATGCGCAGGTCGTACTGGGCGTCCTCGGCGAACGTGAAGAAGTTGGGCCCGCCGGCCGGTTCCTCGAAGGGGATCCAGTTGGCGACGATGGTCGTCGTGTCCGGCTTGTCCGGGCTGACGAACGCGTACACGTCGGTGTTGTCGTACTGCGGGGTCCCCGAGATCAGCGGGGCCTCGCGGTGGCTGGAGGCGGAGGCCGCCTCGGGTTGCAGCGCGGTCACACCGGCGGCCGTGAGCCCGCCGGTGGCCAGTGCGCCACAGATCACGGTCGCGATGCTCGTGCGTCCCGCGCCGGTCCTGGAGATAGGTGTCATGCCGTCCGTCCTCCGTGCCAACTTGCCTGACACACGCCATTCGGAGCGGTCGGCGAAGCGGATTGGTCGAATCTCAAACGTTCTTACGGGGAGTCGGGGAAGTTGTTTCACCGCCGGGGGACCCGCGTTTTCGGCGCGCCGATCCGTAACACCGTCCGGAGGTGTGTGTGTTGCGAATGCCTCGTGCGAGGGGACAGGCCCGGTGCGGCCTCGGAGAGGGGGACCGAGTGGAGGCGGACGAGCTGCTGCTGCTCGTGGCAGGTGGGGACCAGAAGGCCTTCGAGGAGTTGTACGGACTGGTGTCCGGGCCGGTGTTCGGTCTCGTGCGGCGTGTGGTGCGCGACCCCGCCCAGTCGGAGGAGGTGGCTCAGGAGGTGCTGCTCGAACTGTGGCGGTCGGCGGCGAAGTTCGACCCGGGCCGGGGCAGCGCGATGTCGTGGGTCCTCACCCTCGCCCACCGCCGCGCCGTCGACCGGGTCCGCAGTGCCCGGGCGGCCGGGGAGCGTGAGCAGCGCGAGGCGCTGCGCGCGAACCAGCCCGCCTTCGACCAGGTCACCGAGGAGGTCGAGGCCGGCCTCGAACGCGAGTGGGTGCGCCGCTGCCTGGACCGGCTCACGGTCCTGCAGCGCCAGTCGGTCACCCTCGCCTACTACGAGGGCTACACGTACCGTGAGGTGGCCGAGCAGCTCTCCCTGCCGCTGGGCACCGTCAAGACCCGGATGCGGGACGGTCTGACCCGTATGCGCGAGTGCCTGGGAGGTGTGGCATGAGCCTCTTCCGCCGCGAGGATCCGCACTCGCTCGCCGCGCCCTACGCGCTCGACGCCCTGGAACCCCCGGAGCGGATCCGTTTCGAGAGGCACATGAAGGACTGCGACCGCTGCACCGCCGAAGTGCGCGCCCTGTCCGAGGACGCCGTCCGGCTCGCCTGGTCGACGGCGGCCCCGCCCCCGGCCGCGATGCGCGACCGGGTCATGCTCGCCGTACGGACGACTCCGCAGGACCCGGCGCCGCAGGGCGGCTCTCACGCGCCGGCCCGGACACGCGCCACGCAGCTGCCGCCGCACGTGTGGGGTGCCCAGCCACCGCCGCGGCAACGGCGGCGGATCCCGCTGTTCGTGCCCTTCGCGACGGCCACCGCCGCCGCGGCCCTCGTCGTCGCGTCGCTCTTCGCCGTGCAGGCGAACCGGACCCAGGACCGGCTGACCGCCGAGCAAGATCGGTCACGTGAGATCGCCCACGTTCTGGCCGCTCCGGACGCCCGTGCGGGCAGTGGCCGGGACGGGCGGGGCCGCACCATCGGAGTGATCGCTTCCGCCACGGAGGGGAGTGCGGTGGTCACCCTCGGCGGATACGGCGCCCCCGCGGGCGGTCGAGTGCACCAGCTGTGGCTCATGCGCCCGGGCGCGCAACCACGCTCCCTCGGCCTCTTCGAGAGCGACACGCCCCTGGTCGCAACGGGTCTGGGCACCTCCGCGACGTCACTGGCCGTGACCGTGGAGCCCGCCGGGGGATCGCCGCAGCCCACTACCCAGCCGATCGTCCAACTCGCCCTGAAATCTGTTGGATTCGGAGAGTAATCGGAGATACATCGTCAACCCCCTTATGGGGAAGGTGAATCCTGTGACCGCGATACACGCGTGCCCGGACGGGGCGATAGGGTTAACCTGCCCGGGCCGGGTGGACTCGTACGGGTGGGGAGTGACATGGAACAGATAACAGTGCGCAGCAGGGCCAGGGTCCCTGCGATCACCTGCGGGAGCAGCGCGACCAGTTCGCGCCTCGACCGCCACCTCTCGGTGCTGGGCGGCCCTGCCGTCCCCCAGCGGGAGACGGTCGAGGCGACCTCGCTGATGCGGGAACTGACCGCGCGTCAGCCGCACGACCGCAGTGGCAGGGGCGCGCGCGTGCGTCGCGTCTCCCTCTTCGCGCCGCTGCGCCGGTTGCGCCGCTCGCTCTTCGGCAGCAGGTAGGGGCCCGCGCTCGGGCGGTCACACCGCTCCCGACGCCAGCGCTGCGACACCCGTCGTCCGTCATCCCCGCGGCACGCAGCGGCGCCAGGTGTGTTCCCGAGCGCGGCACGCCCCCTGTCGGTGCCTCATCCCCGCCCGGCAGTGACCGGGGGCGAAAGTCCGCGACCGCCTGTTCACCGCTCCCCGTGCGCGTACTGACGCACGGCCAGCGGCACGAACACGCCGAGCAGCACGGCGCACCACAGGAGTGACCCCGCGACGGGGTGGGCCACCGGCCAGGCCGCCCCGTCGGGAACCGGCGCGTTGCCGAGGAGCTCCCGCAGGGCCGTCGCCACCGCGCTGATCGGATTCCACTCGGCGACCGTCCGCAGCCAGCCCGGCAGCCCGCTCGTCGGGATGTACGCGCTGGACAGCAGGGGCAGCAGGAACGTCGCCCCGCCCAGCTGGCCGGCCGCCTCCTCGTTGCGGGTGAGCAGGCCGAGGTAGATCCCGGCCCAGGTGCACGCGAAGCGGAACAGCATCAGCAGAGCGAACGCGCCCGCCGCCGCGGGCAGGCTCCCCTCGATCCGCCAGCCCACCGCGAGGCCCACCAGCAGGAACGGGACCGTCCCGACGGCCGTGGCCACCAGATCCGCCGCGGCCTGCCCCAGCGGTACGGCCGCCCGGCTCGTCGGCAGGGTACGGAAGCGGTTCGTCACGCCCCGGTGTGTGTCCTGGGCCGCCTGGAACATGCCGGCCATGATCCCGCCCGAGGCGGTCGCCACCAGCAGGCCCGGCACGAGGAAGGCCCGGTACGCCTCGCCCGGCACCGCCAGGGCGCTGCCGAAGACATAGCCGAAGAACAGCAGCATGCTGATCGGCATCGTCTGGGTGAGGATCAGCAGGCCCGGGTTGTTGCGCAGCCGCAGCAGCTGGCGGCCCAGCATCGCGGTTCCGTCGTACGCCAGCACGCTCACGCGGCACGCTCCTTCTCGTCGGTCGTCTGGGTCGTCTGGGTCGTCTCGGTCGGTTCGGGTGCGGTCTCCGTCAGGCGCAGGAACACGTCGTCGAGGGTCGGCGGCCGCAGGCTCACGTCGAGCAGCGGCACACCCGCCGTGTCCAGGGCGCGCACCAGCAGCGGGATCGTGAGCGTCGGGTCCTTGCTGACCGCGCCGACGGCGTTGCGCTCGTGGTCGAACGACGGCTGGGCGCCCGTCAGCCGGTCCAGCACGGCCGCCGCCTTCGTGAGGACGTCCGCGTCCGGCACGACGACCTCGGCGTGCGCCCCGACGAGCGACTTGAGCTGCGCCGGTGAACCGGTGTGGGTGACCCGGCCCCGGTCCACCAGGGCGATGTCGTCGGCCAGCTGGTCCGCCTCCTCCAGGTACTGCGTGGTGAGCAGCACGGTCGTGCCCTCGGCGGTCAGGCCGCGCACCACGTCCCGGATGAGGGTGCGGCTGACCGGGTCGAGGCCGGTCGTCGGCTCGTCCAGGAACAGCACGTCGGGGTGGCGGACCAGGCTCGCCGCGAGGTCCAGACGGCGGCGCATGCCGCCGGAGTAGGTGGACGCGGGGCGGTCGGCGGCCTCCGTCAGGCCGAAGCGGTCGAGGAGTTCAGCGGCCCGGCCGGCCGGACCGCGGACCCGGTGCAGCCGGCCGAAGAGCCGGAGGTTCTGGCGTCCGGTGAGGTCCGAGTCGATCGAGGTGTCCTGCCCGGTGACGGAGATCCGGGTGCGGACGGCGGCGGCCTCGCGGACGAGGTCGTGCCCCGCGACCCGGGCGGAGCCCGCGTCCGGCCGCAGCAGTGTGGTCAACAGCCCTACGGCCGTCGTCTTCCCCGCCCCGTTCGGTCCGAGGACCCCGCAGACCGTCCCCTCGGCGACCGCGAGATCCAGCCCGCGCAGGGCGTGGACCTGCCCGAACCGCTTCTCCAGTCCTTCACTAAGTACGGCGTACGTAGAAGTCATGGCATGACCATAGCGCACTACGTACGCTGTACGTAACTAGGATGGTGGCCGAGGTGATGATCGATGGCGGACCGAGCGGCCGTACCCGAAGTGATCTGGGCGCGCCCCGAGCGCACCGGCCGTGGGCCGAAACCGGCGTTCACCCGCGCCGACATCGCGGCGGCGGCGGTGCGGATCGCCGACGCGTCGGGGCTGGACGGGGTCACCATGCGGCAGGTCGCCGCGGAGCTGGGCTGCGGCACGATGTCGCTGTACAACTACGTCCCCCGCAAGGAGGACCTGTACGAGCTGATGATCGACGCCATCGGCGCCGAGCACGAGATGTTCGAACCCTCGGGCGACTGGCGCGCCGACATGCTCCGCAACGCGGAGCAGACGCGCGCCATCATGTACCGCCACACCTGGGTGCCGCGCCTGATGCCGGGGGTGTTCGGCTTCAGCCCCAACACACTGCGCTACCTGGAGCACTGCCTGGCCTGCCTCGAACCGCTCGATGTGCCGGCCGGCACGAAGACGGAGCTGATCGCGCTGCTCAACGGCGTGGTGACGACGTACACCGGTAACGAGATCGCGACCGCCGAACGCGCCCGCGCGATGCCGTGGTCGGCGGAGGAGGAGAACGCGGTCCGCATGGCCTATCTGGGCGGCCAGATCGCCACCGGCGCGTATCCGCGGCTGACAGCGGCCTTCACGGAGCAGAGCGGCCCGGTCGACCTGGAGGCGGTGTTCCGAAGGGCCCTCGAACGCATCCTGGACACCTTCGACCCCGACCTCCGCTAGAGCAGCGCCAGTTGACCCTCCGGACCCTCCTCGGGGCCCTCCAGTACCGACGCGGGCCGGCGGGCCGTGCTCGGCACCGGGAGGACGCCCGCCGCGCGCAGGTCCGTGGCCGTGACCGGGTCGGGAAGGTCCGGCTCTTCCGGTCGGCGCAGTTCCGCGAGGAGCGCGAGGACGGTGATCAGCTCCAGCAGCTCCGTCGTCCAGGACTGGGGCCAGGTCACGGGACGGATCGCCGCCAGGGTGCCCGGCTCGGCGACGGCGACGCGGGTCGCGAACCACTGCTCAAGGACGCGCACGGAGCCCACCTCGAAGTCCCAGGCCTCCGGCGGCACCGGGGAGATGCGTCCCTCGTCCAGGAACAGGGCCTCCTCGTCCCGGTCGTAGTGCAGCGTCACGGGCCGGGCGGGCAGCGGGGCGCGGACGTAGGGGCGGCGGCCGCCGGGGAGCTTCGGGCGTTCGCCGTCGCGGCGCATCAGCCACAGCATCCGGTGGCCCAGCTCCAGACCCCGCTCCCACTGCTCGGCGTCCCCGGTGAGCGGGACGGTGAGGTCCGGGCGGGCCGTGGCGGTGATCCACGCCAGTACGTCCAGCGGCGCCGGGGTGCCTCCCAGTCGGGCGCCGAGATGCTCCGGCAGGCCCGGGGCCAGGTTGGGCTCGCGGCCGCCCGGGCGCCGGAACAGCGGGCGGATCCGGCCGGTGCGCAGCAGCGGGAGCAGCGAGGTGACGAGCAGGGGCGGGGTGGCCTCGGGCGCCTCCACCACGAAGACCTGCCGTTCGTCCGCCACCCGCCACAGCTCCGGGCGGGCCGCGTCGATCAGCCGCTGGTCGGGGATCAGCCACTGCTCGTCGTAGGGCGCGAGCAGGACGCGCTCCGGTTCCGGACAGGGCCCCGCGGCACGCACCAGCTTTCCCGTGCCGCTGCCGGTCCGGCCGGGCAGCTGCCCGACCGCCGTGTGCAGCGTGCGCGAGCGGGTCGGTGCGAACAGGGCCTCGCGGTCGGGCCCCTCGGCCTTCACCAAGGCGTCCCAGCGGGCCTTGAGGGACGCCGCGTCGGGCGCCGTCGGCCAGCCCCGGCCGAGCCGCGGCGGTGCGACGGACCACGGCATGAGGTCCGCCAGCAGCGGAGCGTCGTCGTGCGTCACGCTGGGCATCGTACGACCTGACGTCGGCCCGCGGGTCAGGTGGCTTCCAGGGTCACCGTGAAGGAGAACCGGTCGCCCCGGTAGTGGATGACCGCCGCGTCGAGGACCCGCCCCGCGGCGTCGTAGGTCACGCCCGTGTAGTGCAGGATCGGGCTCAGCAAGGGGACTTGGAGCAGTTTCGCGGTCTCCGGGTCGGCCAGCCGCGCCTCCACCGTGTCCGTGATGCGGCTGATGTCCGCCCCCACCACGTCCCGCAGCACCTTGGTCATGGGCCACCGGACGAGGTCGTCCAGATCGATCCGCGCGGCCAGTTCGGGCCGCACGTAGTTGCGGGCGTGATTCGTCGGCTCACCGGTGTTCTCGTCGCTCCGCAGCCGGTGGTACGACGCGACCTCCCGCACGTCCGGGAAGAACTCGGCGAGTCCGGCCGGCACGGGTGTGCTGCCGTGGTCCAGCAGTTCGGTCGTCATGCCGGACTGCTGGGCCACGATCGCGTCCACCGAGCCGAGGAGCCGCACCGGGGAGCCCCTGCGGACGTGCGGCTCGATGAAGGTGCCCCGCCGCCGGTGGCGCGTGATCAGCCCCTCGTCCTCCAGCTCCTTCAGCGCCTGCCGCATCGTCAGCACGCTCACTCCGTAGTGCCCCGCCAGCTGCTCCTCCGTGGGCAGCCGCAGTGGGTCCTGGGCCGAGCGGCCGAGGATCGAGGCGCGCAGCGACTGCGACACCTGATACCAGAGCGGCAGCTTGCGGTTCAGGACGATGGAGTCCGGGGCGAAGGAGGTCACGGGCCATCCGTACCGCTAGGAAATGATCAGTGCAAGGGGCTTCTGACGGAGAACCGTCAGAAGCTCTCTAGGCGCGGAAGTGCCGCTCCAGGCCCTGCCAGACGTCGTCGTAGCGCCGCTGGAGGTGTTCCGCGCGGGCCGCGTGCGGGGTGAGGGTGAGCGGCCAGCGGGTCTCGAACATGAACGCCAGACCGTCGTCGATCTTCTGCGGCTTCAGTTCGGCGGCGCTCGCGCGGTCGAACGTCTCCCGGTCCGGGCCGTGCGCCGACATCATGTTGTGCAGCGAGCCGCCGCCCGGCACGAAGCCCTCGGCCTTCGCGTCGTACGCGCCCTCGATCAGGCCCATGTACTCGCTCATCACGTTCCGGTGGAAGTACGGCGGGCGGAACGTGTCCTCGCCCACCAGCCAGCGCGGCGCGAACACCACGAAGTCGACACCGGCCAGCCCCGGGGTGTCCGACGGGGAGGTCAGCACCGTGAAGATCGACGGGTCCGGGTGGTCGTAGGTGATGGTGCCGAGCACATTGAAACGGCGCAGGTCGTAGATGTACGGCACATGGTTGCCGTGCCAGGCCACCACGTCGAGGGGGGAGTGGTCGTAGGTGGCCGTCCACAGGTTGCCGCAGAACTTGTTCACCACCTCCACCGGGCCCTCGACGTCCTCGTACGCGGCGACCGGGGCGTGGAAGTCCCGTGGGTTGGCGAGGCCGTTCGCGCCGATCGGGCCCAGGTCGGGGAGGCGGAAGGGCGCGCCGTAGTTCTCGCACACATACCCGCGGGCCAACTCGTCGAGCAGCTCCACACGGAAGCGGACACCACGCGGAATCAGTGCCACATGTCCCGGCTCCACATGGAGCAGGCCGAACTCCGTGCGCAGCAGCAGCCCGCCGCGCTCCGGGACGATCAGCAGCTCGCCGTCGGCGTCGCTGAACACCCGGTTCATCGACGTGTTGGCCGCGTACAGGTGCACGGCGATGCCGGTGCGCTGGGTGGCGTCGCCGTTGCCGCCCAGGGTCCACAGGCCCGCCAGGAAGTCGGTCTCGGGCGCCGGGTCGGGCAGTGGGTTCCAGCGCAGGCGGTTGGGATCGGGCACGGTCTGGTTGAAGGGGGCGGTGCGGACCGAGCCGTTGTGGGTCCGGGTGAACGCCGGGTGCGCGGCCGACGGGCGGATCCGGTACAGCCACGAGCGGCGGTTGTGCGCCCGCGGCTCGGTGAACGCCGAACCGCTCAGCTGCTCCGCGTACAGCCCCAGCGGGGCACGCTGGGGCGAGTTGCGGCCCTCGGGCAGTGCGCCCGGGACGGCCTGAGAGCTGTGCTCGTTGCCGAAGCCGGAGAGGTAGGCCAGTCCTTCGGCGGTCTTCCGTGCCTCCCCTTGCTCGAACCCGCTCGTGCGGGAGGTACCCCCATCGCCCATGATCGCTGCTCCCTTGCGTCTGATTCCTATGCAGTACCGTAGGATTGCGATTTCCCCGACGCAAGGGGGGCGCGCCCCCTCCTCTCGGGGGATGACACGAACCCGACTTGAGGACGATCCGCCGGGCCGGACGTGTGTTCTAGGCTCCCGAACATGTCGTGGACACGAAGATCTCGCGCCGCGCTCGCGGTCTGTGTCCTCCTCCTGGCCGGATCCGCGGGCTGTGACACCGATGGCTCGCGAGAGGGCGATGCGTCACCCACCCCGGTGGGCGAGGTCCTGGAGGACCGGGACCAGGAGGGTCGGCCCCTTCGTGAGGTCGGGCAGGAGGGCGCCCCGGGCGTCGGCATCGAGGTGCAGCCCGGCACGTCCGGCGGCTGGGACGTACGCCTGACCGTGCGCAACTTCCGCTTCTCGCCGGCCGGCGCGGCAGCCCGCGCGGTGGCCGGGCGGGGCCTCGTCCGCCTCTACGTCGACGACCGTCCCGTCGCCCGGCTCCGCGCCCCCGCCTACCGACTGGACACCCGCCTCGTCCCACGCGGCACGCACCGCGTCACGGCCCGCCTCTGCGCCGACGACGGCACCGTGTGGGCCGTGGACGGCAAGCCCGTGGAGAGCACGGCCGACGTCACCGCGTCGGAGTCCGGCCGGGGGGCGACGCCGGAGGCGGCCTCCCGGCGCAAGGCCCGCACGCAGGGAACGGACAGCGGGGGGCGAGGTTCACCGGACCGCGCCCGAGGGGCATCATGAAGCCCGTGCCCCACGCGACATCGCTCCGTCGCGCGCCCGTGCAGCGGCGCAGCGCCGAACGCCTGACCAGGATCCTCGATGCCTGCGCCGACCTCCTCGACGAGGTCGGCTACGACGCTCTGAGCACCCGTGCCGTCGCCCAGCGGGCCTCGGTCCCGATCGGCTCCGTCTACCGCTTCTTCGGCAACAAGCGCCAGATGGCCGACGCGCTGGCGCAGCGCAACCTGGAGCGGTACTCCGAGCGCGTCACCCAGCGCCTGCGGCAGGCCGGCGAGGACGGGGGCTGGCGGACGGCCATGGACGCCGTGCTCGACGAGTACCTGGAGATGAAACGCACCGCGCCCGGCTTCTCGCTCGTCGACTTCGGCAACCAGATCCCGGTCGGTGCCCGCCACGCCGAACCGAACCACCGCGTCGCCGGCCGGCTGGCCGAACTCCTCTCCGGTCACCTCGACCGCGAACCCGACGACGATCTGCGCCGGGTCTTCCTCATAGCCGTCGAGACCGCCGACACCCTCGTGCACCTGGCGTTCCGGGTCGCACCCGAGGGGGACGAGCGGATCATCGCCGAGGCCCGGGAGATGCTGCGCGCCTACCTGGCCCGCGCCCTCGACTGACCTCGGTTCCGCCAGGCCCTCCCCCAGATGCATACCGGTCGGTATGCTCGGGCGTGTCAGTGCGTCACCGTAGCCGCCGCCCCGGGAGGACCCGTGTCCCGCACCGCCCTGCGTATCTGTCCCCTGTGCGAGGCCACCTGCGGCCTGACGCTCACCATCGAGGGGACGCGCGTCACCCACGCCCGCGGTGATCGCGACGACGTGTTCAGCCGGGGGTTCATCTGCCCCAAGGGTGCCTCCTTCGGGGCGGTCGACTCCGACCCCGACCGGCTGCGCACGCCGCTCGTGCGGCGGGACGGCGAGCTGCGGGAGGCCACCTGGGAGGAGGCCTTCGACGCGGTCGCCGCCGGTATCCGGCCCGTCGTGGAGCGCCACGGCCCGGACTCCGTCGGGGTCGTCCTCGGTAACCCCAACGTGCACACCATGGCCGGCGCCCTCTACCCGGCCGTCCTGCTCGCCGGGCTCGGCACCCGTAGCGTCTTCACCGCCTCCACGGTCGACCAGATGCCCAAGCACGTCTCCAGCGGCCTCCTCTTCGGCGACGCGAACGCCATCCCCGTGCCCGACCTCGACCGCACCGGCCATCTGCTCCTGATCGGCGCCAACCCGCTGGAGTCCAACGGCAGTCTGTGCACCGCCCCCGACTTCCCGGGCAAGCTGAAGGCGCTCAAGGCCCGGGGCGGCACCCTCGTCGTGATCGACCCGCGGCGCACCCGCACCGCGAAGCTCGCCGACCGCCACATCGCCGTCCGGCCCGGCACCGACGCGCTGCTGCTGGCGGCGATGGCGCAGGTGCTCTTCGAGGAGGGGCTGACGGAGCCGGCCCCGCATGTCCAGGGGGCCGGCGAACTGGCCGAGGCACTGCGGGAGTTCACCCCGGAGGCGGTCGCCGGGGCCTGCGACGTCGAGGCCGGCGTCATCCGCGCCCTCGCCCGCGACCTGGCCGCAGCCCCGGCCGCCGCCGTCTACGGCCGTATCGGCAGCTGCACCGTCCCGCACGGCACCCTGGCCAGCTGGCTCGTCGACGTCCTCAACGTCCTCACCGGCAACCTCGACCGGCCCGGCGGCGCGCTTTTCCCGCAGGCCGCCACCGACAAGACCCCGCGCCCCGCCGGACCGGGCCGGGGCTTCGCCCTCGGACGCTGGCACTCCCGGGTGAGCCGGCACCCCGAGGCGAAGGGCGAACTGCCCCTGTCGGCCCTCGCGGAGGAGATCGACACCGCCACCGCAGAGGGCGAGCCGGTGCGCGCCGTGATCGCCGTCGCCGCGAACCCCGTGCTGTCCGCGCCCGACGGCGACCGGCTCGACAAGGCGCTCGACTCGCTCGACTTCATGGTCAGCGTCGACCCGTACCTCAACGAGACCTCGCGCCACGCCGACGTGGTCCTGCCCCCGCCCCCGCCCTCCCAGAGCCCGCACCACGACTTCGCCTTCAACACCCTTGCCGTACGCAACCAGGTCCGCTACACCCGCCCGGCCGTCCCGCTGGAGCCGGGCCGCATGGCCGAGACGGAGATCCTCGCCCGGCTGATCCTGGCCGTCACGGGCATGCACGGGGCGGATCCGGCAGCCGTCGACCAGATGGTCGTCGACCAGACCCTCGGCAAGGCGGTCGAGGAACCGCACTCACCCGTGCACGGCCGTGATCCCCGCGAACTCGCCGCGCAGCTCACCGGCGACACCGGCCCCGAGCGACGCCTCGACATGATGCTGCGCCTCGGCCCCTACGGCGACGGCTTCGGCGTACGACCGGACGGCCTCAGCCTGGACGAGCTGCTGGCACACCCGCACGGCATCGACCTCGGCCCGCTGGAACCCCGCCTGCCGCAGCCCCTGAAGACCCGCAGCGGCCGGGTGGAGCTGCTGCCCGGCCCGATCGCGGACGACCTGCCCCGCCTGCGCGCGGCCCTGACCGAACGCCCTGAGGGGCTCGTCCTGGTCGGCCGCCGTCATCTGCGCTCCAACAACAGCTGGATGCACAACGTGCCCGCCCTCACCGGCGGCTCGAACCGCTGCACCCTGCACATCCACCCCGAGGACGCCGAACGGCTGGGCGTCGAGGACGGGGCCGCAGTACGCGTGAAGGGCGCCGGGGGAGAGGTCACCGCACCCGCGGAGGTCACCGACGCGATCCGCCGGGGCGTGGTCAGCCTGCCGCACGGCTGGGGCCACAACCGTCCCGGCACCCGCCTCAGCCACGCCTCCACGGACCCCGGCGTCAACGTCAACCAGCTCCTGGACGGCCGTCTGCTCGACCCGCTGTCGGGCAACGCGGTCCTCAACGGGGTGCCGGTCGAGGTGGCCCCCGAGACGGGCCCGGAAGCCCCCTCCGTGACCGAAAAGCACACCGCCCTGACCTGAGCAAAGCTGTGACCAGCAGTTTTGCGCTTATTGCTCGCACGTCAACGTCTTGTTAACGCTGCTTGAACGCACCTAACGTCTCGGACACCGCCGGCCCTGGTGGGATGTTCAAGGGCGAACGTTAGGTATCAACTCATGCTGACCATCCTCGGCTTCGCCATGATCGCGACCTTCCTGGTCCTGATCATGATGAAGAAGATGTCGCCGATCGCGGCGCTCGTGCTGATTCCCGCGCTCTTCTGCGTGTTCGTCGGCAAGGGCGCCAAGCTCGGCGACTACGTCCTCGACGGCGTGACCGACCTCGCCCCCACCGCGGCGATGCTCATGTTCGCGATCGTCTACTTCGGCGTGATGATCGACGTCGGTCTCTTCGACCCGATCGTGCGCGGCATTCTCAAATTCTGTAAAGCCGATCCGATGCGGATCGTCGTGGGCACCGCCCTGCTCGCCGCGATCGTGTCCCTGGACGGCGACGGCTCGACGACCTTCATGATCACCGTCTCGGCGATGTACCCGCTGTACAAGCGCCTGAAGATGAGCCTGGTCGTGATGACCGGTGTCGCCGCCATGGCCAACGGCGTCATGAACACCCTCCCGTGGGGCGGCCCGACCGCCCGCGCCGCGACCGCGCTGAAGCTCGACGCCAGCGACATCTTCGTCCCGATGATCCCGGCGCTTCTGGTCGGTCTGCTCTTCGTCTTCATCCTCTCCTACGTGCTCGGTGTGCGTGAGCGCCGGCGGCTGGGCGTGCTGACGCTGGACGAGGTGCTGGTGGACGAGAAGGTCGAGGAGAAGGAGACCGAGACGGTCCTCGTGGGCGCCGGCGGCTCCGGCGACGGCAAGGTCTCCATGCGCAAGAGCGTCGCGGGCGGTGCCGGCTCCGGCACGGACGCCGACGACCAGGACGACGACTTCCAGGGCCTCGACCCCCACCGCGCCACGCTGCGCCCCAAGCTGTACTGGTTCAACGCGCTGCTCACGGTCGGCCTGCTCACCGCCATGATCATGGAGTGGCTGCCGATCCCGGTGCTGTTCCTGCTCGGTGCCGCGCTCGTCCTCTCCGTCAACTTCCCGCACATCCCGGACCAGAAGGCCCGCATCGCCGCCCACGCCGAGAACGTCCTGAACGTCTCCGGCATGGTCTTCGCCGCCGCCGTCTTCACCGGCGTCCTCCAGGGCACCGGCATGGTCGACCACATGGCCAAGTGGATGGTGGACGTCATCCCCGCCGGCATGGGCCCGCACATGGCGCTCGTCACCGGCGTCCTCAGCCTGCCGCTCACCTACTTCATGTCGAACGACGGCTTCTACTTCGGTGTCCTGCCCGTCCTCGCCGAGGCGGGTGCCGCGCACGGTGTCTCCCCGCTGGAGATGGCCCGCGCCTCCCTGGTCGGCCAGCCGCTGCACATGTCCAGCCCGCTCGTCCCGGCCGTCTACGTCCTGGTCGGCATGGCCAAGGTGGAGTTCGGCGACCACACGAAGTTCGTCGTGAAGTGGGCCGCCCTCACCTGCCTGGTCATCCTCGGCGCGGGCATGCTGTTCGGGATCATCTGAGCCACGTTCATGGAGGACGTCATCGTGAGGCCCGGTGGGAACCGCGGCTGGCTGCTCCGCCTCGTCATCGCCTTCGGCTTCGCGCAGGGGGCGGTGTCGATGGCCCGGCCCGCCGTCTCCTACCGGGCCCTCGCGCTGGGTGCGGACGAGCGCGCGATCGGTGTGATCGCCGGTGTGTACGCCCTGCTGCCCCTCTTCGCCGCCGTTCCCCTCGGCCGCCGCACCGACCACGGCCGCTGCGCGCCCCTGCTGCCGGCCGGCGTCGTCCTCATATCCGGCGGCTGCGCCCTCAGCGGCGTCGCCGGTTCCCTGTGGACGATGGCCCTGTGGAGCGGGGTGATGGGCCTCGGGCACCTGTGCTTCGTCATCGGCTCCCAGTCCCTCGTCGCCCGCCAGTCCGCGCCGCACGAACAGGACCGCAACTTCGGGCACTTCACCATCGGCGCGGCCCTCGGCCAGCTGGTCGGCCCGATCGCCGCGGGCGCGCTGATCGGCGGCGACGACATGGCGGGCAGCAGCGCGCTCGCCCTGCTCGTGGCGGGCGCCACTGCGGCGGTGGCGTTCACCTCGCTGTGGCGCATCGAGCACCGCCGTACGGCGCCCACGTCCCGCGCGGACAAGCGCGACCGGGTCCCGGTCCGGGGCATCCTGCGCACCCGGGGGGTGCCGGCGGGCATCTTCATCAGCCTCGCCGTGCTGTCCGCGACCGACATCCTGACCGCCTACCTCCCGGTGGTCGGGGAGCACCGGGGTATCGCGCCGTCCGTGATCGGCATCCTGCTCAGCCTGCGCGCGGCGGCCACGATCGCCTGCCGCATGGTGCTGACGCCCCTGCTGCGGCTGCTCGGGCGGACCCTGCTGCTGACGGTCACCTGTCTGCTGGCGGCCCTGCTCTGCGCGGGCATCGCCCTGCCGGTGCCGGTGTGGGCGCTGGGACTGCTGCTCGCCGCGCTGGGCTTCTGCCTCGGGGTCGGCCAGCCGCTGTCCATGACGACGGTCGTCCAGGCCGCACCCGACGAAGCCAGGTCCACGGCCCTGGCCCTGCGTCTGACCGGCAACCGGCTCGGCCAGGTGGCCGCGCCCGCCGCGGCCGGGCTGATCGCCGGAGTCGCCGGTGTGGCGGCGCCGTTCGTGATGCTGGGAGTGCTGTTGCTGCTGTCGTCCGGCGTCGCCGTACGGTCACGGAGCGAACCGGGAGAGCCGGGGGAGGAGTCGGGGGAACCGGGGGAGCCGGGGGAGCGGGTGCCGGAGCCGGAGGCTGATGGCGAGGTCCGCGGTGCGCGAAGAGGCTTCCGATGCCGGGTGCCGCTGCGCCGGAAGAGCGATATCTGACGCGTCGTAGGGCGGTGCTGCGCCTCTTTCGGTGCCGAGGTGACAGAGAGTCAGGTGACGAGGTGTTTGTATGTAAATCATCTGACTTGGAGGCATGTTCATGCCCGTCGTACCCCTCGCGCGTCGTGCCGGCACCCGCACCGCCGCCGTCGCCGCCCTCGCCCTCGCAGGGACCACCCTGAGCGGGGTCTCCGCCGTCGCCGCTCCCGTGCCCGGGGACAACGGAGACGTCAAGATCCACGCCAGCACGACGGCCTCGGACAACCAGCGCAACGACCCGAGGGTCTGCGACTTCTACCTCGCCGCGTTCAACTTCGACTCGGGCGAGAAGGTCAACTGGACCATCCAGACCCAGCCCGAGGTTCCGGGCGGGGCCACGCGCACCGGCAGCTTCACGGCCGACCCGACCGGCCAGGGCCGTACCGCGGCCGTCGACCTGCCCAACGGCCAGTACAAGCTGACGTGGCTCACCGACCAGGCCCACGGCGCCGGCAAGTTCAAGGTGTTCAAGGTCGACTGCCCGACCTCCAAGCCGACGACGCCGGTCGGCGGCCCGCCGGCGGGCGGTGGCGGCATCGCCCGCGGTGAGGCCTTCACGCCGGTCACCGGCGCGGCCGCGGTCGGCCTGGCCGCCGTCGCCGGGACGGTGTGGTTCCGGCTCCGCCGCCGCCCCGATGGCGCCGCGTAAGCCACGTTCCGCGGATCGCTCCGCCCCGCCGGGGCGGGGCGGAGACGCGCTCGGGTCCGACGCCGGGCCGGTGAGGCGACGTGCAGACGGCGCCGGCTCCGGCGCCGCCCCGGCGGTCCGGCGAGCGGCGGGCTCCGGTTCCGCCGGCGGGGCGTCGTCGGGGTGGCGTGAGGGCGGTTCCCGTTCCGTCCGCGTGTCGTCCGGGCGGCGTGGGGTCGGTGCCGGTCCCGCCGTCGTTCCGGAGGTTCGGCGGGGTGGTGTCGGTCCGGGGCGTCGGGTGGGTTCTGGTCCTGCCGACGGTCCCGCGGGGCGGCGCGGTTCCGGTTCCGCGGGAGTGTCTGCGGGGTGGCGTGGGGGCGGTACCGGACCTGCCCGGGTGTCGTCGGGGCGGCGTGGGGGCGGGGCCGCCGCGGGCCCGGTCGTCCGGCGTGGAGCCGGGTCCGCTGTGGCCCCCGCCGCGCGGCGGGGTTCCGGTTCCGGCGCCGTCCCGGCCGGGCGGTACGCGGCGGCCGCCGGTGTCCCCGGCGGGTGGCCCGGGCGGGCCCGTAGGCCCTGGTACCGCACGCGTGCCTACCGGCTGACGCGGACGGCCGTGGTGGCCGTCTCACTGCTGCTGATGGCCGGGGTCTGCTGGGACCGGGGCGAAGAGCCCGGCCCGACGGTCACGGCCCTACCGCCGGACCTCACGACGGCTGCGCACCCGGCCGGCTCCGGCACGGGCACCGCGGCCCTGCCCACGGCCTCCGGTGCCGGCCCGGCAGCCTCCGCCCCTCGCACCGGCCCGGCAGCCTCGCCGGGGGCCTCCCGCCCCCGCACCGGCACCGCTGCCCTCCCGGCCGAGTCCACCGCCCCCGGCCCCCGCACTGGCCCCACCACCCGGCCACCCGCGCCCCCTACGGCCGCGCCCCGCACCCCGGGGCCCGCCACCAACGGACCCCGCGGCTCCGGGCCCGCCGCCGACAAACCCCGCACCCAAGGGCCTCGCGCCGCCCCCCAGCCCTCCGCCCCAGGGCCCCGCAAGGGCAGGCCCGCCCCGCCGCACAGCCGGCCCGCGGCCGCCACCCCGCGCCCCGCTCCTCCCCGGCCCGCCGGTGCTGCCCAGGCCGCCCGGAAGCCCCACCGCCCGGCCGGCGTCCGCCCCCTGCCCCGCTCCCGGGCCACCCGGCTCCTCATCCCCTACCTCCGCGTCGACGCCCCGGTCATGGGCCTCGGCCTCGACCGCGACCGCCGCCTCACCGCGCCGCCGGACGACGACCCCGAGCTCGTCGGCTGGTACCGGCACGGTGCCTCACCCGGCGAGCAGGGCACCGCCGTGGCCGTGGGGCATCTGGACACCGACAGCGGGCCCGCCGTGTTCGCGGGGCTGACCGAGCTGAAGCGGGGCCGGATCGTCGAGGCCCGGCGCGCCGACGGGCGGGTCGCCGTCTACACCGTCGACAAGATCAAGTCGTACGAGAAGACGCACTTCCCCAGCCAGGAGGTGTACGGCACCCGGGGCCGCCCCGAGCTGCGTCTGATCACCTGCGGCGGCAGCTACGACCGCAGGAAGGGCTACTCCGGCAACGTGGTCGTCTTCGCCCACCTCACCGGCATCCGCTGAACCGGGCCGTCCGCCTTCTCAGCAGATGGACCGAAGCCCCCGATCTTGTCCGGTGTCTTCCCCCGGCCGCACACATTCCGTTAGCTTCCGTGACCCACAGCCCCGTACGACCCGCACGGGGCTTCCGACCGCGGAGCACCAGCGCCCTGATGACCCCTCGGGGGCCCCTCATGACACGCGCCATCTCCCTGCACGACGTGAGCAAGGCCTACCCGCGCGGCCCCCGCGTGGTGGACCGGCTGTCGCTGGACGTCTCGCCCGGCGAGTTCCTCGTGCTGCTCGGCCCGTCCGGCTGCGGCAAGTCGACCGTGCTCAGAATGATCGCCGGGCTGGAGGAGATCGACGAGGGCCACCTGCTGCTCGACGGCGAGTACGCCAACGACCTGCTGCCGTCCGGCCGGGACATGGCGATGGTCTTCCAGAACTTCGCCCTCTACCCGAACATGACCAGCCGCGCCAACATCGGCTTCCCGCTGCGCATCGAGGACCCGGGCGCGGACCCCCGCCCCCGCGTCGACGCCACCGCCCGCATGCTCGGCATCGAGGACCTCCTCGACCGCCTGCCCGGCCAGTTGTCCGGCGGCGAACGCCAGCGGGTCGCCATGGGCCGGGCCATCGCCCGTCATCCCTCCGCCTTCCTGATGGACGAGCCGCTGTCCAACCTCGACGCCAAGCTCCGCGCGCATCTGCGGGCCGAGATCTCCCGGCTCACCCGGGAACTGGGCGTCACCACGATCTACGTCACCCACGACCAGGCCGAGGCCATGTCGCTCGGCGACCGGGTCGCGGTGCTGCGCGGGGGTGTGCTCCAGCAGGTCGACAGCCCCCGGGCGGTCTACGCGCTGCCACGCAACGTCTTCGTCGCGGCCTTCATCGGCACCCCGCGCATCAACCTGCTGCGCGGCCTGGTGCGGGCCCCGCTCGACGGGGCGATGACCATCAGCCTGGGCAAGCAGTTCCTCCGCCTGCCCGAACCGCTCTCCCTGGACCACCAGTTGCTGCGGGTCCAGCAGGGCCGTGAGGTCATCGTGGGTCTGCGCTCGGAGGCCATCAGGATTGCCGAGCGCAGCGCGGCCCGCCCCGGCGAGGTGCCGATCACCGGCCTGGTCGAGCACGTGGAGTTCCAGGGGCACGAGGTCCTGGTCCACTTCAACACCGGCTCCAGCCCCGCCGTCGTCCCCGACCTGGAGGCCCCGCGCCCCCGGCCCGGCCGCCCCGCCCGGCGGCGTCGCCGCGAGGGCTCGGTCCTCACCAGGCTCCGGGAGCGGTCCGCGGCCGGGCGGGCCGGACCCGTGATCGCCCTGGACCGTCCCGAGCCCGCCGCCCCCGCGAGCACCGACGTACGCCTGCCCGGCGACCTCATCGTTCGCACCACCCCGGACCTGGCCCTCCGGCACGGCATGCAGGTGCCGCTCCTGGTGGACCTCGCCCACCTCTTCGTCTTCGACCAGCACGGCGACCGGATCTGTCCGCACCCGGACCGCCTGCCCGATCTGGGGGAGTGAGGAGCGGCACATCCGGGAGTGGCGGTCCGCGTGCTCTGATGAGCAATGAGCAGGCGTGTCTGGCGCCAGAAAACTATCGCCGCTAGTTTATGTGTCGGACGACGACGCCCCGCCCCGGAGGAAGCGCGATGAAGGCACACGACGGCATGTACATCGACGGCGCCTGGCGCCCCGCCGCCGGCCAGGACGTGATCGAGGTCGTGAACCCGGTCGACGAGCAGGTCATCGGCACGGTCCCGGCGGGCACCGCCGAGGACGTCGACACGGCGGTACGGGCCGCCCGCGCAGCCCTGCCGGACTGGGCCGCCACCCCGCCCGCCGAGCGTGCGGCACGCCTGGGCGCCCTCCGGGACGTGCTCGTGGCCCGCGCGGACGAGATCGCCGGGACCGTCACGGCAGAACTCGGCTCGCCCCTGAAGTTCTCGCAGGCCGTGCACGCGGGGGTGCCGATCGCCGTGGCGGGCTCGTACGCCGAGCTGGCGGCCACGTACGCCTTCGAGGAGAAGACCGGCAACTCGGTCGTGCACCACGAGCCGGTCGGTGTCGTGGCCGCGATCACCCCCTGGAACTACCCGCTGCACCAGATCGTCGCCAAGGTCGCCCCGGCCCTCGCGGCCGGCTGCACGGTCGTGGTGAAGCCCGCCGAGGACACCCCGCTGGTCGCCCGCCTCTTCGCCGGCGCGGTGCACGAGGCGGGGCTCCCGGCGGGCGTCTTCAACCTGGTCACCGGCCTCGGCCCGGTCGCGGGGCAGGCCCTCGCCGAGCACCCCGGGGTCGACCTGGTCTCCTTCACGGGCTCCACCGCCGTCGGCCGCCGTATCGCCGCGATCGCCGCCGGGCAGGTCAAGAAGGTCGCCCTCGAACTCGGCGGCAAGTCCGCCAACGTCATCCTCCCGAGCGCCGACCTGGCCAAGGCGGTCAACGTCGGTGTCGCCAACGTCATGTCCAACTCCGGGCAGACGTGCAGCGCCTGGACGCGGATGCTGGTCCACCGCGACCGGTACGACGAGGCCGTCGAGCTCGCCGCTGCCGCCGCCGCCAAGTACGGCGACCGCATCGGCCCGGTCGTCAACGCGGGGCAGCGGGACCGGGTGCGCGGCTACATCGAGAAGGGCGTCGCCGAGGGCGCCCGCCTGGTCGCCGGCGGTCCCGAAGCCCCCCGCGAGACGGGCTACTTCGTCAGCCCGACCGTCTTCGCCGACGTCACCGAGGACATGACCATCGCGCAGGAGGAGATCTTCGGACCGGTCCTGTCGATCCTGCGGTACGAGGACGAGGAGGACGCCCTGCGCATCGCCAACGGCACGGTGTACGGCCTGGCCGGCGCCGTCTGGGCAGGCGACGAGGCCGCGGCGGTGGCCTTCGCGCGCCGCATGGAGACCGGCCAGGTCGACATCAACGGCGGCCGCTTCAACCCCCTCGCCCCCTTCGGCGGCTACAAGCAGTCGGGTGTGGGCCGCGAACTGGGCGTGCACGGCCTGGCCGAGTACCTCCAGACCAAGTCCCTCCAGTTCTAGAAGCAGGGGAGTCCCTTCCGTCATGGCTGTCCGCGCCGCCGTCCTGCCCGCCATCGGCTCCCCGCTGGAGATCACCGGTATCGACCTGCCCGACCCCGGGCCCGGCCAGGTCCGCGTCCGGCTCGCCGCCGCCGGGGTCTGCCACTCCGACCTGTCCCTGTCCGACGGCACCATGCGCGTGCCCGTCCCGGCCGTCCTCGGCCATGAGGGCGCCGGCACGGTCGTCTCCGTCGGGGAGGGCGTCGCCCATGTCGCGCCCGGCGACGGGGTCGTCCTCAACTGGGCCCCCTCCTGCGGCGCCTGCCACGCCTGCTCGCTCGGCGAGGTGTGGCTGTGCGCCGACGCCCTCACCGGCGCCGCCGCCGTCTACGCCCGCACCACTGACGGCACCGACCTGCACCCCGGCCTGAACGTCGCCGCGTTCGCCGAGGAGACGGTCGTCTCCGCCTCCTGCGTGCTGCCCGTCCCCGACGGCGTCCCGCTCACCGATGCCGCCCTCCTCGGCTGCGCCGTCCTCACCGGCTACGGTGCCGTCCACCACTCGGCCCGGGTCCGGCAGGGCGAGACGGTCGCGGTGTTCGGCGTCGGGGGAGTGGGCCTGTCCGCACTCCAGGCCGCCCGGATCGCGGGTGCCTCGAAGATCGTCGCGGTGGACGTGTCGGCCGAGAAGGAGGAGCTGGCCAGGGTGGCCGGCGCCACCGACTACGTCGTCGCCTCCGACGCCACCGCCCGCGAGATACGCGGCCTGACCGGCAAGCAGGGCGTCGACGTCGCCATCGAGTGCGCCGGCCGCGCGGTCACCATCCGCACCGCCTGGGACTCCACCCGCCGCGGCGGCCGCACCACGGTCGTCGGCATCGGCGGCAAGGACCAGCAGGTCACCTTCAACGCCCTGGAGATCTTCCACTGGGGCCGCACCCTCTCCGGCTGCGTCTACGGCAACTCCGACCCGGCCCGGGACCTCCCCGTCCTGGCCGGACACATCCGCGCGGGCCGCCTCGACCTGAGCGCGCTGGTGACGGAACACATCTCCCTGGACGGCATTCCGGCGGCCTTCGAGAACATGCTGGCGGGCAGGGGCGGCCGGGCCCTGGTCGTCTTCTAGTCCGCCCCGTGCGGTACCCCGGCCTCCCGCGAGGCCGGGGTCTTCGGCGTGCCCGGACCCGCGGTCGATGCCGAGTACAGGCAAAAGTCCTGGTGCGCGACCCGTTGACGCACATACCGTCCGGTCAGTACGTTCCCCGGAACTCGAGCCACCCCCCGTTCCGTCCCCCGCACCCCCCGGAGCGTGCACCACATGGACACGGCACCTTCCGCTCAGCCCGCCACGACCACACCCGCCGCCGGCAACCGTCGCCGCGTGGCCACCGCGGCGGCGCTCGCCTCGGCCGTCGAGTGGTACGACTACTTCGTCTTCGGCATCGCCGCCGCCCTCGTACTCGGTGACCTGTACTTCCCCGCGGGCAGCACCACGGCAGGCGTTCTCGCCTCCTTCGCCACCTTCGCCGTCGGCTTCCTCGCCCGTCCCATCGGCGGCATCGTCGCGGGCCACCTCGGCGACAAGCGCGGCCGCAAGCCGATGCTCGTCCTCGCGCTCACGCTGATGGGCGTGGCCACCACAGGCATCGGTCTGCTGCCCACGTACGACACGATCGGCGTGGCCGCCCCGATCCTGCTCGTCCTGCTGCGCGTCGCCCAGGGCGTCGCCGTCGGCGCCCAGTGGGGCGGCGCGATGCTCCTGGCCACCGAGTACGCCCCGGAGGGCAAGCGCGGTGTCTACGGCAGCGTGGTCCAGCTCGGCGTCCCCATCGGCGTGGTCACCGCCAACACCGTCTTCCTGCTGGCCGGCGCCCTCACCACCGACTCGGCGTTCGCGGCCTGGGGCTGGCGCGTGCCGTTCCTGGTCGGCCTGCTGGTCCTCGGCCTGGCCTGGTACATCCACAGGCACGTCGAGGAGACCCCGGCGTTCCGGGAGGCCGAGCGGGCGCTCGCCGAGAAGGAGAAGTCCGAGCAGAACTCGCCGCTGCGCACGATCCTGCGCGGCCACCTGGGCACGGTGCTCCTGGCCGGCGGCTCCTTCGCCGTGAACACCGCCACCTTCTACATCCTCATCACCGGCGTCCTCGACTACACCACCCGCGAGCTGGACATGAAGAAGAGCGCGGTGCTCACCGTCTCGCTCTGCGTCAGCCTCACCCAGCTGGTGCTGATCCCGGCCTCCGCCGCGCTCTCCGACCGCGTCGGCCGCATCCGGGTCTACGCTTTCGGCGCTGTGGGCATCGCGGTGTGGGCCGTACCGCTCTTCCTGCTGATCGACACCGGTTCGCTGCTGTGGCTCGCGGTCGGCACGTTCGTCGCCAGCTGCTTCCTGAGCATCATGTACGGCCCCCAGGCCGCCCTGTTCGCCGAGTTGTTCACGCCCGAGATGCGCTACACCGGCGCCTCCCTCGGCTACCAGATCGCGGCCGTCGCGGGCGGCGGGCTCGCGCCCTTCATGATGGTGCTGCTCCTGGAGGCGACGGGCACGTCGATGGCCGTGTCCGGGTACATCATCGTGCTCTCGGTGATCGCTCTGGTGTCGATCAAGGTCCTCGCGGACCGGGCGCGTGCGGCAGAGGCGCAGGCCGGGTCAGCGAGCTGAGTCCGTGGTCTGCTCGGGCCGCGGCGCCGGATCCCCTCCCGGAGCCGCGGCCCGGGCCGCCGCCCGCGACCTCGACACCGCCACCCCCGCCAGGCAGAGCACACCGCCCACCAGCGTGAGCACCCCCGGCACCTCGCCGAGGAACAGCCACGACATCAGGACGACCAGCGCGGGCGCCGCGTACGTCGTCGCGCCCATCCGGCTCGCGGTCGTCCGGGACAGCGCGTACGCCCACGTGGTGAAGGCGAGGGCGGTCGGGAAGACGCCCAGGTAGATCATGTTGAGCGTCGCCGAGGCGGGTGCCGATGCGGCCTCCTGGACGAGCTGCCCCGCGAACGGCAGGCACAGCACCGCGCCGACCAGGCACCCGAACGTCGTCACCTGCAGCGGGCTCGCCGAGCCCAGCGCAGGCTTCTGCGCCACGACACCACCGGCGTACGCGATCGCCGCCAGCAGACACAGCGCCACCCCGAGCACCGAGGAACCGCCCTCGCCCGACATCGACAGGCCCACCGTCACCGCACCGGCGAACGACACGGCCATCCCCGCCAGCAGCCGCGGCGGCATCGGATCGCCGAGCAGCCGGGCACCGAGCAGCGCGATCAGGATCGGCCCCGTGTTCACGACCAGGGCGGCCGTACCCGCGTCGACCTGCTGCTCGCCCCAGTTGAGGGCGACCATGTAGAAGCCGAACCACAGCAGCCCCGATATCGCGATCCCGCGCCAGGCCGGGCGCGGCGGCATCCCCTCCCGCCGCAGCAGGCAGATCACCCCCAGCGTCAGCACCCCGGCCAGCAGCCGCCCGAGCGCCAGCGCCCCGGGTGAGTACGCGTCGCCGGCGCTGCGGATCGAGACGAAAGCGGACGCCCACAGCACGACGGTGACCGCCGCGGCACCGGCGGCGAGCAGTTCCGCCCGGCGCGCGGAAGGGGACGGGGAGGTGTTCGGCATCATGCTCCAGAGGCTAGGAGGGCAAGGACCGGGAAGCTCGCGGTTTTCGGACGACGGCGCGGCTACCGCAACGCCGCCGACTGCACCCCCAGCAGGTCGGACAGGGCGCGTTCACCGGCCGCCGTCACCTTCACGGCCCGCTGGGAGCCGATGCGCACGCACCAGCCCGTGTCCAGGGCGTGCCGGCACAGCGCCGCGCCCGCGACGCCGGCGAGATGGGGCCGGCGTTCGGTCCAGTCGAGACAGGCCCGGGCGAGCGGCCGGCGGCTCCGCCGGTCGAGGGCGATACCGGCCGAGACGAACCACTCCATCCCCGCGTCGGTGAGCGCGAACCCCGTCTCCTGCCGCAGCAGCCCGCGGGCCGTCAGCGCGTCGGTGACCGCGATGCCGAGCCGCCCGGCGAGATGGTCGTAACACGTACGGCCCCGGGCCATCGCCGAGCCGGCGTTCGACTCCCGGAGGCTCTGCGGCCGTACGGCCGGGCCCGGCGGGACCTGGGCGGCCAGTTCCTCCACCAGTTGGGCGATCCGGGCGTCGGCCAGCCGGACGTAGCGGTGCCGGCCCTGTCGCTCCTCGGCGAGGAGCCCGCCCGCGACGAGCCGGCCCAGGTGCTCGCTCAGCGTCGAGTCGGCCACCCCCGCGTGCCGTGCCAGCTCGCCCGCGGTCCAGGCCCGGCCGTCGAGCAGCGCCAGCAGGCAGGCGGCCCGGGTCTCGTCCGCGAACAGCGCGGCGAACCGGGCCAGGGCCGTGGCCCGTGGGTCCCTCGTCGTCATGCCCCCAGCATGGGACACGGACGCTTCGGTGGTCGCCGAAGCGTCGCTACGCCGTGCGCCGCACCTGCTCGTACTGGCGTGCCAGCCCGTCCAGCAGAGCCGTCAGCCCGGTCTCGAAGGCGCGCTCGTCGATCTTCTCCTGCTGCTCGGCGAGGAGATGGGCCTGCTGGAGGTGCGGGTAGTCGGCGGGGTCGTAGGCGTTCGCGTCGTCCACGAATCCCCCGGCGAAGGAGCCGAGTGCGGAGCCCATCACGAAGTAGCGCATCAGCGCGCCGATGGACGTGGCCTGCGCGGGCGGCCAGCCCGCGGCGACCATCGCGCCGTAGACGGCGTCCGCGAGGCGCAGTCCGGCCGGGCGGCGGCCGGGGCCGCGGGCCAGCACCGGGACGATGTTCGGGTGGTCGCGCAGCGCGGCCCGGTAGGAGACGGCCCAGTCGTGCAGCGCGGTCCGCCAGTCCCGGCCGTCCTGGAACATCGACAGGTCCACCTGACCGCTCACCGAGTCCGCGACCGCCTCCAGGATCTCGTCCTTGGTGCGGAAGTGGTTGTAGAGCGAGGGCCCGCTGACCCCCAGTTCGGCGGCGAGCCGGCGCGTGGAGACGGCGGCCAGCCCCTCCGCGTCCACGAGCGCGCGGGCCGCTTCGACGATCCGGTCGGTGCTGAGCAAGGGCTTGCGCGGTCGGGCCATGGCGCACATAGTAGGGCTGCACAGCAAAACTAGCAGTGCTAATTTAAATGTACGGCTTTCAATGGGGTGACCTGTGGTGAATCTGGGGCTCAGTGAGGAGCAGAGCGCGGTCCGGCAGCTCGCGCGGGACTTCGTGGAGCGCGAGATCACCCCGCACGTCGTCGCCTGGGACCGCGCCGAGGAGGTCGACCGGGCGATCGTCGAGAAGCTCGGCGAGGTCGGCTTCCTGGGCCTGACGATCGACGAGGAGTACGGCGGCTCCGGCGGCGACCACCTCGCGTACTGCCTGGTCACGGAGGAACTGGGCCGGGGTGACTCGTCCGTGCGCGGCATCGTCTCCGTTTCCCTCGGGCTGGTCGCCAAGACCGTCGCCGCCTGGGGGAGCGAGGAGCAGAAGCGGCGCTGGCTGCCCGGGCTGACCTCCGGCGCGTCGGTCGGCTGCTTCGGCCTGACCGAGCCGGGCACGGGCTCCGACGCGGGCAACCTGGCGACCCGGGCCGTACGGGACGGCGACGACTACGTCCTCAACGGCACCAAGACGTTCATCACCAACGGCACCTGGGCCGACGTCGTCCTGCTCTTCGCCCGCTCCACGGACGCCCCCGGCCACAAGGGCGTCTCCGCCTTCCTCGTCCCGGCCGACACGCCCGGCCTGACCCGCCGCACCATCCACGGCAAGCTCGGGCTGCGCGGCCAGGCCACCGCCGAACTCGCCCTGGAGGACGTGCGCGTACCGGCCTCCGCGCTGCTCGGGGAGGAGGGCAGGGGCTTCTCCATCGCCATGTCGGCTCTCGCCAAGGGCCGGATGTCGGTCGCCGCGGGCTGCGTCGGCATCGCCCAGGCCGCCCTCGACGCGGCCGTGCGCTACGCGGGGGAGCGTGAGCAGTTCGGCAGGACCATCGCGCACCACCAGCTGGTCCAGGAACTGCTCAGCGACATCGCCCTGGACGTCGACGCCGCCCGGCTGCTGACCTGGCGTGTCGCCGACCTGATCGACCGGGGGCAGCCGTTCGCCGTCGAGTCGTCCAAGGCCAAGCTGTTCGCCTCGGAGGCCGCCGTCCGCGCCGCCAACAACGCGCTCCAGGTCTTCGGCGGCTACGGCTACATCGACGAGTACCCGGCGGGCAAGCTGCTGCGGGACGCCCGCGTGATGACCCTCTACGAGGGCACGAGCCAGATCCAGAAGCTGGTCATCGGGCGTGCGCTGACGGGTGTCTCGGCGTTCTGAGTACGCGTCTGAGTACTTCGGCGGATGTGGCGCGGGCCACGTCCGCCGATGCTTTCCCTCATGAGTGAGACACCGGGCAAGCAGCAGAACACGGCCGCCTTCTACGGCCAGGCCGTCGCCTCCTTCGCCGTCGCCATGGCGGCCACCGCCGTCGGCATCTACCAGCTGAGCGCCGACGCCTGGGTTCGGGGCTTCCTCGCCATCGCCGTCCTGTACCTGGTCACGTCCTCCTTCACGCTGGCCAAGGTCATCCGTGACCGGCAGGACGGCGCGGCCCCCTCCTACGCCCCCTTCGAGAAGCACTGACCGGCCACGCTAAGCGCTCGCTCACCTTCGGCGGTATGGTGTTCCTCCTGCCAGTGGAGAGGGGCGAGCGGATGAGTACGGCGGAGGAGACGGCCGGCGGCGAGGCGCAGGCGTGGGGCGAGGTCACGCCCGACGCGGCGCGGCGGCTGCTGATCGCCGCGGTGGAGGCCTTCGCCGAGCGCGGCTACCACGCCACGACGACCCGTGACATCGCGGGCCGCGCCGGAATGAGCCCGGCGGCGCTCTACATCCACTACAAGACCAAGGAAGAGCTGCTGCACCGCATCAGCAGGATCGGGCACGAGAAGGCCCTGGAGATCCTGCGGACGGCGTCCCGCCGCGAGGGCAGCGCCACCGAGCGGCTCGCCGACGCGGTGAGCTCCTTCGTGCGCTGGCACGCGGGCGGGCGTACCACCGCGCGGGTCGTGCAGTACGAACTCGACTCGCTCGGGCCCGACGCCCGCGCCGAGATCCTCGCGCTGCGCCGCCAGGTCGACGGTGAGGTGCGCGGGATCATCGAGGAGGGCGCGCGGTCGGGCGAGTTCGAGGTCGTGGACGTGCACGGCACCACGCTGGCCGTGCTGTCGCTCTGCATCGACGTGGCGCGGTGGTTCAACGTCGACGGGCCCCGGACGCCGGAACAGGTCGGCGAGCTGTACGCCGACCTGGTGTTGCGGATGGTCGGGGCCCAGGGCCCGGCGGCCTGAGGGCCGGCCACGTCCACCGACCGGCTCGACGCGAGCGCCGTGCTCCGGTGCTCCGGCGCCCCCACCGACCGCTCGACGCGAGCGCGGCGCTCCCGCGCTCCGGCGCCCCCACCGACCGCTCGACGCCGGCGTCGCGCTCCCGGCGCGCCGGACCGGCCGCCTCCAGCCGCTTGTCCGCCTCAGAGGTAGTAGCGCGCCACGGACTCGGCGACGCAGACCGGCTTGTCGCCGCCCTCACGCTCGACGCTGAAGGCGACGGCCACCTGGACGCCGCCCGGCACCTCGTCGACGGCGCTGATCGCCGCGGTCGCGCGCAGGCGGGAGCCGACGGGGACCGGGGCGGGGAAACGCACCTTGTTCGTGCCGTAGTTGACGCCCATCTTCACGCCCTCGACGGCGATCAGCTGCGGTCCGAACAGGGGCAGCAGCGACAGGGTCAGATAGCCGTGCGCGATGGTGGTGCCGAAGGGGCCCGCGGCGGCCTTCTCCGGGTCGACGTGGATCCACTGGTGGTCACCGGTGGCCTCCGCGAAGAGGTCGATCCGCTTCTGGTCGATGTCGAGCCAGTCGGTGTACCCCAGTTGTTCGCCCACCGCCGACTTCAGGTCGTCGACGGACGTGAAGATCCTCGGCTCTGCCATGTCTTCCAGGCCTCTCGTGTGCAGGGCTGCGTGCTCCGTGTCTAAGCGACTGCTTAGCATGGTCGGCCGTGCGAGCTGTGTCAACGGACTCGGTAGGGTTCGAGGGGTGCCCCAGATCCCAGAGAAGATCCATGAGCTCACGGTCGGCCAGCTCGCGGCGCGGAGCGGCGCCGCCGTCTCCGCCCTGCACTTCTACGAGTCCAAGGGTCTGATCAGCAGTCGCCGGACCGCGGGCAACCAGCGCCGTTACTCCCGCGACACGCTTCGCCGGGTCGCCTTCATCCGGGCCGCGCAACGGGTCGGCATCCCCCTGGCGACGATCCGCGACGCACTCGCGGAACTCCCCGAGGAACGCACCCCCACCCGGGAGGACTGGGCGCACCTCTCCGAGGTCTGGCGCACCGAACTGGAAGAGCGCATCAAGCAGCTGAACCGCCTCAGGGACCACCTCACCGACTGCATCGGCTGCGGTTGCCTCTCCCTGGACACCTGCGTCCTGTCCAACCCGGACGACGTCTTCGGCGAACGCCTCACCGGTTCCCGTCTGATGGTGGACCGGGGCGGTCACGGGTAGCGCCCGCCCGGCCCGCCCCGTACTCCGCCAGACCGGTTTCGACCAGTTGCCCGTTGGAGGCGGCCCGTTCCCCGCCCGGCAGAACCAGGACGTCCTCCAGCCCGATCCGTGCGGCCAGGCCCAGCCGGCCCGCGAGCCGCAGCACCGGCCACGCGCCGCCGTCCTCGCCGTGCAGCAGGACCGGACGTCCGTGCGCGTCCCCGATGCCGGACAGCAGTGCGTGCGCGCGGGAGACCGAGCCCAGCGGGTCCGTGTCCGTCACCTCCGCCAGGACGCGCAGCACCTTCGGCCCGAGCGGCGAGGCGGCGAACCGCTCCGCGCCGTCCGTGCCGGACCAGATGCCCGCCTCCACGCCCACGCCGAGCTCCATGAGCAGCGCGGCCGTCTCCTCCGCCCCCGGTTCATGCCAGTTGACCGAGGCGTGGTCGGGCAGCACCGTCCACGCGCGGATCCGCTCCAGCCGGGCGGCGGGGCCGGGCTCCGCCCAGGCGCCCGTGGTCACTCCGACCGGCACCGGCACCCGCGCCCGGATCGCCGACAGCGTCACCGCGAGCACCCGCGGCGACAACGTGTCCCGCCCGCACGGCGTCTTGGGGTGGACATGGATGTCCCTCGCCCCCGCGGCCACGGCCCCGGCGGCCGACTCGGCCATCGACTCGGGTGTCAGCGGCACGGCCACACCGTCAGCGGCCGTCCGCGAACCGTTCAGGCACACCTGCATCATGGTGTCGATGGTGCCGGTCACCACCGACAGTGGGGGTGCGGCATCCCCGGCGCACCCCCCGCGCACCCGCATCCGTCAAGCCGACACCAACAGCCTCGCCCGCCGGGCGTACGCCAGGGACTCGGGCGTGAGCACGGGACGCGGCACCAGGATCCCGCAGGCCGTGCAGACCGGACCGGACGAGGGTTCGTGGTCCAGGTCGTACCTCCACACGAGCTGCTCCCCGCGGCACACCGGGCAGGCCGAGCCCGGCTCGCGCTCCAGCGCGGCGATCAGCCGGCGCAGCACCTCGGCCAGCGGTTCACGGGGATGGACCGCCGGATCGTCGCACCACGCCACACCGAAACCTCCCCAGGTCAGCCGGTGCCAGTCGTCCACACTGCCCGGCCTGCGCAGTCCGTCGTGCTTCTCCTTCCTGCGGCGCTCGGCGAACCCGACCTCGTAGGCCTGCCAGACCGCCCGCGCCTCCTCCAGCTCGTCCAGTGCGGCCACGAGCCGCACCGGATCGGGGGAGCGGTCCTCGGGACCGAACCCTGCCCGGGAGCACAGATGGTCCCAGGTCGCCCTGTGTCCGTAAGGGGCGAACCTCTCAAGGCACTTACGCAGCGAATAGCGCCGCAGGGCCAGATCGCACCGCGGATCGCGGACCTGTCTCGCCAGACTCCGGAAACCGGCCATCGTTCTGCACCTCCGTCACACCTGCACGTAATCCGGTCACTTCGGCGTCGTCGAACGGACGTCGCCGAATAGACGTATCGACAAGCGAATCGGCTCCATCCGATTTCAAATGGCCTCCATAAGTGGCCCCGAGAGGCTCGCGAGCCGATTGCCGTGGTCCGTGTGTCTGTTGTGCCGACTTCAAAAAGTGACGCTTGTTCATCTTCAAGCCGGGGGATACCGGCGGTAACATCCGGCCCACCCCCGTCGGGAGGATCCCCCCATGCCACGGCGTGCCCCACGCACCGTTCTCGACAGAATGAGAACTCCCAGCGGAATCCCCGGGTTCCTGAAGACAGCCTCGGTATGCGTCCTGATCGCAGGTCTCTTGTCGCCGCTTGCCCCGGCTGCCGCCTCGGAAACAGCTACCGCGCAGGCCACGGCCGCGGCGAACGACCACTGCGGCACCCAGTGTTCGGACATCCTGCCGCCCGGCCAGAACGGCAACGCCACCCTCGCCCAGATCCTCCTCAACCAGGCCTTCGGCACCCAGCCCGAGCACGCCGAGGACCAGCTCGGGCCCTACGCCGACCTCGCCAAGGGCTACCCCGGCCTGACCAACGACAAGATCAACACCTTCTTCAACGACGCGTCCTTCGGGGTCCCCGCCGACCAGGTCGCCTCCACCCTCAAACCCGCCGGACGCAGTGACGTGACGATCGTCCGGGACAAGAAGACCGGTGTGCCGCACATCACCGGCACCACCCGATACGGCACGGAGTTCGGCGCCGGCTACGCGGCAGCCCAGGACCGGCTGTGGCTGATGGACGTCTTCCGGCACGTCGGGCGCGGACAGCTGACCTCCTTCGCGGGCGGTGCGCCCTCCAACCAGGGCCTCGAGCAGCAGTTCTGGCGGCACGCCCCGTACACCGAAGCCGATCTGCAGGCGCAGATCGACAACGCCGTCGCCACCAACGGCGAGCGCGGACGCCAGGCCCTCGCCGACGTCAAGGCCTACCTCGACGGCATCAACTCCTATATCGACACCTCCGACAGCGGGCGCACCTTCCCCGGTGAGTACGTACTGACCGGGCACAAGGACTCAGTCACCAACGCCGGCACGATCGAGCACTTCAAGGTCACCGACCTGGTCGCGCTGGCCTCGGTCATCGGCGCGCTGTTCGGCGCGGGCGGCGGCGGCGAGGTCAACAACGCCCTCTCCCTCATGGCGGCCCAGGAGAAGTACGGCGTCACCGAGGGCACCGAGGTCTGGGAATCCTTCCGGATGCGCAACGACCCGGAGGCGGTCCTCACCCAGCACGACGGCAGCTTCCCGTACGGGACCAAGCCCGCCGACCCGCAGGGCGCGGCCCTGCCCGACGCGGGCTCGGTGAAGCCGGAGCCGCTCGTGTACGACCGCACCGGCAGCGCCGCCACGGCCGGTGCGACCAGCGCGTCCCGCGAAGCGGTGAAGACCGCCACGTCGTCCGCCAAGCGCGGCATGTCCAACGCCCTCGTCGTCAGCGGCAAGCACACCGCGAGCGGCCATCCCGTCGCCGTGTTCGGCCCGCAGACCGGCTACTTCGCCCCCCAGCTGCTGCTGCTCCAGGAGATCCAGGGCCCTGGCATCAGCGCCCGCGGCGCCTCCTTCGCGGGCCTGAGCATGTACGTCGAGCTAGGCCGCGGCCAGGACTACGCGTGGAGCGCCACGACCTCCGGCCAGGACATCATCGACTCCTACGCCGTCGAACTGTGCCAGGACGACTACCACTACCTGTACCGCGGCACCTGCACGCCGATGGAGAAGATCGAGCAGAAGAACGCCTGGAAGCCCACGGTCGCCGACGGCACCGCGGCGGGCTCGTACACCATGCGCGTCTGGCGCACGAAGTACGGCCCCGTCGAGTCCCGCGCGACGGTCGGCGGCAAGCGGGTCGCCTACACCACCCTGCGCTCGTCCTTCCTGCACGAGGCCGACTCCATCATCGGCTTCCAGATGCTGAACGACCCGGGCTACGTCAAGGGCCCGGACTCCTTCCAGAAGGCGGTGCAGCACATCAACTACACCTTCAACTGGTTCTACGCCGACTCCGAGCACACCGCGTACTACAACAGCGGCGACAACCCGGTGCGCGCGACGGGCGTGGACAGCGAGTTCCCGGCGTGGGCCCGGCCTGCGTACGAGTGGCGCGGCTGGGACCCGGTGACCAACACCGCCGACTACACCCCGCCCTCCGCCCACCCCCACTCCACCGACCAGGACTACTACGTCTCCTGGAACAACAAGCAGGCCCGGGACTACACGACCGCCCCCTGGGGCAACGGGTCCGTGCACCGCGGCAACCTCCTGGAGGACCGGGTGAAGAAGCTCGTCCAGCAGGGCGGGGTGACCCGGGCCGCCCTCGTGCGGGCCATGGCCGACGCGGGCCTCGCCGATCTGCGGGCGGAGGACGTCCTGCCCAAGCTGCTGAAGGTGGTCACCGGTGCACCGGTCACCGACCCCGCCGCCGCGGCCGCCGTGACCAAGCTCCGGACCTGGGTGGCCAACGGTGCCAGACGCACCGAGACCGCCGCCGGCTCCAAGAAGTACGCCGACGCCGACGCGATCCGCATCCTGGACGCCTGGTGGCCCCTGCTGGTCAAGGCCGAGTTCGAACCCGGCCTCGGCAGCGGGCTCTACGGGGCCATGACCGCCAACCTCCCCGTCGACGAGGCCCCGTCGGCCGGGCACGGCCCGACCGGGTCGCACGCGGGAAGCTCCTTCCAGTACGGCTGGTGGAGCTACGTCGACAAGGACATCCGCGCCGTCCTCGGGGAGCAGGTGAAGGGGCCGCTGGCCCGGACGTACTGCGGCGACGGCAGCCTCGGCGCCTGCCGGGACACCCTCGTCAGCACCCTGAAGGCGGCGGCCGGCAGGACGGCGGCCCAGGTCTACCCCGGCGACGACGTGTGCGCGGCGGGCGACCAGTGGTGCGCCGACTCGATCAACCACCGCACCCTCGGCGGCATCAAGCACGGCAAGATCGGCTGGCAGAACCGGCCGACCTACCAGCAGGTCGTGGAGTTCACCTCACACCGTTGACGCCCTGCCCGGCGGCGGGCCGACGGACCCGGCCCGCCGCCAGGACCAGGTGGGCCGGTTCCGGGTGCAGGGTGTCACCTGCGCGCCTGGCGGCGGGTCGGCGCCGAGCGGGCCCGCGCCGGCCTGGCACGGGCGGCCCGACATCCGCCGTCCACCATCAGCGGACCCGGCCCGCCGTCAGGACCAGCCGGGTCAGTTCCGCGTGCAGGATGTCGCTGTGCGCGCCGGCCGGAGGCCCGCCGCGTCTGACCACCGCCGCCGTGTCGACGTTCACGCAGCCCGACGCGGGCAGCTTCGCCGCCAGGGCCTCGGCGAGGGTGTACGCGCGCGTGCCCGGCACGCCCTGCACTCCGTCGTAACCCATCGCGCCCCACTTCGCGCCCAGGACCCGCCCCAGGACCGGCTCCGCGGCCGACCGGCTGTCGCCCGCCATCCGCGAGGCCAGCGGATACATCGTGCCCAGGGCCGCGTCGTGCCGGGAGTGGCAGCACACCAAGGGGCCGTCGACGCGGTTCTGCTGTCCCTGGAGCACCCCTCCCGCCCGGGCGTCGTGGGGCAGCCGGGCCGCGAACGCGTAGTGCGAGAACGCCCCCTGGAGCAGCGTCACCGACTTCACCGTGCGCACGCCCTCGGGCAGGCCGCGCAGCGCGAACGACACCAGCCGCGCCCCGAAGCTGTGCCCCACCAGGTGCACCCGCACACCCGGAGCCGCCTTCGCGAGCTGCCCGACGACCCGGCCGAGCCCCCGCTCCCCGACCGTCCCCGCGCGCCGCTTCATCGCGTAGTACGTGGCCTGCCGCAGCAGTTCGTGCGCACCGTCCCAGGGGTTGGGGAGCCCGAACTCCTGCTGGGCCCCGGGCGCCTCCAGCTCCGCCAGCGCCCGTGCGAACTCCTCGCAGGCCGCCGCCGACGACCCGGCGAACATCTCCGGCTCGCTCTGCGGCACGCCCTCCGCCAGCGTGTCCGCGGCGAACAGCGCCTGCGGTCCGGGCGCCACCACCTCCACCAGTGTCCGAACCAGCCGCCCGAACTCCTCCAGCTCCGCCTCCTCCGGCGGTTGCTGCTCCAGCAGCCGGGCGATCTGGTCGACCAGGATCGCCCGGCCCGGGAAGGTGTCCAGCAGGGCGTGACGGGTGTCCTTGTCCAGCACCGGGCGCCTCGGCGGCCCGGCCGCCACGGCCCTGGGGAAGTCCGGGATCGGCTCGTCGGAGAACCGCATCGCCGGCCACAGCACGCCGACGTACCCGATCCGGGCCGCCGGGGCCAGCCGCGGCACGGGCGCGAAGAAGCGGTCGTAGACGCGGGTCGCGCCCGAGCGGTCGGTGTTCCAGCCGTGCGCGAAGACGATGAGATCGCGAACGCCCCGCTCGGTCACCCCGGCGAGCAGCCGGTCGCGCCGGCGGCCCTCGGGGTCTCCGTCCGCGTCGAAGGCCACCTCCCAGTAGGGAGTCACGCTCATCGCCGGATCCGCCATGACAGGCCCCCTAGCCCCCGGGTGACGCGCGCGTTGTGGGCGCATCGTCCTGCCAACGGGGGAGCTTGGCCATACGTCACGGGCGCATTCGGCTCAGCGATAGTGGAGGTACTTCCGCCGCATCCTCCGGAACGCCGCCAGGTCCTCCTGCCACCCGGCCACCACCTCGTCGGTGTCCGCACCCGCGTCGATCATCGTGCGCACGCGCGCGGAGCCGGTGAGCTTGTCGATCCAGTTGTCCGGGCGCCAGGCGAAACCGCTCCAGACCCGCTTGGCGGTGACGAGCAGGGCGATCCCCGTCCGTACGGGATCGAACGCGGCCCGGTCGTGCACATGGAGCTGCACACCGCCGATCGTCCGGCCCTGGTACTTGGAGAAGGTGGGCGCGAAGTACGCCTCCCTGAACCGCACCCCGGGCAGGGCGAGTTCGTTCGCGGCGGCCGCCCAGCGCCGGTCGACGCCCTCCGCGCCCAGCAGCTCGAACGGCCGGGTCGTGCCGCGCCCCTCCGACAGGTTCGTGCCCTCGAACAGGCACGTGCCCGAGTACACCAGGGCCGTCTCCGGCGTCGGCATGTTGGGGCTCGGCGGCACCCAGGGCAGTCCGGAGTCGTCGTAGAAGTCCGACCGTTTCCAGCCCGGCATCGTCACGGTCTCCAGCGGCACGGGCTCGGTCAGGAACTCCCCGTTGAACAGCCGCGCCAGCTCGGCGACGGTCATCCCGTGGGCCTGGGCGATGGGCTGCCGCCCGACGAACGTGGCGAACTCCTTGTGCAGGACCGGACCGAGGGCCGCCCGGCCGGTCACCGGGTTCGGCCGGTCCAGCACGACGAACCGCTTGCCGGCGAGCCCGGCGGCCTCCATGCAGTCGTACAGCGTCCAGATGTACGTGTAGAAGCGGGCGCCGACGTCCTGGATGTCGAAGACGACCGTGTCGACGCCGGACGCGGTGAAGACGTCGGCGAGCGGCCGGCCGCTCTTGAGATACGTGTCGTAGACGGGCAGGCCGGTCGCCGGGTCGTCGTAGCGGCCCTCGGAGCCGCCGGCCTGGGCGGTGCCCCGGAAGCCGTGTTCAGGGCCGAAGACGGCCCTCAGATCCACCCGGGTGTCCGCGTGCATGACGTCGACGATGTGGCGGGCGTCGCGGGTGATGCCGGTGGGGTTGGTGACGATGCCGACCTTCTCGCCGTCGAGCAGGGAGTAGCCGTCCTGGGCGAGACGTTCGAAGCCGGTGCGCACTTGCCTGTGGCGCTGGGCGGCGGACGGTGTGGAGGCGGCCGATAAGGCTGCCGCCGTGGCGGTGGTGATGACGGCTCGTCTGGAAGGGCGCATGCGGTGACCTCCTTGAGCGGGGACGGTCGGCATGGGCACGGTATGCGCTCCCGCGGCCCGGGGGGAGTCCGCGGGCCGTCCGTGGTCGATCGCGCAGTTCCCCGCGCCCCTCTCAGGGGCGTTGCCGATGCCCCTTCCCTGGTACATACCGACCGGTTAGTCTGGCGCCACTGCAGAGCCGCGACTGAGGAGACCGATGGTGGGAGCCTTTCAAGGGGCCGGAGTCGTTGTCACGGGGGCCGGAGGCGGGATCGGGGCCGCGCTGGCCCGGCGCTTCGCCGCCGAGGGGGCCCGGGTCGTCGTCAATGACCTGGACGCCGGGCGGGCCAAGGGCGTCGCGGACGGGATCGACGGCATCGCCCTGCCCGGCGACGCCTCCGCGATCGTCGCCGACGCCCGGGACGCACTCGGTGGGACCGTCGACGTCTACTGCGCCAACGCCGGTGTCGCCTTCGAGGGCGGGACCGCCGGCGGGCCGCTGGACGAGACGGCCTGGGCCGCCTCCTGGGACGTGAACGTGATGGCCCACGTCCGGGCCGCCCACGCCCTGCTGCCCGCCTGGCTGGAGCGCGGCAGCGGCCGGTTCGTCTCCACCGTGTCCGCCGCCGGGCTGCTCACCATGATCGGGGCGGCGCCGTACGCTGTCACCAAGCACGGCGCGCTCGCCTTCGCCGAGTGGCTGTCGCTGACCTACCGGCACCGCGGCGTGAAGGTCCACGCCGTCTGCCCGCAGGGAGTGCGCACCGACATGCTGGCCGCCACCGGCAGCGCGGGCGACCTGGTGCTCCAGCCGACCGCCATCGAGCCGGAGGCCGTCGCGGACGCCCTGCTCCAGGGCATCGAGGAGGACCGGTTCCTGATCCTGCCGCACCCCGAGGTCGCCGCCTACCACCAGGCCCGGGCGGGTGACCCCGACCGGTGGCTGTCCGGCATGAACCGCATCCAGCAGCAGTGGGAGGAGCGCCGATGACCGTGTCCCGCTACGCGGCCAAGCCCTGGCTCGCCCTGCTCAGCGAGGCGCAGAAGGGCGCGATCAGCCCCGCGGGCTCCCTCGTGACCGCCCTGCGCCGGGCCGTGGCCGAGACGCCCGACAGTGACTTCCTGGCCTACTTCGACGGCCGGCTGACCTATCGGGAGACCGACGAGCTCAGCGACTCCGTCGCCGGGCACCTCGCGGCGCGCGGACTCCGACGCGGCGACCGGGTCGCGGTGCTGCTGCAGAACTCCCCGCACTTCGTGCTCGCCCTGCTGGGCGCGTGGAAGGCGGGCGCGATCGTCGTGCCCGTCAATCCCATGTACAAGTCGGGCGAGGTGTCCCATGTCCTGCGGGACGGCGAGGTCGCCGCGCTCATCTGCTCGGACCGGGCCTGGGAGTCGTATCTGCGCGAAACGGCGGCGGACTCGCCCGTGCGGATCGTGCTCACCGGGTGCGAGCTGGACTTCCAGAGCCGCGGCGACGCGCGCGTGCTCTCCTTCGAGCGCCTGCCGCAGGCCCCGGACGCCGACGACCTGACAGCCGTCGCGCGGGCCGGGCACAAGGCGCCCGAGGACCGGGAACCGGGCGCCTCCGACATCGCGCTGATCAGCTACACCTCCGGCACGAGCGGCGCGCCCAAGGGCGCCACCAACACGCACGGCAACATCATGTACAACGCCGAGCGGCAGCGGACCGGGCTCGGTCTGCCCGAGCGGCCGGTGTACTTCGCGCTGGCGCCGCTGTTCCACATCACCGGCATGGTCTGCCAGCTCGGGGCCTGCCTGAACAGCGCGGGCACCCTCGTACTGGCCTACCGCTTCGAGTCGGGCGTCGTGCTGGACGCGTTCGCCGAGCACCGCCCGCACTACACCGTCGGGCCCTCCACGGCCTTCATGGCGCTGGCCGCCCACCCCTCCGTCACCCCCGACCACTTCTCCTCCTTCCGGGTGATCTCCTCGGGCGGAGCCCCGCTGCCGCCCGCACTGGTGGAGAAGTTCCGGGCCGGCTTCGGGCCGTACATCCGCAACGGCTACGGCCTGACCGAGTGCACCGCACCCTGCGCCTCCGTGCCGCCCGGCCTGGAGGCGCCGGTCGACCCGGCGTCCGGGACCCTCGCCGTGGGGCTGCCCGGCCCCGACACGGTCGTCCGGATCATCGACGACGCCGGCGAAGAGGTGCCCTTCGGCGAGCAGGGCGAGATCGTCGTCGCCGGTCCGCAGGTCGTACCCGGCTACTGGCGCCGCCCCGACGCCACCGCCGCCACCTTCCCCGGCGCCGAACTGCGCACCGGCGACATCGGCTTCATGGACGAGCAGGGCTGGCTCTACGTCGTCGACCGCAAGAAGGACATGATCAACGCGTCCGGCTTCAAGGTGTGGCCGCGCGAGGTCGAGGACGTCCTCTACACGCACCCGGCGGTGCGCGAGGCCGCCGTCGTCGGGGTGCCCGACGGGTATCGCGGCGAGACGGTCAAGGCCTACATCAGCCTGCGTCCGGACGCCGACACGGACCCGGATGCACTAGCCGCCTACTGCAAGGAGAGACTGGCCGCCTACAAATACCCGCGCCAGGTGGAGATCCTGCCGGACTTGCCGAAGACGGCCAGTGGGAAGATCCTCCGTCGGGAGCTTCGTTCCCGTACACGAGGCGACTGACAACAGAACGGAAAGGCAGGTGGCGGCAGTGCCCAGGACCACGGACTCGGACGGCACGCCCGTACCTCAGCGGCTCCTCGCCGCCGCCACCCGGCTCTTCGCCGAGCAGGGCTACGACCGCACCTCGGTGCAGGAGATCGTCGAGGCGGCCGGCGTCACCAAGGGAGCGCTGTACCACTACTTCGGTTCCAAGGACGACCTGCTGCACGAGGTGTACGCGCGCGTCCTGCGCATCCAGCAGGAGCGGCTGGACGCCGTGGCCGGTGCCGACGAGCCGGTCGAGAAGCGGCTGCGGCACGCCGCCGCGGACGTCGTGGTGACGACCATCGAGAACCTCGACGACGCCATGATCTTCTGGCGGTCGATGCACCACCTCAGCCCCGAGAAGGACAAGCAGGTCCGCGCCGAACGCCGCCGTTACCACGAACGCTTCCGCGCGCTCGTGGAGGAGGGCCAGGAGTCGGGCGTCTTCTCCCGGACGACCCCGGCGGACCTCGTGGTCGACTACCACTTCGGCTCGGTCCACCACCTGTCGACGTGGTACCGCCCCGACGGCCCCCTCACACCCCGGCAGGTCGCGGACCACCTGGCCGATCTGCTGCTGCGCGCCCTGCGCCCGTAGCGGCCGCCCCGGCGCCCTGGGGAGCCGTCGGGCGCTCGCAGGTTTCACATCCCGCCCACAACCCGGGGCGGGTCGTCCTCGCCCGCCGGAAACGCACGGGCGGTGGAGGCGATGCCCCACCGCCCGCACCACGTCACAGGTAGCGCTTCAGCTCCCGCCGCGCCAGCGACCGCTGGTGCACCTCGTCCGGCCCGTCCGCGATCATCAGCGTCCGCGCCCCGGCGTACAGCTCCGCCAGCGGGAAGTCCTGGCTCATCCCGCCGGCGCCGTGCAGCTGGATCGCCCGGTCGAGGATGGCCACCACCGCCCGGGGCGTGGCGATCTTGATGGACTGGATCTCGGTGTGCGCGCCCCGGTTCCCCACCGTGTCCATCAGCCACGCGGTCTTCAGCACCAGCAGCCGCAGCTGCTCCACCGTCACCCGCGCGTCCGCGATCCAGTTGTGCACCACACCCTGCTGTGCCAGCGACTTCCCGAACGCGGTCCGCGACACCGCCCGCCGGCACATCAGCTCGATGGCCCGCTCCGCCATGCCGATGAGCCGCATGCAGTGGTGGATCCGTCCGGGACCGAGCCGCGCCTGCGCGATGGCGAAACCGCCACCCTCCTCACCGACCAGGTTCGACACCGGCACACGCGCGTGGTCGAAGGCCACCTCGGCGTGACCGCCGTGGTAGTGGTCCTCGTACCCGAACACCCGCATGGCCCGCTCGATGGTGACGCCCGGGGTGTCGCGCGGCACCAGCACCATCGACTGCTGGCGGCGGATGTCCTCCCCGTCCGGGTCGGTCTTGCCCATCACGATGAAGACCTTGCAGTCGGGGTGCATCGCCCCGGAGATGTACCACTTGCGGCCGGTGACGACGTACTCGTCGCCGTCCCGCTCGATGTGCGTGGTGATGTTGGTGGCGTCGGAGGAGGCCACATCAGGCTCGGTCATCGCGAAAGCCGAGCGGATCTTCCCGGCGAGCAGCGGCTCCAGCCACTGCTTCTGCTGCTGCTCGTCGCCGAACTGGGTGAGCACCTCCATGTTCCCGGTGTCGGGCGCCGCGCAGTTCGTCACCGTCGGCGCCAGCTGCGGGGAGCGGCCCATGATCTCGGCGAGCGGCGCGTACTGGAGGTTCGTCAGCCCGGCCCCGTACTCGGAGTCCGGCAGGAAGAGATTCCACAGGCCCTGCCTGCGGGCCTCGGCTTTGAGCTCCTCCACCACGGGCACGGTCTCCCACGGCGAGGCGAGCCGGGCGCGCTGCTCTTCCGCGACCGCCTCGGCCGGGTAGACGTACTCGTCCATGAAGGCGAGGAGTTTGGCGCGCAGCTCTTCGGTGCGCGCGTCGAAAGCGAAGTCCATGTGGATCAGCCCTCCTGGAGGCCTTCGTGGAGCGTGGTGAGTCCGTGCCGGACGAAGACGGGCACGAGGTCGCCGATGCGGTCGAAGCCGGGCCCGACCGTCTGGCCCAGCGTGTAGCGGTAGTGGATGCCTTCGAGGATCACGGCGAGCTTGAACCAGGCGAACGCCGTGTACCAGGAGACCGCGGAGACGTCGCGCCCGGAGCGCGCGGCGTACCGCTCGATGAGTTCCGACGGTGCCGGATGCCCGGGTGCCTCGGCGGTCGTGGAGACGGGGGACTCGGGCATGCCGAGCGGCATGCTGTACATCACCAGCAGGCCGAGGTCGGTGAGCGGGTCGCCCAGCGTCGACATCTCCCAGTCGAGGATCGCCCGGATCGCGTCGTCCTCGCCGATCAGCACGTTGTCGAGCCGGTAGTCCCCGTGCACGACGGCCGGGGCGGGGGAGCGGGGCAGCTCGCGCCCGAGGGCCGCGTGCAGCTCGTCGATGCCGTCCAGGTCGCGGTTGCGGGAGGCGTCGAGCTGCTTGCCCCAGCGCCGCAGCTGCCGGTCCAGGAAGCCCTCGGGCCGGCCGAAGTCCGCGAGACCCACCTCGCCCGGGTCGACCGCGTGCAGCTCCACCAGCGTGTCGACGAGGTTCAGCACCGCGCCCCGGGTCCGCTCCGGACCGAGCGGGCCGAGCTGGTCGGCGGTGCGGTACGGGGTGCCGTCGACGAACTCCATGACGTAGAACGGCGAGCCGAGCACCTCCTCGTCCTCGCACAGCAGGACCGGCTCCGGGACCGGCACGGCGGTCGGGTGCAGCGCGCTGATCACCCGGTGCTCGCGCTTCATGTCGTGCGCGGTGGCCAGGACATGACCGAGCGGGGGCCGGCGCACGACCCACCGGGAGGCGCCGTCGGAGACCGCGTAGGTGAGGTTCGACCGTCCGCCCTCGATCAGCCGGCCGGACAGCGGGCCGTTCACCAGGCCGGGCCGCTCGCGGTCGAGCAGGCCGCGCAACCGGTCGAGATCCAGTCCGGGCGGATGGTCGGGGCTCATGCGTCGCTCCTACGGGCAGGCGGACAGTTCCCGACTCATGATGCCGACCGGTCGGTATGTCGTCCAGAGCGGGACCGAAACGTGATCGGAGCCACGATAGGCGGACGACGCCCTCCGCGCGGCGCCGGGGAGGTTTCGGCCGGTTCGTTCAAGCCATCCGGCTTGCGCGGCGCGTGGGGAGACTGGAAGGTCGGACCCATGAAGGCCATCAGCTACTCACGGTACGGCGGACCCGAGGTGCTGGCGTTCGGGGAGGTCCGCGATCCGAAGGTCGGCCCGGACGCGGTGCTGGTGAAGGTGCGGGCGGCGGCCGTGAACCCCGTCGACTGGAAGGCCCGCGAGGGCTACCTCGACGGCATCCTCGCCCCCGTCTTCCCCGTGGTGCCCGGCTGGGACCTCTCGGGCGTCGTGGTGCGGCCCGGCGTGGCCGTCTCGGAGTTCGGCGCCGGGGACGAGGTCATCGGGTACGTCCGCGAGGACTTCCTCTCCCGCGGCACCTTCGCCGAGTACGTGGCCGCACCCCTGCGCACCCTCGCGCGCAAGCCGCCCAACCTCTCCTTCGAGGAGGCGGCCGGGCTGCCGCTGGTCGGGCTCACCGCCTACCAGGTGCTGATCGACGTGCTCCAGGTGAAGCGGGGCGAGACCGTCCTGGTGCACGCCGCGGCCGGGGGCGTCGGCTCGATCGCCGTGCAACTCGGCGTCCACCTCGGTGCCCGGGTGATCGGTACGGCGAGCGAGTCCAACCACGACTTCGTGCGGGGCCTCGGCGGGGAGCCGGTGGTGTACGGCGAGGGCCTGGGCGAGCGGGTGCGCGGACTGGCCCCGGAAGGCGTGGACGCCGTCTTCGACACCGTCGGCGGGGACGCGCTGAAGGTGTCGGCGAACCTGCTGGCCCCCGAGGGCCGCCTGGTGTCGATCGCCGACAACGACGTCGTGGCCTACGGAGGCCGCTACTACTTCGTCCGCCCCGACGCGCGGGACCTCCAGCGCCTGGCCGACCTGGCGGAGCAGGGCGTGGTGAGCGTGCACGTCGACGAGACGTTCCCGCTGGAGCGGGCGGCGGACGCGCACCGGTTGAACCAGGAGGGCCGCACCCGCGGCAAGATCGTCGTGACGGTGGACTGGGAGAGCGACGGCGAGTGAGGAGCGGGGACGCGCCTACAAGAGCGGTGCGCCCCCACAACACGAGGAGCGGGGCACCCCTACAGCACGAGGGCGGCCCCGCACACCGCCATCGCCACCGTGCACAGCACCGCGGCCGCCGCGTGCCGGGGCGCGAAAGCCACGGGGGCCGGGGTGGCCGCGAGGGTGCGGACGCGTCGGTGGGCGATGCTCAGGAAGCCCAGCCAGAGCACACAGCACAGCGCGCCCGCCGTGACCCCCGCCGCCGACGCCCCGCCGTGCAGCACGGTCTTCACCGCGAGTACGGCGACGACGGTGCCCGACAGTGTCGTACGCCGCCACGCGAGCCGGGTCCGCTCGGGCTGCAGCCCGGGGTCGCGGTCGGGGTGCTGCCGGCGGGCGGCCGGCGTGCTCACCCCTCCCACCTCACGAGCACCACCAGGACCATGGCGACCGCCACGACCGCGACGACGAGACTCAGCAGCGCCGGGAACCGGGACACCGGCAGGTCCTCGCCCCGGCGCATGGCCCGCTCGCAGCGCACCCAGTGGTTGACGGCCCGCAGCGAGCACAGCACGCCCGCGGCCAGCAGCGCGAGCGCCAGCCCGACCCGCCAGGCCCAGCGCAGGTCCGGCAGGAACTGGTCCACGGCGAAGCCGCCGCCGATCAGCGCGAGCGCGGTGCGCAGCCAGGCCAGGAAGGTGCGTTCGTTGGCCAGCGAGAACCGGTAGTCGGGCGTCTCACCCTCCTTGCGGACCTCCGTCGGCACGAACCACAACCGGACGTTCCGTACGAACTCGATCACGTGCGCGACCCTACCCGGCGCTCCGTCCGGCTCCGTCCGAGCCGTCCGACCGGAACGCCTTGAGCCGCTCGTACGCCGCCAGCCCGTCCGGCACCCACACCCAGTCGGTCAGGCGTCGCTCGACCTCGGCCTCGGGCAGGAAGCCGTACCAGGCCACCTCCTCGGCCTGCGGCCGCACGGGCAGGTCGCAGCGCACCTCGTGGACCGCCGACCACCAGCTCTGGCCGGAGCCGTCGTCGTAGAGGAACGTGAAGAGGTGCCGCGGCTGCGGCAGGCCGCTCACGCCCAGTTCCTCCTCGGCCTCGCGCAGGGCCGCCGTCCCGTAGGACTCGCCCGCGCCGACCACCCCGCCGACGAACATGTCGTAGAGAGAGGGGAAGACCAGCTTGGTGGCGGTGCGCCGGTGCACGAAGATGCGGCCCTCGGCGTCCCGGGCCTGGACGAACACGCAGCGGTGGCGCAGCCCCCGGGCGTAGACCTCGCCGCGGGGGGACTGCCCGATGACCTGGTCGTGCTCGTCCACGATGTCGAGGATCTCGTCGGCGGCGCTCATGCCCTCATCCAAGCAGGGCGCGGACGTCGGCGGGGCGGGGCCGGTCAGGGCAGGGGTGGGGTTCGGCGGGGTGTGGCCAGTGTCCGGCCCGGCGCGGGCGGTCGGCGGAGCGCGACCGGTCAGGGCAGAGGACGGCGGGGGTGTGGCCACCGTCTCCGGTCCGGCGCGGGCGGTCGGCGGAGCGCGACCGGTCCGGCCCCGTCAGGGCGAGGCCGGGCTCACCGCGGGTGCGGCCACCCGTGCCCGCTCCGGCGCCCCCTGCGGCATCGCCGGGTGCAGACCCAGCAGCACGATCCCGGCGACCACGGCCAGCAGACCACCGGCCTCCCAGCTCAGGGCCATCGCGTCCGTGCGCAGCCGGTCGCCGAGAAAGCCGACGCCGCAGACGATGCCGGCGAGCGGCTGCGCCGCGGTCAGGGCGGGCAGCGACTTGCGCAGGGACGCGGTCTCGAACGCGCTCTGCACGAGTACCAGCCCCGTGACGCCCAGCGCGAGCACCGCGTACGGTTCCCAGCCGGTGAGCAGCTCGGCGAAGCCGCCTTCGGAGACCTTCTGTCCGCTGACCCGGGTCAGCGCGTCCTGCACGCCGTAGAGCAGTCCGGCGGCCAGTGCCAGCAGGACGGGGCCCGAGCTGAGGCGGGAGCGCTTGCCGTGCGCGGTGAGCAGCAGGGCGAGGCCGATCATGACCCCGATGATCATCCACTGCCGCACCGGATCGGCCGTCGCGGCACCGCCCTCCGGCCGGCCCGCCACGATGAACGCCGTGACTCCGCCGGCCAGCAGGAGGAGGCCCGCCCAGCCCTGGCGGCCCAGTGGCTGCCGGGTCTGCTTGCGGGAGAGCGCGAGAGCGAAGAGCAGGTTCGTCGCCAGCAGCGGCTCCACCAGCGACAGCTCACCCTGCCCCAGTGCGGCGGCGCCGAGCCCCATGCCGGCCACCATCAGCGCGATGCCGCCGAGCCAGCGCGGAACCTTCACGAGGTCGATCAGCAGACGGAAGGAGAGGAAGTCGCTCAGTGGGGCACGCTGAGCCGCGTTCTGCTGGAGGACGAAGCCGAAGCCCAGACAGCAGGCGGCGCCCAGGGCGAGCGCCAGTACAAGAACCGACACGCGGTGTACCTCGATCGTCAGGTCGGGTCACGGTTGCGTAAGGGCCGACTGTACCGGCCGGCTCCGCCCGGCGCGCCCGTACGTCATGCCATCGTCGGGGGCGGCGACAGCCCGCGCTATGACGTACGTCACACGGGGCGAATCGGAAAAATCGGATGCTGCTCACGCCGGTCTCTCCTGTCTCTCGGATCACAAGATCCTCACAAGTGGCGGGAGTTGACGCGTGTAACGCCCCGGCGGCTCTTGACGGCGACCATTGGCTGGGGGTTGGCTGTGTGTGATCAGTTCATGGCGATGCGCACACCCGCGCTCCCTCTGCCGCCGTGAGCCGAAACACCAGAAGAGTGCGTGAGGAAGTCCCGCGGTGTCCCCACCCCCGCCTCCCCTCGGCCGTGGCCGCAGACGCGCCGCACAGGCCTTCGACGAGGCCCTCGACGACGCCGACCTCATGGCCGCGCGCACCGCACTGGTGCAGGGCCGCTGGCAGAACGCCCGTTCCCTGCTGGTGCACACCGGGGACGACTGGGACCGGCGCGGCCACCGCGTCACCGTCCTCGCGCGGGAATCCTCCTGCGCCGCGTGGGCCCGGGAGTGGCTGCTCGCCGAACCCGAGTCCGCCGACGCCTCCGTGCTGCTCGCCCTCGCCCAGGTCCGGCGCGCCCTGCACGGCAAGGCCAAGCCGGTCCGTGCCCGCGAGGCCTGCCGGACCGCCGTGGACCGTGTCCCAGCCGACCCCACCCCCTGGCTCGGCCTGCTCCTGCTGGAGTGCGCGGCCGGCACCGACCAGGACGTGGTCCGGGCCTTCGAGCAGGTCCGAGCCCGGTACGCCGACCACCACCACGCCCACCACCTGATGATCGCCCGGCTCGCCGCACGCCGCACGGAGTCCGGCCCGGACCCGCTGCACGAGGTCTACGACTTCGCCGGCTGGGCCGCCGAGCAGGCGCCCGCCGACTCACCGCTCGCGATCCTGCCGGTCATCGCGCACGCCGAGCGCTACCGCGTGCTGGCCGCCGCCGGGCACGAACCCGCCGACCCGGCCGCCTCCGGTCACTGGACGGGCCGCCGCGCCCGGCAGGTCATGAAGGCCGCCTTCGACTGGTGGCTGGAGTGGGAGCTGGAGGGGCACCCGCGGCGGCTGATCGACCTGAACTTCCTGGCCCACGCCAAGTTCTGCGAGGGGCGGGGCGCCGAGGCCGCCGCCCTGTTCCACCGGATCGGCCGTCACGCCACCCCGGCGCCCTGGTCGTACCCGGACCGCGACCCGCACACCGCCTTCGCCGCCGCCCGTGCGGCCGCGCTCGGCACGGCCTGACACCCCCGACCCGAAGAGTGAGGACGCTCCCCCGATGACCACGGACAGTTCGCGAACGAGCACGACCGCCGCCGGCGGCATCAGTACGTTCAAGGGGGAGGAGCGTGCCCTGCGCGCCGACCGGCTCGGCACCGGGGGTCTGCTGCTCTCCGTCCTCGCCGCGACCGCCCCGCTCATGGTCGTCGCGGGTGTCATGCCCACTACATTCGCGGTGATGGGCATCGTCGGCCAGCCGCTGCTCTTCGTCGTCCTCGGCGTCGTCCTGATCCTGTTCAGCATCGGATACGCCGAGATGAGCCGCCACGTCCACAACGCGGGCGCCTTCTACGCGTACATCTCCCGTGGCCTCGGCGGCACCGCAGGCGCGGGCGCCGCCCTGGTGGCCCTCGTCGCCTACAACGCGCTCCAGGTCGGCATCTACGGCATCTTCGGCTTCGAGGTCTCCGGGCTCCTGAACACCTACGCCGACGTGGAGATCGCCTGGTGGATACCGGCGCTCGTGGCCGCGATCGCCGTCGGGCTGCTGGGCTGGCTCAAGATCGACGTCAATGCCCGGGTGCTGGGTGTGCTGCTGGTCATCGAGGTGCTCCTCGTCGTCATCTTCGACATCGCCGCGATCGCCGACCCCGCCAAGGAGGGCCTGTCCCTGCACGCCTTCAACCCCGACACCCTCACCGGCGCGGGCGTCGGCACCGCGCTGTGCTTCTGCATCGCCGCGTTCCTCGGCTTCGAGCAGGCCCCGGTGTACGCGGAGGAGACCAGCCGCCCCCACGTCCTGGTGCCGCGCGTGATGTTCCTCGCCGTCGGCGGGGTCGCCGTCTTCTTCGCGCTGAGCAGCTGGGCCCTCACCGTGGCCACCGGCCCCTCCGCCATCGTCGGCACATCCCAGAAGCAGAGCGCCGGGCTGCTGTTCTTCCTCACCGAGTCCCGCCTCGGCGGCACCTTCACGGACGTCCTCCACATCCTGTTCGTCACCGGCATGTTCGCCGCGCTGCTCAGCTTCCACAACGTCGTCGCCCGCTACGCCTTCGCCATGGGCCGCGAAGGCCTGCTGCCCGCCGCCTTCGGCCGCACCAGCGGCAGCAGCGGCGCCCCGGGCACCGGCTCGCTGCTCCAGACCGTCGTGGCCGTGGTGGTCGTGGTCGCCTTCGCGATCGCCGACGACAAGCCGGCCGGCGACCCGACCGCACCCGTCCTGCAGCTGTTCACCTGGTTCGGCAACATCGGCGCCCTCGGCGTGATCGTGCTGATGGCGGCGGCGTCCCTGTCCGTCGTCGTCTTCTTCGTCCGCCGCGGCGCCGCCGGCGCCCAGGCCTGGCGGCTCGTCACGTCCGGGCTGGCGGGCATCGCCCTGCTGGTGATCGCCGGCTACACGGTGAAGGACTTCGAGGTGCTGGTCGGCGCCGGCCCCGACTCGTCGCTGAGCTGGGTGCTGCCCGGCGTCATCGGCCTGGCCGCGCTCGCCGGTGTCGTCCTCGGCCTGGTGCTGCGCGCCCGCGCCCCCGAGAAGCACGCCCGGATCGGCCTCGGCAACGAGGCGTTCCAGCTGGACAAGGCGGCCTCCTCCTGAGGCGGCCCGCGTAAGAAGTGGTTACGGAAATCTGACGAGCACCCGCGATCCCTGTCGTACCGGGGCCGCGGGTGTTCGAATGAGTACGTGAATGAGGACGTACCCAAGGGTGTGAACGACGAGCACCCTGATCAGCGGGGCACCCCGGTCGGCCGCCGCGTCTTCCTCGGCACCCTCGCCCTGGGCGCCGCCGGCGTCGTCGCCGCGCCCCCGCTGCAACGCGGCCTGGAGGCCTTCCTCGGCGGAGCGGCCGACAAGGACCCCACGGGCCTGACCGGCCTGCTCCCCAACGGGGGAGGCTTCCGCTACTACTCGGTCGCCTCGTCCGTCCCGCGCAAGAACGCCGACACCTACCGCCTCACCGTGGACGGCCTGGTCGACCGCCCCACGGCCTACACCCTCGACGACCTCGAGGCACTGCCCCAGACCCGGCTGGTCCGCGACGTCCAGTGCGTCACGGGCTGGCGCGTTCCCGACACGCCCTTCGAGGGCGTACGCCTGTCCCGGCTCCTGGACGCCGCCCGGGTCCGCCCCACGGCCAAGGCCGTCCGCTTCACCTGCTTCGACGGCACGTACACCGAGAGCCTCACCCTCGCCCAGGCCCGCCGCGCGGACGTCCTGGTCGCCCTGCGCATGCAGGACAAGGGTCTGAGCCACTCCCACGGCGGCCCGGTCCGCCTCTACGTGGCGCCCATGTACTTCTACAAGTCCGCCAAGTGGCTCTCCGGCATCACCGTCACCGACGAGGTCAGGCCGGGCTACTGGGAGGAGCGCGGCTACGACGTCGACGCCTGGGTGGGACGCTCGAACGGACGGGACGATGACCCTACGAGCTGACGCACCACCGGCCACCGTCGACGTCCGCCGCTTCACCACCGTGCAGCGCTGGATCCACCGCACCACGGCCGCGCTGATGGGCATCTGCCTCCTGACGGCGGCCTGCCTCTACGTTCCCCAGCTCGCCGAACTCGTCGGCCGCCGCGCCCTGGTCGTCACCCTGCACCAGTGGGCCGGCCTCGCCCTGCCCGTCCCCGTCCTGGCCGGCCTCGCCTCCCGGGCGTTCCGCGCCGACCTGGGCCGCCTCAACCGCTTCGGCCCGCACGACCGCACCTGGCTGCGCGCCGCCCTGCGCCGCGACCGGCGCCACGCGTCCCGCCCCGCGGCCAAGTTCAACGCCGGGCAGAAGCTCTACGCCTCCTGGATCGCCGGCGCCACGCTGGTCATGCTCGCCACGGGCCTGATGATGTGGTTCACCCACCTCACCCCCCTGCTCTGGCGCACCAGCGCCACCTTCGTCCACGACTGGCTGGCCCTCACCATCGGCATCGTCCTGGCCGGCCACATCGGCATGGCCCTGGCGGACCCGGAGTCCAGAAGGGGCATGCGCACGGGCAGGGTGAGCAGCCAGTGGGCAGACCGGGAACACCCCTTGTGGCGCCCGTAGGTACGGCGCCTCAGGGGCGCGGGGAACGGCGCGAACACCCCCGACGCACCCGCGGACGCACGACGGCAGGCCCCGCTACGGCGACTGGGCGAATCCCAACAACACCTTGCACGACCGACTCCGATCAGCGGCCAGGGCGAAAGCCGACTCGGCCTCCGCCACGGAAACCACCGCACTGATCAGCCCGTCGAACGCCGGCTCCCCGGCCAGCAACGCCAGCGCGTCATCGAACTCCCCGTCGAAGCGGAACGCTCCGCGCAACTCGATCTCCCGGCTCACCACAAGGTTCCCCGCAAACTGACTCTGCCCCGGCGGCAGCATTCCCAGCTGCACCACGACCCCACCACGCCGCACCCGCCGCAGACACGCGTCGAGCCCCGCGGCCACCCCGGAGGCCTCGATGGCCACATCGACTTCGTCCGGCCACCCACGGTCATCGGGATCATCGGCCCGTACGAGACTCCCGGCCCCGGCGATCCGCCCGTACGCGAGCGCCTCGGGAACCAGATCCGTCACCGTCACGTGCGCGGCACCCGCCGCCTTCGCCGCCGCGACCACCAGACACCCGATGGGCCCGGCACCGGTCACCAGAACATGCCGCCCGGTTACCTCCCCTGCCCGCCGCACCGCGTGCAGCGCTACGGACAGCGGCTCGGCGAGCGCCGCCCTGCGCAGCCCCAGACCGTCCGGCAACGCCCGCAACTGCTCGCAGGGCACGACCACCCGGGCCGCGAAGCCGCCCTGCACATGCGGGAAGCGCGCGGCACTGCCCAGATAGCGGGTATCACGGCACACATTGCGGCGCCCGCCCTCGCACTCCGGGCACACCCCGCACGGGGTCGCCGGATGCACGGCGACGGCGGTGCCCGGAGCCGGGCCCGCGGCACCGGGGCCGTACTCCACCACCGTCCCGACCACCTCGTGCCCGAGCACCATCGGCTCCCGCAGCCGGAAGTCACCGACCCCGCCGTGCCGCCAGTAGTGCAGATCGGACCCGCACACCCCGCCGTACCGCACGGCGACCAGCGCCTGCCCCGGCCCGGGCTCCGGCACCGGCAGCTCCGCCACCCGCAGGTTGCCCTGACCGTGGATCACACACCCCAGCATCACAGCCGCCTCCCGGCACGTCACAGCACGCTCGTCATACCGCCGTCGACATACAGCACCTGCCCGCTGACGAAGTCCGCCGCCGGGGAGGCGAGGAACAGCAACCCGCCCACCAGGTCCTGGGTACGGCCCCAGCGCCCGGCCGGCGTACGCCGCCGCACCCAGGAGCTGAACTCCTCGTCCTCCACCAGCGGCCGGGTCAGCTCGGTCTCGATGTAGCCCGGGCCGAGCCCGTTGACCTGAACACCGCTCGGACCCCAGTCGGCGCACATGCCCTTGGTGAGCATCTTCAGCGCGCCCTTGGTGGCGGCGTACGGCGCGATCCCCGGCCGTACCACCTCGCTCTGCAGCGAGCAGATGTTGATGATCTTCCCGTGGCCGCGTCCCGTCATCCGCCGCGCCGCCTCACGGCCGACCAGAAAGGCACTGGTCAGATTGGTGTCCAGGATGCGGTGCCAGTCGGAGTCGGTGAACTCCAGCAGCGGGGCCCGCAGTTGCATGCCCGCGTTGTTGACGAGGATGTCGAGCGGGCCCACCCGCTCCTCGACATCGGCGACCCCCGAGGCCACCGAGGGTCCGTCCGTCACGTCGAACGCGGCCGTGTGCACCCGGTCGCCCGGCAGCCCGGCGGCGGCCTCGGCGAGCCGGTCCTTGTCGCGCCCGTTCAGGACGACCGTGCAGCCGGCCTCCGCCAGAGCGCGCGCGAAGGCGAGTCCGATGCCCCGGCTGGAGCCGGTGACCAGGGCCGTACGGCCGCCGATGTCGAAGAGGGGATGAGCCGTCATCGCCGCAGCACTCCTAGATCACGAGGGACAACAGCAGGACGATGCCGCCGGCGACCACCGAGATGATCGTCTCCATGACGGACCAGGTCTTGATGTTCTGGCCGACACTCAGCCCGAAGTACTCCTTCACCATCCAGAACCCGGCGTCGTTGACATGGCTGAAGAAGAGCGAACCGGCGCCGATGGCCAGGACCAGGAGGGCCGCGTGCGTGCTCGACATGTCCGCCGCGAGCGGGGCGACCAGACCGGCGGCCGAGACCGTGGCGACCGTCGCCGAACCGGTCGCGAGGCGGATCACCACCGCGATCAGCCAGGCCAGCAGCAGCGCGGGGATCGCCCAGTCCTCGGAGATGTCCAGGACCATCTGGCCCACACCGGTGTCGATCAGCGTCTGCTTGAAGCCGCCACCCGCGCCGACGATCAGCAGGATCCCCGCGATCGGCATGAGGCTCTTCTCGACGAGCGGCGATATCCGCTCCTTGGAGAACCCGGCGGGCCGCAGCAGCGTGAAGATGCCGACCAGCACCGAGGCGAGCAGCGCGATCATCGGGGCGCCGACCACGTCGAAGACGCGCTGGACGAGGTTCTCCGGGTCGTCGATGACGATGTCGACGAGCGCCTTGGCCAGCATGAGGATCACCGGCAGCAGGACCGTGAACAGCGTGGCACCGAAGCCGGGGCGCTTGTCGAGCTCCTCGGAGGCGCGCTGCGGGATCATCTTCTCGGGGGCGGGCACGTCGACCCAGCGGGCCGCGTACTTCGAGAACACCGGACCGGCGATGATCACGGTGGGGATGGCGACGAGGACACCGAGCGCCAGGGTGATGCCGAGGTCGGCGCCGACCGCGTCGATCGCGACCAGCGGGCCGGGGTGCGGCGGGACCAGGCCGTGCATCACGGACAGACCCGCGAGCGCCGGGATGCCGATGCGCATCAGCGAGTAGTTGCCGCGCTTGGCGACCATCAGCACGACCGGGATCAGCAGCACGATGCCGACCTCGAAGAACAGCGGCAGGCCGATCACGGAGGCGATCAGCACCATCGCCCACGGCATCGACCGCCCGCCGGCCTTCTCCAGGATGGTGTCGACGATCTGGTCGGCGCCGCCGGAGTCGGCGAGCATCTTGCCGAGGATCGCCCCGAGGGCGATCAGCACACCGACGCCCGCGACCGTGGTGCCGAGGCCGGCGCTGAAGCTGGTGAGCACCTTGTCCAGCGGCGCCCCGGCGATCGCGCCGAGCGTCAGCGACCCGATGGTCAGTGCCAGGAAGGCGTGCAGTTTGAACTTCGTGATGAGCAGGACGATGACGGCGATGCCCGCCAGGACGGCGATGCCCAGCTGAGCGTGGCCGGCCGAGGTGATCGGCTCGGGTGCGTCCGCTGCCAGCATCTCGACGCTGAGTCTGGTCACGGTGGGTTCCCTTGCGTTGGGGAGAAGGGGAGGGGAAGGGGGAAACCGCCAGGGGCTACTGGACGGGCTCGGGGAGGTCCCGCAGGGCGTGCGCCGCCCGCTCGGTGATCTCCTCCGGGCCTCCCGCGACGTCCACCCCGACCCCCGCCTCGTCCGCCGCGAGGGGCTGGAGCGTGGCGAACTGGGAGTCGAGCAGCGCCGTGGGCATGAAATGCCCCTGCCGATGCGACATCCGGTCCTCGATCAGCGCGCGGTCACCCGTGAGGTGCACGAAGACCACGCCGGGCGCGGCGGCCCGCAGCCGGTCGCGGTACGACCGCTTCAGTGCCGAGCAGCTGACCACTCCGCCGTGCCCCGCCCGCCCGTGCGCCCACGTGCCGATGGCGTCGAGCCAGGGCAGGCGGTCCTCGTCGGTGAGCGGGGTACCGGCCGACATCTTGTCGATGTTGGCCTGCGGGTGGAAGTCGTCGCCCTCGGCGTACGGAACGCCGAGCCGGGCCGCGAGCAGGGGACCGATGGTGGTCTTGCCGGTGCCCGCTACGCCCATGACCACGACGACATGGGGGGTGTTCATCGCTGCCTCACTGTCTGCTGTCCGAGGTCGACACGTGATGTCGACGCAACTGAAACCCATTAGGTAGGACGAATTCAAGAGGTCGTCATGAATAAGTCTGACTTTTTGTCTCCGTGATCTACCCCGTACGCTGAGTGCATGAGCACAGCGGGCCGGGGGCTGCACGGCCACGTACTGGACACCCTCGGCCCCGAGATCACGGCGGGTGAGTACCCGCCGGGAAGCGTCCTGCGTACCGACGAACTCGCCCAGCGTTTCGACGTGTCCCGCTCCGTGATGCGCGAGGCGGTCCGCGTCCTGGAGTCCATGTACCTGGTCGAGTCCCGCCGCCGCGTCGGCGTGACGGTCCGCCCGAAGTCCGAGTGGAACGTCTACGACCCGCAGGTCATCCGCTGGCGTCTGGCCGGCGCCGACCGCCCCCGGCAGCTGCGGTCCCTCACGGTGCTGCGCTCGGCGATCGAACCCGTCGCGGCCGGCCTGGCCGCCCGGCACGCCACGTCCGAGCAGTGCGCCGCACTCACCGAGTGCGCCCTCGGCATGGTCGCCCACTCACGCGGTCACAAACTGGAGGGCTACCTCCTGCACGACGTGGCTTTCCACCGCGTCGTCCTGGAGGCCTCCGGCAACGAGATGTTCGCCCGCCTCGGTGACGTCGTGGCCGAGGTCCTGACCGGCCGCACCCAGCACGACGTGATGTTCGAGGACCCCGACCCGGCGGCCGTCACCCTGCACGTGCAGGTCGCCGAAGCGGTCCGCGCGGGCGACGCAGGCCGCGCGGAGGAACTGACCCGCGAGATCACGGTCGGCGCCCTCCAGGAACTCGACATTCTGGCGCCGTAGCAGCGACTCGGCGATCGCCGCCGTCGCCTCGCGCATGCCGGCGGCCGGGGGTGACCGGCCCTCCCTAGGCCGGAAACTCGCCGTCGACGTAGACCCAGGCCCCGTCGACCCGCTCGAAGCCGCTCCGCTCGTGCAGCGAGCCACCCCGGTACGACGCCCGGAACTCCACGGTCCCGGTGTGGTGGAACGCGGATCCGCCGGTCGTCCCCAGGATCTCCAGCCCGGTCCACTTCATCCCCGGATCCAGCTCCAGCGTCCCGGGCCGCGTCCTCGGATGCCAGGTCCGCAGCAGATATCCGGCGTCCCCCTTCACGAAGGCGCAGTACCGCGACCGCATCAGCGCCTCCGCGGTCGGCGCGGCGGCGGCCCCGAAGTGGTAGCGGCCGCAGCAGGCCTCATAGGCCTCGGGGAGCCCGCAGGGGCAGGAACGCCTGGTCATGGTCACCTCTCCGCGGCAACGCACAAGGGCCGTGACCTCGCGGTCACGGCCCTCAGCCTCATGTGTCCGAGGGGGGACTTGAACCCCCACGCCCGATAAAGGGCACTAGCACCTCAAGCTAGCGCGTCTGCCATTCCGCCACCCGGACAAGGTGTCTGTCGCGCGGGTTCTCCCCGCGGCGACGACGTAAACATTACCAGGCTCTCGGGGGTGGCCGATCACCCCCCGTCGGCGTCCGGCCGGGCGTGAACGGCGTGTGACGGGCCCGGAGCGCTCTTGGGGTGTGGGCCGGGGAGAGGGAGGATGAGGGGGACCCACCAGCAGTGACACCGGGAGGAAGCACGTGAGCGAGACGGACACGGCCAGGAGCGTCACCGGCGAGGACGAGGTCGTGGACCTCTGCCGCGAGCTGATCCAGATCGACACCAGCAACTACGGCGACCACTCGGGTCCCGGTGAGCGGAAGGCGGCCGAGTACGTCGCCGAGAAGCTCGCCGAGGTCGGGCTCGAACCGCAGATCTTCGAGTCCCACCCGGGCCGCGCCTCCACGGTGGCCCGGATCGAGGGCGAGGACCCCTCCCGGCCCGCGCTCCTCATCCACGGCCACACCGACGTCGTGCCGGCCAACGCCGACGACTGGACCCACCACCCCTTCTCCGGCGAGGTCGCCGACGGCTGCGTGTGGGGCCGCGGGGCCGTCGACATGAAGGACATGGACGCGATGACCCTCGCGGTCGTCCGCGACCGGCTGCGCAGCGGGCGCAAGCCCCCGCGCGACATCGTCCTCGCGTTCCTCGCCGACGAGGAGGCCGGCGGCACGTACGGCGCCAAGCACCTCGTGCGCAACCACCCCGGCCTGTTCGAGGGCGTCACCGAGGCGATCAGCGAGGTGGGCGGATTCTCCTTCACCGTGAGCGAGCAGCGGCGGCTGTACCTCATCCAGACGGCCGAGAAGGGCATGCACTGGATGAAGCTCACCGTGGCCGGCACGGCAGGGCACGGGTCGATGATCCACCGGGACAACGCGATCACCGAGCTGTCGGAGGCCGTCGCACGGCTGGGGCGGCACAAGTTCCCGGTGCGGGTCACCAAGACCACCCGCGCCTTCCTCGACGAGCTCGGTGACGCGTTCGGCACCGAACTCGACCCGGAGGACATGGAGTCGACCCTCGCGAAGCTCGGCGGCATCGCCAAGCTCATCGGCGCGACCCTGAGCAACACGGCCAACCCCACGCAGCTCGGTGCCGGTTACAAGGTCAACGTCATCCCGGGCGAGGCGACCGCCCACATCGACGGACGGTTCCTGCCCGGCCACGAGGAGGAGTTCCTCACCGACCTCGACCGGATCCTCGGCCCGAAGGTGCGGCGCGAGGACGTCCACGCCGACAAGGCCGTCGAGACCACCTTCGACGGGGCGCTCGTCGGGGCGATGCAGTCCGCGCTGCTGGCCGAGGACCCGACCGCCAAGGCGATCCCCTACATGCTCTCCGGCGGGACGGACGCGAAGTCCTTCGACGACCTGGGCATCCGCGGGTTCGGCTTCGTGCCGCTGAAGCTGCCGCCGGAGCTGGACTTCGCCGGCATGTTCCACGGCGTGGACGAGCGGGTGCCGGTGGAGGGCCTGCAGTTCGGCGTGCGGGTGCTCGACCGCTTCATCGACGCGTCCTGAAACCCAGCCCGCGGGACGGTGGCATGACGGCGGTATTCGCTCGCGCGTGCGGAATCGACTGGGAAGAGTGAATGCGACCATAAGCTCGTAGCCTCATTACTCCCTCCTCGTTACAGGTAATGCGATCGCAAGATGGGTCGCTTTGCCAACTAGGAGGAATAATGATCAAGAAGGTCGTCGCTGCTGCGGCTGCCACCGGTGGGCTGGTTCTCGCGGGCGCGGGCCTGGCCGTCGCCGACTCGGGTGCTCAGGGTGCCGCCGTGCACTCCCCGGGCGTCCTGTCCGGCAACGTTGTCCAGGTGCCCGTTCACGTCCCGGTGAACGTCTGCGGCAACACGGTCTCCGTGATCGGTCTGCTGAACCCCGCCTTCGGCAACGTCTGCATCAACAAGTGATGCTTCCCCCTCGCTGAGGGGAGTCCAAAGCCATCGGTCCCGGAGCGCGCGCCATGCGCTCCGGGACCGAACGCTTCTTTCGGGGAATTCGAGAAGAATTCGAGACACGGTCGAAGGCAGGTATTCAGTAAATGCGACAGGTCACCCGCAAGGGTCTGATGACCGTGGCGGCCGCGACCGGCGTGATCGCCGCCGCGGGCGGCTCCGCTCACGCCGCCTCGGGCGCTCAGGGCTCGGCGTCGGGCTCGCCCGGCGTGCTGTCCGGGAACTCGGTGCAGGCGCCGGTCCACGCACCGGTCAACGTGTGCGGGAACACGGTCGACGTCGTCGGTCTGCTCAATCCGTCGGTGGGCAACTCGTGCGCCGACAAGGGCGGTGGATCGTCGGCGGGGGGATACGGCGAACACGGCGGCAAGGGCGGCTCCCACGCGGGCGGGCACGCCACCGACTCGCCCGGCGTCGGCTCGGGCAATCACGTCCAGGCGCCGGTCCACGTACCGGTGAACGTCTGCGGCAACAGCGTCGACGTCATCGGCGTCGGCAACCCCAGCACGGGCAACGACTGCTCCAACGGTGGCGGCGGACAGCACGGCACCCCGCCCGGCGGCCACGAGCCGGGCCAGCCGGGGAACCCCGGTGACCCGGGCGACCCGGGGACCCCCGGAAAACCGGGTGAACCCGGTCACCCCGGCACCCCTGGTGAGCCCGGGCAGCCTGGTCACCCCGGCGATCCCGGTCACCCCGGCGATCCGGGCACCACGCCCTCCACCGGTGGCGAGACCGCGGGCGGCTCCTCGCACGTCAACAACCCCGGCGCCCAGTTCGTCACCCAGCCCGAGGGCGAATCCCAGCTCGCCAGCACAGGCAGCGACCTGCCGCTCGGCCTCGCCCTCCCGGCCGGCGCGGGCGCGCTGCTCGCGGGAGCGATCCTCTACCGCAAGGCTCGCGCCTCCGCCTGACGCCCCCCACGAACGGAGCGGGCCCCGCCGATGCGGGGCCCGCTCCGTCATGCGTCTTCTTCCCGTGCTCCGTCCCAGCTCACCACGTGGCCCGCGCCTGGCGGATGATCCGCCGGCGCAACCGCACCCTGCGGCTGCCGTCGCGCAGCAGGCTCAGACGGTACAACTCCCAGTGTCCGTACTCCGCGTGGTCGGTCAGCAGACGTGCCGTTTCCTTGCGGGAAACCCCGCGAGGCACGTACACGTCGACAAATTCGTATTCCGGCATCGCATCTATTGTGCGGGCTGGGGCCAGGTACGGATAGCGTCTGCACTATGTCTGATGCTGCGCAGTCCACCGCTGCCGAGGTACGCGCCGCCGCCGAGGCGGTCAAGACCGCGCTCGACCGCCACCTGGCCGCGGTCGAACGCAGGTCGGGAGAGGACGACCCGGCGGTCTACGAGGCGTTCAACCAGCTCGCCGCGGCCGCAGAGGTGTACGACGAACTGCTCTACGACCGCTACGACGAGGTCACGCCCTTCGAGATCCCAGGTGCGGAGGACGCCCTGCCCCCGTACGCGGGCCCCGAGGAACCGAACGCGCTGAGCGTACTGATCCGCCGCGACTACGCCGTCGCCGAGCCCCAGCGCCTGCTGGCGCAGGCACAGCGGATCGAGGCGGCGGAGGGCGAGGACGGCACCCCCGCCTCCGGGACGGTGCACGGCGCGCTCGGGCTGCTCTTCGGCGAGTTCGAGCCCGACGAGATCGCCTCCCGGCACAAGGAGTTCGGGCTGGAGGAGGGCGACTCCACGCTCTGGGTGACGGCGGCGGACGAACCGGCCGAGCCCGGCGAGTGGCTGGAGGCACCGTTCGATCAGGTCGACCCGCAGCAGGTGGTCTGCCGCTTCGACGTCAGCGCCGTCTTCGACGACGAGATCGACGACGACGATGACGAGGAAACGGACGAGCTGGAGGACGAGCTCGCCGGCGACCCGGACGAGGACCTGGAGCCGCTGGACGCGGACCGCCGCTGAGCGCGCACGACGGCGACCCGGGGGTGGTGGTCATGGACCCGGGCCCATGACCACCACCCCCGTCACGTGCCGCTGATCTGCGGCGCGAGCAGCGCCGGCAGCCGTGTCGTCCGCGGCTTCGCCTGAACCTCTGCCACGGCCCGGGGAAGTGCCTGCTCCACGCCGTGCACCACGGACAGATGCCGGTCGGCCCGCCCGAACGCCGTGTACACCCACGGCCGGCTGAGAGCCTGCGCCGCATCGCCGGGCAGCACCACGACCACCGCGGGCCAGCGGCTTCCCACGGCCTGGTGCGCGGTCAGCGCCCACCCGTGCCGCACGGACTGCTCCACCCATTCCCTCGGTACGACGACGGCCTCGCCCTCGCACGACAGATGCAGCCCCTCGGCGTCCGCCGTCACCACACGGCCCGGCAGCGCACGCCCAGGGGCCGGGGAGTGGACGATCCGGTCACCGGGGTCGAAGCCGCCGAAGCGGCCCGGGCCCGGATTGAGCCGTTCCTTCAGCGCCGCGTTGAGCGCACGCGTCCCGACGGCCCCGCCGTGCCCGGGGGTGATCACCTGGGTCTTCTCGGCCGGTACCCCGATCGCGCGCGGCACCGAGTCCACGACGAGCTGCACCGTCCGGTGCACTGCCTCGGCCGCGTCCCGCACGGGCACGATCACGACCTCCTTGCCGGGGGCCTCGACCTGGTTCAGCTCGCCGACGCCGATGCCGGACACCAGCTCGCCCAGCGGCCCCGGATCCGGCCGCCGCGAGGCCACCTGGGGGCAGATCCGCGCCGCGAGCAGATCCGCGAACACCCGCCCCGGCCCCGCGGACCACAGCACCGCCGGATCGCCGGCCAGTACCAGCCGTGCCCCGTCCGGCAGCGACTCGGTCAGCAGAGCCGCCGTCTCGACATCCAGCTGGGGCGCGTCGAGCACGACCAGCAGATCCAGATCGAGGGCTCCGTCCGCGTCACGGCCGGGGCCTTCGAGGCCGGCGAGAAGCCCGGAGACGGTGGCGACGGGGGAGTCGGCGGGTGCCTCGCCGGCCTGTCCGGGGACGTCCGCCGTCTGGCCGGACCGTCGCAGCAGGGCCGCGAAACGGTTGCGGCCGATCGGGTTGTGCGTGGCCGCCCACGCCCGCAGGCCGAGAGAGCTGGCGGCGGTCAGCAGGGCCGCAGGCTCGGCCAGGGACGCCTCCCCGCCGGTGTGCAGCACCAGGCCCTGGCCGGCGACCGCGCGGATCAGCTCCGCCGCAGACCCCTGGGCCGCGGCGGCGGCCCGCTCCCAATCCTCGGCCGAACCATCCTGCTTGGGCGCCGAGTTGACCAGCCGGGCCAGCCCGTCGGCCAGGCTCTCCTCCGCCAGTGCGTACCGCTCCAGCCCGACCAGCACACGGACCGGACGCTCCGCGTCCTCCTCCGCGCCTTCCTCAGCCGCCGGGGCAGGGGTAGCGGCCTCGCCCTCCAGGGCGTCCTGGAAGACCAGGGCCTCACCCTCCGCGATCGCGCCCTGTACGGCGCTGTCGGGCTCCGGCACGCCCCGCTGGGAGAGGGCCGCGAGGAGTGCGGGCATCTCCAGTACGGTGTGCCCGGCCAGCGCCGCCTGCTCCAGGAGCCAGCCGGTGACGGCCCGGCCCCGCCGCTCGTCGTCCGGGCCGCACTCGGCGCCGAGCAGGGCCCGGGCGAAACCGTCGGCCTGCTCGGGCCGCACACCGGCGATCCGCAGCAACTGCCAGGGGTCGGCGCGCAGCTGGTCGTCCGCGCCCTCGCCGAGAACCGTGGCGCCCTGTGGCGCGAGCACCTCCGGGGCACCGCCCTCACCGAGCACCTGCCGCACGGCCCGGACCGCCTCCGGGGTGGGGCCGATCGGCGCGGAGACGGGCCCGGGCGCCACCGGCCGTGGTCGCCGCTCCGGCTCGGGGGCGGAGCGGGGGGCGGCGGGCGGCTCTTCGAACACCGTCGCTGCGGGCTTCTCTCCGCTTTCGACGGCCCGTACGGCCGCCAGCAGATCGGCGGCCTTGCCGCTCAGCTTGGTGCCGCTCGCGATCGGTGCCTTCTTCTCGGCCTTGCGCTGCTCGATGCGCTCCCGCTCGGCCTGCTGGGCACGCAACTCGGCCTCGGCCTCGGAAACCTGCGGGGTTCCGGTGTCACCGCCTTCGGCGTCGGCCCGGGCTCCCTCCCCCGAGGCCGCCCGCCCGGTGCCGGCTTCGGCGCTCTCCGCGTCGGCACCCTGCCCAGTGCCGGCGTCACCGCCTTGGGCCCCGGTCCTCTCCTCGGTTCCGGCGTCACCGCCCCCGGTGCCGGCCGTCTCCCCGGTGCCGGTCTCACCACCGCCGGTGCCGGTCTCACCACCTCCGGTACCGGGCCCACCTGCCGATGTGCTCTCGGTGCCCGGCGGCCCCGGCTCGGCGTCCTCCGTGGTCTCGGGCTCCGTGCTCACAGCGTGCTCCAGTCGTGATCGGGATAGCGGTGCACAGGCGCCGACACATCGTCGAGCGCCCGGCAGATCTCGTCAGGAAGACTAAGGGTCTCCACTGACAACGCCGCCGTGAGCTGCTGCGCGTTGCGCGCGCCGACGATCGGCGCGGCCACCCCGGGCCGGTCGCGGACCCACGCCAGGGCCACCTGGAGCGGCGTCACCGCGAGCCCGTCCGCCGCGGTCGCCACGGCGTCCACGATGCGGCTCGCCGTGTCGTCGAGGTACGGCGCGACGAACGGCGCGAGATGCTCCGAGGCGCCGCGCGAGTCCGGCGGCATCGTGTCGCCCCGGTACTTGCCCGTCAGCACCCCGCGCCCGAGCGGTGAGGACGGCAGCAGGCCTATGCCCAGTTCGAGCGCGGCCGGCAGCACCTCGCGCTCGACACCGCGCTGCAGCAGGGAGTACTCCAGCTGCGTACCGGCCAGCCGGGTCCGGGTTCCGGGCGCCGCCAGCTGCCAGGTCGCGGCGCCGGCCAGCTGCCAGCCGCAGAAGTTGGAGACGGCGGCATAGCGGGCCCGCCCGCTGGAGACCGCGAGGTCGAGCGCCTGGAGGGTCTCCTCCAGCGGGGTGGCCGGGTCGAACGCGTGCACATGCCACAGGTCGACGTAGTCGGTGCCGAGCCGGGAGAGCGAACCGTCCAGTGCGCCGAGCAGATGGCCCCGGGAGCCGTCGAAGCGGCGCTCGGGGTCCGGCACGCTGCCGGCCTTGGTCGAGACGATCAGGTCACGGCGCGGAACCAGGCCGTCCATGAGCCTGCCGAGCAGGTACTCGGCCTCGCCGTCGCCGTACACGTCCGCGGTGTCGACGAGGGTCCCGCCCGCTTCCCAGAACGTCTTCATCAGGTCCGCGGCGTCGTGCTCGTCGGTGTCCCGTCCCCAGGTCAGGGTGCCGAGCCCGATCCGGGACACACGAAGGCCGGTGCGGCCGAGATGCCTCTGCTCCATGAACGCCGAGATTACTGGCCAGAACCTACGGTGTGGGTGCCTGTGGACGACGGATTTACGGGAGCGGCCGGTCCGTTGCCCCGAGCCGGCCGCGGCCTGTCGTGCTAGGTCAGCACCTGCCGTCCGACACCTGAAGCCCCTTGTTCGCGCCCGCCGTCCGGCTCACGACGGCCGGCACGCAGCCTGCCTCGTCCAGAGTGTGGGAGTAGGGGATGGAGACCGTGGTGTTCGATTTCGGGTCGGGGCCGGCCGGACGGTTCTCGCTGCCCGGGGCGGACCAGGTGACGTTGTCGAAGATGTTGCCGCCGACCTGCCAGTAGCCGGCCGCGTCGGTGTAGAAGGTGCCCAGGACGTCCTTGGAGTCCTCGAAGTAGTTGTTGTCCACCTTGGCGCGGGCCCCGGCCCGGGAGTTGATGCCGGAGTCGTTGAGGCGCACGTAGTGGTTGTTGTAGAGGTGCGCGATGCCGCCGCGCAGCAGCGGGGCGCGGGAGTCGATGTTCTCGTACCGGTTGTGGTGGTAGGTGATGTAGCCGTTCGACCGGTCGCTCTCGCTGTTGCCGACCAGGCCGCCGCGGCCGGAGTTGCGCAGGACGCTGTAGGACAGGGTGACGTACTGGGTGTTGTCCTTGAGGTCGAACAGGCCGTCGAAGCCCTCCGACTCGCCGCCCGACGCCTCCAGGGTGGTGTGATCGATCCAGACGTTGCGAACATTGCGCTCGATGCCGATGGCGTCCCCGCCGTTGGACGTGGGGGAGCCCGACTTCTTGACGTTCCGGACGGTCACGTTCTGGACGATGATGTTCTTCGATTCGCGGATGTGGATGCCCAGTTGGTCGAAGAGGGCGCCGCTGCCGACTCCGACGAGGGTCACGTTGCTGACCTTCTTGAGCTCGATCACGCCGTCGGCGGTGTCGCAGCCGGCGCCGGAGACCTTCTTGGTGTTCGCGTGGTTGATGGTCCCGGTGACCTCGATGGTGATCGGGGTGCTGGTGCTCGCCCGGCCGCAGAGGGCCTGATGGATCGCCGTTCCCGTCGTCGCCCGGACCGTCCGGCCTCCGGCGCCGCCGGTGGTCCCGCCGTTCTGGGTCGCGTAGCCGGTGGCGCTGCCGGTCGCCGCCGAGGCCTCGGGCATCGACACGAGCGTGCCGGTCGCGGCAGCGAGGGCCATCGTGGCGAGGGCCGCGTGAAGCCTCAGGGGGAGTGCTCGCTTCATCCTTGCCTCTCCGTTCGTCTGCGGAAGACGGGTGATGGAAAGCGCTTTCCAGGTGAAGGTACGAACTTGCCGTGGACGCGTCAATGGGTCGCGTTCATGATTTCTGTTCACGCATCTAAACGGCAGGTGGGCTGTGGCCATGTACCGTGCCCCTGCCCCCGCGCTAAGGTCTCCGCAAGGCACGTTACTGATCAGTAAGGGGATTCGGCATGCAGCTCGGTATCAACCTCGGCTACTGGGGTGCCGGAATGGACGCGGACAATCTGGCCGTCGCCCAGGAGGCCGACCGCCTCGGATACGCCGTCTGCTGGGCCGCCGAGGCCTACGGCTCCGACGCCGCCACCGTACTGAGCTGGGTCGCCGCCCAGACCGAGCGCATCGACGTCGGCTCCGCCATCTTCCAGATCCCGGCCCGTCAGCCCGCGATGACGGCCATGACCGCAGCCACCCTCGACTCCCTCTCCGGCGGACGCTTCCGCCTCGGCCTCGGCGTCTCCGGTCCCCAGGTCTCCGAGGGGTGGTACGGCGTCAAGTTCGACAAGCCGCTGGCACGCACGCGTGAGTACGTCGAGATCGTCCGCAAGGCCATGACGCGCGAGCGCCTGTCGTACGAGGGTCGGCACTGGACGCTGCCCCTGCCCGACGGCCCGGGCAAGCCGATCAAGCTGACCGTGCACCCGCAGCGCGAGTACATCCCGCTGTACATCGCCGCGATCGGCCCGAAGAACCTCGAACAGACCGGCGAGATCGCCGACGGCGCCCTGCTGATCTTCCCGTCCGCCGAGCACCTCGAGGACACCACGATCACCTACCTGCGCGCCGGGCGCGAGAAGGCCGGAAAGACCCTCGACGGGTTCGACGTCTGCCCGACCCTGCCGCTCGCCGTCGGCGACGACAAGGACGTGGCCACGCTCGCCGACACCTTCCGCCCCTACACCGCGCTGTACGTCGGCGGCATGGGCAGCCCCAAGCAGAACTTCTACAACCAGCTCGCCCAGCGCATGGGCTACGAGCGGGAAGCCGCCGAGATCCAGGGCAAGTACCTGTCCGGCGACAAGCAGGGCGCCGCGGCCGCCGTGCCGCACGACCTGATCGACAAGACGACCCTGCTCGGTTCCGTCGACCGGATCGCGGACCGGATGAAGGCCTATGCCGCGGCCGGGGTCACCACCCTGTCCCTCGCCCCGGCGGGCTTCACGCTCGACGAGCGGCTCGCGTCCCTGAGGGCCGGCACGGAGGCCCTGGAGCGGGCCGGACTCGCATAAAGTTTCAGCGGCCGTGGTGGGGGCTCGGGGGTCTTCCCCGCCACGGCCGTCACGCGGAACAACGCGCCGGCCCGCCGTCGGTTACGGCACAGCGCCCCCGCCGGGCCCGGCCCGCCTCCCTCCGGTGTCCTCCATTCGGCGGAGTTGTCCCTCACACCTGTTGCAGTGCTCTTCACCCCGCACTTGACTCGTTCTTCGCGGAAACCTGCGGAATGCCGCAGAACGTCCACGCGCGCGGGAGAGGTGCCCACGATGCTTTCGGCCAAGAGCCTGTTCCAGGAGATCCTCGACAACGACGAGTCCTTCGCCCTGTTCTGCTCCGTCGCCGCGAGCGGCGAGACTCAGGGCGGCTGGGAGAACGCCCGCATCGCAGCACTCGTGCCCGAGGCCGAGCGTGAACTCGCGCCCAAGATCAGCCGGCACGGCGCCGACGAGGACAAGCACGGCCGGATCTTCAACGCCCTGATGAAGAAGCGGGGCCTCGACCCCGTCCCGGTCCCGCCGGAGACCGACTACACCATGCTCCTGGAGAAGAACGGCATCGGACTCGCCCACGCCCGGCTGAACCGCGACGAGCGGCTCACGCTCCAGGACATCGTCACCTACCTCTCGCACAGCAGGGTCACCGAGCAGCGCGCCTCCGAGCAGATGGACCTGCTCCGCAAGCACTTCGCCGCCCATCCCGGCATCGGCCGCGCGGTCAAGCAGATCTCCAACGACGAGGACAACCACCTCGCCTACTGCCACGAGGAACTGCTGCGCTTCGCCCACGCGGGCCACGGCCGGGCCATCCAGCGCACTCTGCGCGAGTGCGCGCTCGCCGAGATCCGGATCTACCGGGACGTCAGCCTCGCCGTGATGGCGCACATGGGCCGCATCCTCGGCTGGTCAAAGGCCAGGTCGGCGGTGCTCGTGGCGGGCATCCACGCGGTGTACGCCTATGAACGCATGGGCGGCTGGCGCCGGATGGTGTCGCTGACGACGCCCGAGCGCCGCAACGCCCTCGGCGGCCCCGCCTCCGCGGAACCCGAGTTCGCCTGAGCCGGCCCGGTCACAACCACCCGCGGCGCTTGAACAGCCGGAAGACCATCACCTCCAGGACCGCCATCAGAACGAGCAGTGCCGGATACGACCAGATCCAGCGCAGCTCGGGCATGTGCTCGAAGTTCATGCCGTAGATCCCCGCCAGCATCGTGGGGATCGCGGCCATGGCCGCCCACGCGGAGATCTTGCGCATGTCGTCGTTCTGCCGGACGCTCATCTGCGCCAGATGTGCCGAGAGGATGTCCGACACCAGCCGGTCCAGGTTCTCCACGGACTCGTTCACGCGCGTGAGGTGGTCGTTGACGTCGCGGAAGAACGGCCGGGCCCGGTCGTCCACGAACGGCACGGCCACGCCGGACGACGCCGTGCCCGCCAGCCGGCTCATCGGCGGGGCCAGCGGCCCGGTCGCCCGGCGGAACTCCAGGACCTGCCGCTTGAAGTCGTAGATCCGGGACGCCGTGTTCCGGGATCCCCCGCCGTCCGGCGAGAACACCTCCGCCTCCAGCTCCTCCAGGTCGGTCTGCAACTCGGTCGCCACGTCCAGGTAGTGGTCGACGGCGGCGTCGGCGACGGCGTACAGCACAGCCGTGGGGCCTTTGCCGAGCAGGTCCGGCTCATGCTCCAGCCGGTGCCGCACGGCCTTGAGCGGGGCGCCCTCGCCATGCCGGACGGTCACCACGAACGAGTCGCCCAGGAAGATCATGATCTCGCCGGAGGAGACGGTGTCGCTCTGCGGCTCGTACGCCACCGGCTTCAGCACCACGAAGAGCGAGTCGTCGTACACCTCCAGCTTGGGCCGCTGGTGGGCCTTGAGGGCGTCCTCGACGGCCAGCGGGTGCAGCCCGAACTCCCGGGTCACGTGGTCGAACTCGCTCTCCGTCGGCTCGTGCAGCCCGATCCACACGAACCCGCCCGCCGTGCGGGCCTCACCCAGGGCGTCGGAGAGGTCCTCGGGCCCTTCCGTCCGCTGTCCCTCGCGGTAGATGGCACAGTCGACGATCACGAAGCGAGTCTCCCGTCACTCGAACGACACCGCACGCGCGCGTGCGCCTACGCTGGACCGCATGCCCACGCTCATCCTGGTCAGGCACGGACGATCCACCGCCAACACCGAGGGACTGCTCGCCGGCTGGACGCCCGGTGTCGCCCTCGACGAGCGAGGCGCCGCACAGGCCGCCGCGCTCCCCGGCCGGCTGGCCGAACTGCCCCTCGCCGAAATCGTCACCAGTCCGCTCCAGCGCTGCCGGGAAACGATCCGGCCGCTGCTCGACGCCCGGCCGGAACTGAGCCCGCACACCGACGAGCGCATCGGCGAGTGCCACTACGGCGACTGGTCCGGACGCAAGCTCGCCGAGCTCACGGACGAGCCCCTCATGGAGGTCGTACAGGCGCACCCCTCCGCCGCGGCGTTCCCCGGAGGGGAGTCCATGCGCGCCATGCAGACGCGCGCCGCCGAGGCCGTACGCGAATGGAACGCGCGCGTGGAGCGCGACCACGGCGCCGACGCCGTCTACCTCATGTGCTCGCACGGCGACATCATCAAGTCGCTCGTCGCGGACGCACTCGGACTTCACCTGGACCTCTTCCAGCGGATCTCCGTCGAACCGTGTTCCATCACCGCGATCCGCTACACACGACTGCGGCCGTTTCTCGTCCGGCTCGGTGACACCGGCGACTTCACGTCCCTCGTGCCGCGCGCGGAACCCCCGGCCGGAGAGGCCGAAGTCGGGGGCGGTGCGGGCGCACCGTGATCGTTCGCCGCAGTAGGGTGAAGCGGTCGCAGCAGTGCCGTGGTCACACGGCTCCCACGATTCCAATGGAGACAGGACGTGTCCCGTCAGGTGTTCCTCTACGACGATCCGGAGCGTTTCGTGGCCGGTACGGTCGGACTGCCCGGACGCCGTTCGTTCTTCCTCCAGGCCACCGAGGGCTCCCGGGTGACCAGTGTGGCCCTGGAGAAGACCCAGGTCGCCGCCCTCGCCGAGCGCATGGACGAACTGCTCGACGAGGTCGTACGCCGTAGCGGCGGCAGCGCCCACGTCCCGGCCGTCGCGCCGTCGGACACCGACACCGCCCCGCTGGACACCCCCATCGAGGAGGAGTTCCGGGTCGGCACCATGGCGCTCGCCTGGGACGGCGACGAGCAGCTCATGATCGTCGAAGCGCAGGCGCTCGTGGAGCTCGACGCGGAATCCGAGGAGGACCTCGCCGAGGCCGAGGAGCGGCTGCTCCAGGACGAGGAGAACGGGCCCCCGATGCTGCGGGTCCGCCTCACCGGCGCACAGGCCAGGGCCTTCGCCAAGCGCGCTCTCGACGTCGTCAACGCCGGGCGGCCACCGTGCCCCCTGTGCAGCCTCCCGCTCGACCCGGAAGGACACGTATGTCCGCGCCAGAACGGATACCGCCGCGGAGCGTGACACCTCCTGAGAACGCCGCCGAGCTGCTCGCCCGGGGCGAACTGACCGTGCGCGGACGCATTCGTGAGGCCTCCAACGCGGCCCTGTACTGCACGGTTTCCCACGACGGCCGGGAAGCGGCCTGCATCTACAAGCCGGTCGCGGGGGAGCGGCCCCTGTGGGACTTCCCCGACGGGACACTGGCCCAGCGCGAGGTCGCCGCGTACGAGGTCTCCGAGGCGACCGGCTGGGGCCTCGTGCCGCCCACCGTGCTGCGCGACGGCCCCTACGGCGAGGGCATGTGCCAGCTGTGGGTCGAGGTGACGCCCGGGGCGGAACTGCTCGCCCTGGTCGACGGCGAGGAACCCGAGCCGGGCTGGAAGGCGATCGGCTTCGCCGAGGTCGGCGAGGGGCGCACCGCGCTGCTCGTGCACGCCGACGACGAACGGCTGCGGCGACTCTCGGTCCTGGACGCGGTCATCAACAACGCCGACCGCAAGGGCGGTCACCTGCTGCCCACCGGTGAGGGACGGCTGTACGGCATCGACCACGGCGTCACGTTCAACGCCGAGAACAAGCTGCGCACCCTGCTGTGGGGGTGGGCGGGGGAGTCCCTCCCCCCGGAGGCCGCCGGCGTCCTCGAAGGCCTCAGGAAGGGCCTGGCCGAGGGCGGGACGCTCACCGCGCGGCTGGAACCGCTGATCACCGCAGCCGAGATCGACGCCACCCGTGCCCGCGTCGGCGCCCTGCTCGCCTCGGGAACCCACCCCGAGCCGAGCGGTGAGTGGCCGGCGATTCCCTGGCCACCCGTGTAGCGGCACAGTCGCCGGATCACCGCAAGAGCGCCTTCTCGGCCGTGTGGCCCGCTCCCATTCGTATATGGAACTTCAGTCCGGTTAGGCTCAGGGCATGCATGCCTGGCCCGCTTCCGAGGTCCCCGCCCTGCCTGGTCAGGGCCGCGACCTGAGGATCCACGACACCGCGACCGGTGGTCTCGTCACCCTCGCCCCCGGTCCCGTCGCCCGTATCTACGTCTGTGGCATCACCCCGTACGACGCCACGCACCTGGGACACGCGGCGACCTACAACGCGTTCGACCTCGTGCAGCGCGTGTGGCTCGACACCAAGCGGCAGGTTCACTACGTCCAGAACGTCACGGACGTCGACGATCCCCTCCTGGAGCGGGCGCAGCGCGACGGCATCGACTGGGCCGCGCTCGCCGAGAGGGAGACGGCCCTCTTCCGCGAGGACATGACGGCGCTGCGGATGCTGCCGCCGCGGCAGTACATAGGCGCCGTCGAGGCCATACCCGGGATCGTCCCGCTCGTCGAGCGGCTCCGGGACGCCGGCGCGGCCTACGAACTGGACGGGGACGTGTACTTCTCCGTCGAGTCCGACCCGCACTTCGGCAAGGTCTCGAACCTCGACGCGGCGGCGATGCGGCTGCTGTCCGCCGAGCGCGGCGGCGACCCGGACCGGCCGGGCAAGAAGAACCCCCTCGACCCGATGCTGTGGATGGCGGCCCGTCAGGGCGAGCCCAGCTGGGACGGCGGATCGCTCGGGCGCGGACGTCCCGGCTGGCACATCGAGTGCGTGGCCATCGCCCTCGACCACATCGGCATGGGCTTCGACATCCAGGGCGGCGGCTCCGACCTGGCCTTCCCGCACCACGAGATGGGCGCCTCGCACGCCCAGGCCCTCACCGGCGAGTTCCCCATGGCCAAGGCCTACGTGCACGCGGGCATGGTGGCCCTGGACGGCGAGAAGATGTCCAAGTCCAAGGGCAACCTGGTCTTCGTCTCCAAGCTCCGGCACGACGGCGTCGACCCGGCCGCGATCCGGCTCACGCTCCTCGCCCACCACTACCGCGCCGACTGGGAGTACACCGACCAGGCCCTCCAGGACGCGGCCGCACGGCTCGGCCGCTGGCGGGCCGCCGTGTCCCGGCCCGACGGGCCGCCGGCGGAGGCGCTCGTCGACGAGATCCGCGAGGCCCTCGCCGACGACCTGGACTCCCCGGCCGCGCTCACCGCCGTCGACCGCTGGGTCGCCCTGCAGGAGCAGAGCGGCGGCACGGACATCGGCGCCCCCGGGGTGGTCTCCCGGGCGGTGGACGCGCTGCTGGGCGTGGCGCTCTAGCGCAAAGCGATGCCAGAAGGGGCGTCTCCCAGCCGGGAGACGCCCCTTCTGGCGTGTGCCCCTCAGTCCTCCGAGGACTCGTCGTCCTCCGTGCCCGGCTTCGGCGGTTTCGGCGGGCGGGTGCGGCCGCTGGGGTTGTCCCGCAGGTACGACGTGCTGTCGCTGCCGTCCGCCGTGGCGTGACCGCCGGCCGCGGGCGGTCCGCCGCCGTCGTGGCGCCGCAGATAGCGCTCGAACTCCCGGGCGATCGCGTCGCCGGACGCCTCCGGCAGCTCGGCGGTGTCCCGGGCCTCCTCCAGCGACTGGACGTACTCGGCGACCTCGCTGTCCTCGGCGGCCAGCTGGTCCACGCCGACCTGCCAGGCGCGCGCGTCCTCGGGCAGCTCGCCCAGCGGGATGCGCACGTCGATCAGGTCCTCGAGGCGGTTCAGCAGGGCCAGGGTGGCCTTCGGGTTCGGCGGCTGCGACACGTAGTGCGGCACCGCCGCCCACAGCGAGACGGCCGGGACACCCGCGTGCGTGCACGCCTCCTGGAGGACGCCGACGATGCCCGTGGGGCCCTCGTACTTGGTCTCCTCCAGGTCCATGCGGCGGGCCAGGTCGGGGTCGGACGTCGTGCCGCTGATCGGAACCGGACGGGTGTGCGGGGTGTCGCCGAGCAGGGCGCCCAGGACGACCACCAGTTCCACCCCCAGCTCGTGCGCGAAGCCCAGCAGTTCGTTGCAGAACGAGCGCCACCGCATGGACGGTTCGATGCCCCGGACGAGGACCAGGTCACGCGGCTTCTCGCCGCCGACCCGCACCACGGACAGCCTGGTCGTGGGCCAGGTGATCTTGCGGACGCCCGCTTCCATGAACACCGTGGGGCGGTTGACCTGGAAGTCGTAGTAGTCCTCGGCGTCCAGCGCCGCGAACACCTCGCCCTTCCATTCCCTGTCCAGATGCGCGACCGCGGTGGAGGCGGCGTCGCCGGCGTCGTTCCAGCCCTCGAACGCGGCCACCATGACCGGGTCGACCAGCTCGGGAACCCCCTCGAGCTCGATCACCCAGCGCCTCCTTCCGACGTGCCCTCGCTTGACCACCCAACCTTACGGCGTGCCGCGGGGGCGCCCGCAGCCCCCTCGCAGGGGGAGTGCCCCCATCACTGCCCCGCGATCCGCCCCTGAACACCCCGGATTCATCCGAGCAGTCCGTGAGGCCCTGGTCACAGCGTGGAGCGCAGCCACTGCTCGACACTCGCGATGTGGACGGTCGCCCACGAGCGTGCCGCCTCGGCGTCCCGGTCGCGCAGGGCGGCGAGGATCGCCCGGTGCTCGCGCAGGGTGCCGGCGACGGCGTCCTCCTGGGTGAGGCCGCGCCAGATGCGGGCCCGGGTGGTGGGGCCCGACAGGCCGTCGAGCAGCGAGCACAGCACGGAGTTGCCGGAGCTGTGCACGATGCCCCGGTGGAACTCCAGGTCGCCGGCGACGAGATCCTCCACGGACGGGGACTCGCCGAGCTTGTCCAGCCGGGCCGTCAACGCGTCCAACTGCTGCTCGCTGATCCGCAGCGCCGCCATCGCGGTCGCGGCCGGTTCCAGGATGCGGCGCACGGCGAGGAACTCCAGGACCGTGTCGTCGCGGTGGAAGTCGACGACGAAGCTCAGCGCCTCGAGGAGGAGTTGCGGGTCGAGGCTGGTGACGTACGTGCCGTCGCCCTGCCGTACGTCCAGGATCCTGATCAGCGACAGGGCACGCACCGCCTCCCGCAGGGAGTTGCGCGACAGTCCGAGGTCGCCGGCGAGTTCACTCTCCTTCGGCAGCCGGTCGCCCGGGCGCAGAGCGCCGGAGACGATCATTCCCTTGATCTTCTCGATCGCCTCGTCGGTGACTGCCATGGCCGGCCTCCCAGTGCGCCTCAAAACCTCCGACGTATCAGGTCATTATGGGGGTGGAGGAACGCGGAAGAGGCGGCTCCGTCGGCGTGGAGCCGCCCCGTCCGGGATGGGTCCCCCGTACCCGGGTCTACTTCTTGTCGAGCATGTCCTGCACCTTGGCGCGGACGTCGTCCGTGGCGAGGCCGCGGATCGTCAGCGTCGTACGCCGGCGCAGCACGTCGTCCTGCGTCTCGGCCCACTCGTGGTCCCGGGCCCAGACGACCTGCGCCCAGATCTCCGGGGCGTCGGGGTGGACGCGCTCGGCGAGCTCGGGGCTCTCGTTGGCCAGCCGGGCGATGTCGAAGGCCAGCGAGCCGTAGTGCGTCGCCAGGTGCCTGGCGGTGTCGGCCGCCATGCGCGGGCCGGGCGCCGGCCGGTCGGTGAGCAGCCGGTGGGCGACCGCCCGCGGGTTGGCGATGCCTGGCAGCGGCAGCCTCTTCGGCAGCGCGCTGATCGGCTCGAAGTCGTCGCCCAGCGGATGGCCCGGCAGCGCCTCCAGCTTCTTCATGATCGTCCGGCCGATGTGGCGGAAGGTCGTCCACTTGCCGCCCGCGACGGACAGCATGCCGCCCCGCCCCTCGGTCACCACCGTCTCGCGCTTGGCCTTGGACGTGTCGCCGGGACCGCCCGGCAGCACCCGCAGGCCCGCGAAGGCGTAGGTGATGAGGTCGCGGTCCAGCTGCTGGTCGCGGACCGAGAAGGCGGCCTCGTCGAGGATCTGGGATATGTCCTGTTCGGTGACCGAGACGTCCGCCGGGTCGCCCTCGAACTCCTCGTCGGTGGTGCCGAGCAGCAGCATGTCCTCCCACGGGAGGGCGAAGGTGATGCGGTACTTGTCGATCGGGGTCGCGAGCGCCGCCTTCCAGGGGGAGGTGCGCTTGAGGACCAGGTGCGCGCCCTTGGACAGGCGGATGGAGGGCGCCGCGTTCGGGTTCTCCATCTTGCGCAGGTGGTCGACCCAGGGGCCGGTCGCGTTCAGCACGAGCCGGGCGCTGACGCCGAACTCGTCGCCGGACAGACGGTCCTTCAGCTCGGCGCCGGTGACACGGCCCTGAGTGAAGCGAAGGCCCGTCACCTCGGCGTGGTTGAGGACGACCGCGCCCGCCTCGACGGCCCCGCGGACCGTCATCAGCGCCATGCGGGCGTCGTTCATCTGGTCGTCGCCGTAGACGGCCACGGCCTTGAGGTTCTCGGTGCGCAGCTCGGGCACGTCCTGCGCGGCCTTGGCCGGCGACAGCAGATGTCCGACGCCGTCACCGAAGGCCGACAGCGCGGAGTAGGCGAAGACGCCCGCGCCGAGCTTCGCCGCGCCGTGCGGCCCGCCCTTGTACACGGGGAGGTAGAACGTGAGCGGGTTCGCCAGGTGGGGGGCCACCTGGCGGGAGACCGCACGGCGCTCGAAGTGGTTCTCCGCCACCAGCTTCACCGCGCCGGTCTGCAGGTAGCGCAGACCGCCGTGGAGCAGCTTGGAGGAGGCGGAGGACGTGGCGCCGGCGAAGTCGCCGGCGTCCACCAGGGCCACCCTGAGGCCGGACTGCGCGGCGTGCCAGGCGGTGGAGATGCCCAGGATGCCGCCGCCGATCACAAGAAGGTCGTACGACGCCTTGGAGAGCTGCTCCCTGGTCTCGGCTCGGCTCGGGTTCGAGCCGGAGGCCGGGTGCGTCCCCAGGGCAGGCACGGACTGCAGGGTGGACTTGGTGGTCATGCTGTTTCTTACTCCTCGTCCTCGAGCCAGCCCATGGTCCGCTCGACGGCCTTGAGCCAGCTCTTGTACTCACGGGCGCGGGTCTCCGCGTCCATGCGGGGGGTCCACTCGGCGGCCCGCCGCCAGTTGGCGCGCAGGTCGTCGGTGCTGTTCCAGAAGCCGACGGCGAGACCGGCGGCGTAGGCGGCGCCGAGGCAGGTGGTCTCGGCGACCATCGGGCGCACCACGGGGGCGTCCACGAAGTCGGCGAGGGTCTGCATCAGCAGGTTGTTGGAGGTCATGCCGCCGTCGACCTTCAGGGCCGCCAGCTCCACGCCGGAGTCCTTGGTCATGGCGTCGGCGATCTCGCGCGTCTGCCAGGCGGTGGCCTCCAGGACGGCGCGCGCGAGGTGGGCCTTGGTGACGTACCGGGTGAGGCCGGCGATCACACCGCGGGCGTCGGAGCGCCAGTACGGGGCGAACAGGCCGGAGAAGGCCGGCACGAAGTAGGCGCCGCCGTTGTCCTCGACCGACAGGGCGAGGGTCTCGATCTCGGCGGCCGTGGAGATCAGGCCCATCTGGTCGCGCATCCACTGCACCAGCGAACCGGTGACGGCGATCGAGCCCTCCAGGGCGTAGACCGTCTTCTGGTCGCCGATCTTGTAGCCGACCGTGGTGAGCAGGCCGCTGTAGGAGTTGATGATCTTGTCACCGGTGTTCATCACCATGAAGGTGCCGGTGCCGTAGGTCGACTTGGTCTCGCCCTCGGCGAAACAGGTCTGGCCGAACAGGGCCGCCTGCTGGTCGCCGAGCGCGGAGGCGACCGGGATGCCGCCGAGCAGGTCGCCCAGCTTTCCGCCGGTGATCTCGCCGTAGACCTCGGCGGAGGAGCGGATCTCGGGGAGGATCTGCTTCGGGACACCGATGGACTCGCAGATCTTGTCGTCCCACTGCATGGTGTGCAGGTTCATGAGCATCGTGCGCGAGGCGTTGGTGACGTCGGTGACGTGCTTGCCGCCGTCGGTGCCGCCGGTCAGGTTCCAGATGACCCAGCTGTCCATGGTGCCGAAGAGGATGTCGCCCGCCTCGGCGCGCTCCTTCAGGCCGTCGACGTTGTCGAGCAGCCAGCGGGCCTTCGGGCCGGCGAAGTAGGAGGCCAGCGGCAGGCCGGTCTCGCGGCGGAAGCGGTCCTGGCCGACGTTGCGGCCGAGTTCGCGGCAGAGGGCGTCGGTGCGGGTGTCCTGCCAGACGATGGCGTTGTGGACGGGCTCACCGGTGTTCTTGTCCCACAGCACGGTCGTCTCGCGCTGGTTGGTGATGCCGATGGCCTTGATGTCGTCACGGGTGATGCCGGCCTTGGCGATGGCTCCGGCGACGACCTCCTGGACGTTGGTCCAGATCTCGGTGGCGTTGTGCTCGACCCAGCCCGGCTTCGGGAAGATCTGCTCGTGCTCCTTCTGGTCGACGGAGACGATCCGGCCGTCCCGGTCGAACACGATGCAGCGGCTGGAGGTGGTGCCCTGGTCGATGGCGGCGATGAAGGGGCCGGCGGTGTGCGCGTCGGTCACTGTGTGCTCCTGATAATTCCGGGTTTATGGGGCTTTACGTACGGCGCGTGCTGGAAGTTTCCCGGCAGAGCGGGGAAATCGCTCCTAGGCGAATGCGACGTTGTATATGCCTGCCGCGATGGCGCCGCCGATCAGCGGACCCACCACGGGGACCCAGGCGTAGCCCCAGTCGGAGCCGCCCTTGTTGGGCAGCGGCAGCAGGGCGTGCACGATCCGCGGTCCGAGGTCACGGGCCGGGTTGATCGCGTACCCCGTCGGGCCGCCGAGGGAGAGGCCGATGGAGACCACGACGAGCGCGGTGATCAGAGCGCCCAGGGTGCCCAGGCCGTTGCCCTTGTCGTTCAGGCCCTGGGTGAGCACGGCGAGCACCAGCACGACGGTGCCGATGATCTCCGTCGCGACGTTCTGCCAGGCGACCCGGACCTCGGGGCCGGTGGAGAAGACGCCCAGCACGGGGCCCGCGCCCTTCTCCCGGGCCTCGACGGCCTTGGCCGTGGTGTCCTGCGCACCCGGGCCGCCGACTATCTCGCGGTCGGTGAGGTGGGCGTGGAACTGACCGTAGTAAGCGATCCAGACCAGGGCGGCACCGATCATGGCGCCCAGGATCTGGCCGGCCCAGTAGACCGGGACGTTCTTCCAGTCGCCGTCCTTGATCGCGATGCCCACGGTCACGGCCGGGTTCAGATGGGCGCCGGACAGCGGCGCCGAGGTGTAGACGGCCGTGAGCACCGCGAAGCCCCACCCGAAGGTGATGGCGAGCCAGCCGGCGTTACGGGCCTTGGAGGCCTTCAGCGTCACGGCGGCGCAGACGCCGCCGCCGAGCAGGATGAGTATGGCGGTACCGATGGTCTCGCCGATGAAGATGTCGGAGCTGGACACCCGCGACTCCTTTGTCCTTCGTCCAGGGGTGAAGTGCGATACCGGCCTGGCGTTGTCACACTCTAGCGCGTATTGCCGGTAGCTGTTCGACAATGTCGACCGATGGACGGGAGTCTTGCTTCGGCGTTACGAGCACGTCAAGGGCTGTGGACTCGAAAATCTGATCGTTACTGATCGCCACCGTCCCGGTGATCTTCTCCGCAGGTGAGCGCGGACATGCCGAGGACCGGGCCGCCGTACCGCGACCCGGTCCTCGGCAGGTGCCGGCCTGGGCGTCAGAACCGCCCGGCGCCCAGATCCCGTGACACCGCGCGGGCGCAGTCCCGCACCGCCGCGATCAGCTCGGGGCGCAGGGCTCCCTCGTCGTCGGACCGGCACAGCCGCTCCACGGCGCCGGTGATGCCGACCGCGCCGACCGGCATGCGCCGCCGGTCGTGGATGGGTGCGGCCAGGGAGGCGACGCCCTCCCAGGTCTCCTCCACGTCGGCCGCGTACCCGCGCGCGCGGGTCACGTCGAGGATGTGCTCGAAATCCCCCGGCTCGCACACCGTCCGGTCGGTGAACGCCTTGCGGTCGGCCTCCAGGGCCTCGCTGTGCGCCACCGGGTCGTAGGCGGACAGCACCTTGCCCAGGGCCGTGGAGTGCAGCGGCTGCATGGCCCCGATCTCCAGGACCTGCCGGCTGTCGTCGGGCCGGAAGACGTGGTGCACGATCAGTACGCCCTGCTGGTGCAGGACGCCCAGGTAGACGCTCTCACCACTGGAGCGGGCCAGGTCGTCGGCCCAGACCAGGGCGCGCGCCCGCAGCTCGTGCACGTCGAGGTAGGTGGTGCCCAGACGCAGCAGCTCGGCACCCAGCTGGTAGCGCCCGGAGGCGTCGTCCTGCTCCACGAAGCCCTCCTGCTGGAGGGTGCGCAGGATGCCGTGGGCGGTGCCCTTGGCCAGGCCCAGCGACGAGGCGATGTCCGACAGGCCGAGCCGCCGCTCGCCGCCCGCGAGCAGCCGCAGCATCGCGGCCGCCCGTTCGAGCGACTGGATGTTCCGTGCCATCGCCGTACTGCCTCCGTCCCCTTCGACCGCCGACGAGCGGCACAACAGCCCTCGTTCGGCAATGTCGAACACTACCGGTCGATGTCGACCTCCCGCTAATGGCCGGTCGCCATTTGTTGCGCCGCCGGTGCCGGAAGCGCCGCCCGTCGGCCGTCCCGGCACGCCGCGACGTCCGGCCCGTGGACGCGGTGCCCATACAAGCCCACTCCCGGTTACGCTGGCGCGGTGCGCCTCTTCCCGGATGCCTTCCGGCTGTCCGGGAAGCCGCAAAGCCGACAGCCGTCGCATCCGAGGGAGCCCTTTTCATGGCCTCGTTGCCGCCGACCCCTTCCGCAGACAGCCGGACCCGTGCGTCCGCGTTCCGAGAAGCCCTGGCCACCCGCGTGGTCGTGGCCGACGGAGCCATGGGCACCATGCTCCAGGCGCAGGACCCCACGCTCGAGGACTTCGAGAATCTCGAAGGCTGCAACGAGATCCTCAACCTGACGCGCCCGGACATCGTCCGTTCGGTGCACGCCGCGTACTTCGACGTCGGTGTGGACTGCGTGGAGACCAACACCTTCGGCGCCAACCTCACCGCCCTCGGCGAGTACGACATCCCCGAGCGCGTCACCGAGCTGTCCGAGGCCGGTGCCCGGATCGCCCGAGAGGTGGCCGACGAGTTCACCCGCAGCACCGGGCAGCAGCGCTGGGTGCTCGGCTCCATGGGACCGGGCACCAAGCTGCCGACCCTCGGCCACACCACCTTCGGCGCCATCCGGGACGCGTATCAGCAGAACGCCGAGGGCCTGCTCGCCGGCGGCGCCGACGCGCTCCTCGTGGAGACCACGCAGGACCTGCTCCAGACCAAGGCCTCCGTCATCGCCGCCCGCCGGGCCATGGAGGCCACCGGCCACTCCGTACCGCTGATCGTCTCCGTGACCGTCGAGACGACCGGCACCATGCTGCTCGGCTCCGAGATCGGCGCGGCCCTGACCGCCCTGGAGCCCCTCGGCATCGACATGATCGGCCTGAACTGCGCCACGGGCCCGGCCGAGATGAGCGAGCACCTGCGCTTCCTGTCCCGGCACTCGCGCATCCCGCTGTCCTGCATGCCCAACGCGGGCCTGCCGGTGCTGACCAAGGACGGCGCGCACTACCCGCTGACCGCGCCCGAGCTGGCCGAGGCGCAGGGCACCTTCGTCCGGGACTACGGCCTCTCCCTCGTCGGCGGCTGCTGCGGCACCACCCCCGAACACCTGCGGCAGCTGGTCGAACGGGTGCGGGACGTGGCCCCGACCGAGCGCGCCCCGGAGCCCGAGCCCGGCGCGGCCTCCCTCTACCAGTCCGTGCCGTTCCGGCAGGACACCTCCTACCTGGCCATCGGCGAGCGCACCAACGCCAACGGCTCGAAGAAGTTCCGCGAGGCCATGCTGGAGGGCCGCTGGGACGACTGCGTGGAGATGGCCCGCGACCAGATCCGCGAGGGCGCGCACCTGCTCGACCTGTGCGTGGACTACGTCGGCCGTGACGGCGTCGCCGACATGGCGGAGTTGGCCGGCCGCTTCGCCACCGCCTCCACCCTGCCCATCGTGCTGGACTCCACCGAGGTCGACGTCCTGCGGGCCGGTCTGGAGAAGCTCGGCGGCCGCGCGGTGATCAACTCGGTCAACTACGAGGACGGCGACGGCCCCGAGTCCCGCTTCGCCAAGGTCACGGCGCTCGCCCAGGAGCACGGCGCCGCCCTCATCGCGCTGACCATCGACGAGGAGGGCCAGGCCCGCACCGCCGAGAAGAAGGTCGAGATCGCCGAACGGCTCATCGACGACCTGACCGGCAACTGGGGCATCCACGAGGAGGACATCCTCGTCGACTGCCTGACCTTCACCATCTGCACCGGCCAGGAAGAGTCCCGCAAGGACGGCATCGCCACCATCGAGGGCATCCGCGAGCTCAAGCGGCGCCACCCGAAGGTGCAGACCACCCTCGGCCTGTCCAACATCTCCTTCGGCCTCAACCCGGCCGCCCGCATCCTGCTCAACTCCGTCTTCCTCGACGAGTGCGTCAAGGCGGGCCTGGACTCGGCGATCGTGCACGCCTCGAAGATCCTGCCCATCGCCCGCTTCAGCGAGGAGGAGGTCCAGACCGCCCTGGACCTCATCCACGACCGCCGCGCCGAGGGCTACGACCCGCTGCAGAAGCTCATGCAGCTGTTCGAAGGCGCCACCGCCAAGTCCCTCAAGGCCGGCAAGGCCGAGGAACTGGCCGCCCTGCCGCTGGACGAGCGCCTCAAGCGGCGCATCATCGACGGTGAGAAGAACGGCCTCGAAGCGGACCTCGACGCGGCCCTCCAGGAGCGGCCCGCGCTGGACATCGTCAACGAGACCCTCCTGGACGGCATGAAGGTCGTCGGCGAGCTGTTCGGCTCCGGCCAGATGCAGCTGCCGTTCGTCCTGCAGTCCGCCGAGGTCATGAAGACGGCCGTCGCCCACCTCGAACCGCACATGGAGAAGGTCGAGGGCGACGAGGCCGGCAAGGGCACCATCGTGCTCGCCACCGTCCGGGGCGACGTGCACGACATCGGCAAGAACCTCGTCGACATCATCCTGTCCAACAACGGCTACAACGTCGTCAACCTCGGCATCAAGCAGCCGGTCTCCGCGATCCTGGAAGCCGCCGAGGAGCACAAGGCCGACGTCATCGGCATGTCCGGACTGCTGGTGAAGTCCACGGTGATCATGAAGGAGAACCTGGAGGAGCTGAACCAGCGCGGCCTGGCCTCCGGCTACCCGGTCATCCTCGGCGGCGCCGCCCTCACCCGGGCCTACGTCGAGCAGGACCTGCACGAGATCTACCAGGGCGAGGTCCGCTACGCCCGCGACGCCTTCGAGGGGCTGCGTCTGATGGACGCCCTCATCGGCGTCAAGCGCGGCGTGCCGGGCGCGAAGCTGCCCGAGCTGAAGCAGCGCCGTGTCAGGGCGGCGGCCCCGGCGGACGTGGAGGAGCGCCCCGAGGAGGGGCACGTCCGCTCCGACGTCGCCACCGACAACCCCGTTCCCGAGCCGCCCTTCCGCGGCACCCGTGTGATCAAGGGCATCCAGCTCAAGGAGTACGCGAGCTGGCTCGACGAGGGCGCCCTGTTCAAGGGCCAGTGGGGCCTGAAGCAGGCCCGCACCGGCGAGGGCCCGTCGTACGAGGAACTCGTCGAGAGCGAGGGCCGGCCCCGGCTGCGCGGACTGCTGGACCGGCTCCAGACGGAGAACCTGCTGGAGGCCGCCGTCGTCTACGGCTACTTCCCGTGCGTCTCCAAGGACGACGACCTGATCATCCTCGACGAGCAGGGCAACGAACGCACCCGCTTCAGCTTCCCGCGCCAGCGCCGGGGCCGCCGCCTGTGCCTGGCCGACTACTTCCGCCCGGAGGAGTCCGGCGAGAGGGACGTCGTCGGCCTCCAGGTCGTCACCGTCGGCTCGCGCATCGGCGAGGAGACCGCGCGGCTCTTCGAGGCCAACGCCTACCGCGACTACCTCGAACTGCACGGGCTGTCCGTGCAGCTGGCCGAGGCGCTCGCCGAGTACTGGCACGCCCGCGTGCGCTCCGAACTCGGCTTCGCCGGCGAGGACCCGGGCGAGATGCAGGGCATGTTCGAGCTGAAGTACCGCGGCGCCCGCTTCTCCCTCGGTTACGGCGCCTGCCCCAACCTGGAGGACCGGGCGAAGATCGCCGACCTGCTCCAGCCGGAGCGCATCGGCGTCGAGCTGTCCGAGGAGTTCCAGCTGCACCCCGAGCAGTCCACGGACGCCATCGTGATCCACCACCCGGAGGCCAAGTACTTCAACGCCCGCTGAGCCCCCCACCCGGGCACCCGGGCCAAAAGAAGCGCTCCGTCCGCGCACGACGTAGACTGGTCGGTCCACCGCAGGCCGGTTCCCCTCGTGGGAACCGGCCTGATCGTCCCTCAAGGAGGTACGTGGATGACCAGTACGGTCCCCGCGCTCGGCACCCTCACGGCCGAAGGCTCAGCTCTGCAAGCCGTGCTGCTCGACATGGACGGCACCCTGGTGGACACGGAGGGCTTCTGGTGGGACGTCGAGGTCGAGGTCTTCGCCTCCCTCGGCCACACGCTCGACGAGTCCTGGCGGCATGTCGTGGTCGGCGGCCCCATGACCCGCAGCGCGGGCTTCCTCGTCGAGGCCACCGGCGCCGACGTCACCCTCGACGAACTCACCGTGCTCCTGAACGACGGCTTCGAGAAGCGCATCGGCCGCGCCCTGCCGCTGATGCCGGGCGCCGGGCGGCTGCTCGCCGAGCTCTACGAGTACGAGATCCCCACGGCCCTGGTCTCCGCCTCGCACCGGCGCATCATCGACCGCGTCCTGACCTCGCTGGGCGCCCACCACTTCAGCCTGACGGTGGCCGGTGACGAGGTGCCGCGCACCAAGCCCCACCCCGACCCGTACCTCGCGGCCGCCGCCGGACTCGGCGCCGACCCGGCCCGGTGCGCCGTCATCGAGGACACCGCGACCGGCGTCGCCGCCGCCGAGGCCGCGGGCTGCCAGGTCGTGGCAGTGCCCTCCGTGGCCCCCATCGCCCCGGCCCTGCGCCGCACGGTCGTCACCTCCCTCGAAGAGGTCGACCTGACTTTTCTGCACGGGCTGATGACGGAAATGCGCTAGGCGTTCACCCAGCGTGCAGCGGCGTTAGGACGGGAATTCCACAAGCGAATTCGAATCCCTCCGGACGATCGAATTCCCGTGCCTCCGAACCTGTTTACGCGTGTGACGTTCCCCACCCGGCCCGGGGTCGACAGCCGATCCGGCATGTGCTGCGCACCCCCTCCGCGGGGCCGTCCACGTGCCCTTGTGTCCCGATTGATGGAACGCTGCACCAAAGCTTCCCCTGTCGGGTTTTCGGTCTGTCCACACCCGGTTCCGCAGCGTGATGGGCGCTCAACTCCGGTGACTGCGAACCCTCCTGCCGGTCCGGACTAATCTCGATGCGAGAACATCGCCCCACCTCCGTGATCGGCTGCGCCACCCCTGCATGCCGGGTACACGGAGTCGACAGCTCTGGAGAAACTCGAGCATGAACCGCAAGACTTTGGTGCTGCCGGCCGTGATCGGCCTGCTCGCGCCGGTGCTCGCCGCCTGCGGCGGGTCCGACAGCGGGAGCGGCGACAGCGGCGCGATCGTCGTCGGCACCACGGACCGGTTCACCGCCTCGAAGGACGCCCCAGCGCCCCTCGACCCGGCGTACGCCTACGACGTCGGCACCTGGAACATCCTGCGCCAGACCGTGCAGACCCTGATGATCCAGCCGCGCGGCGAGGGCGAGCCGGTCCCGGAGGCCGCCGAGCGCTGCGGCTTCACCGACACCGGCAACGAGCGCTACGCCTGCACCCTGCGCGACGGCCTGACGTTCGCGGGCGGCAACGCTGTCACGGCGGCCGACGTGAAGTACTCCATCGACCGCGCCCGCTCGCTCAAGGCCGACAGCGGCGTGTTCGCGCTGCTGTCCACCATCGACACCGTCGAGACGCAGGGCGACCGCGAGGTCATCTTCCACCTCAAAACCGCCGACGCGACGTTCCCGTACAAGCTGTCGACCCCGGTCGCCGGCATCGTCGACCCCGACGACTACCCGAAGAACAAGCTGCGCGACGGCTTCGACCTGGAGGGCTCCGGCCCGTACACCCTCAAGGCCGACGTCGAGGACGGCGAGCTGGTCAAGGCCGAGTTCACCAGGAACCCCGACTACAAGGGGGCCCTCGAGGTGAACAACGACAAGGTCGACATGGTCTCCTACAAGGACGCCGACGCCATGGGCAAGGCCCTGGACGAGGGCGACATCGACCTGATGACCCGCACCATGTCACCCGATCAGATCCGCGAGCTCTCCGCCGACTCGGACACCGACATCGACCTCGTCGAGATGCCCGGCCTGGAGATCCGCTACCTGGGCTTCAACACCGACGCCCCCACGGTGAAGTCCAAGGCCGTACGCCAGGCGATGGCCCAGGTCGTCAACCGCAGCGCGCTGGTCTCCAAGGTCTACGGCTCCCAGGCCGAGCCGCTGTACTCGCTGGTCCCGGCCAGCGTCACCGGCCACTCCAACTCGTTCTTCAACAAGTACGGCGAGCCCGACGTCAGCAAGGCCCGCTCCCTGCTCAACCAGGCGAACATCAACACCCCGGTGAAGCTCACGCTCCACTACACGACCGACCACTACGGCCCGGCCACCAAGAAGGAGTTCGAGGTCCTGCGCGACCAGCTGAACTCCAGCGGCCTGTTCGACGTCGGCATCAAGGGAACCCCGTGGGACACGTTCCGCCCGGCCGAGAAGAAGGGCGAGTACGACGTCTACGGCATGGGCTGGTTCCCGGACTTCCCGGACGCCGACAACTTCCTCGCGCCGTTCCTCGACGCCGACAACACGCTCGGCTCGCCGTACGACAACAGCCGGATCCGGGGCACCCTGATCCCGGAGTCCCGACGTGAGGCGGACCGGCTGTCCGCCTCCTCCAGCCTGACGGACATTCAGGACATCGTCGCCGGTGACGTGCCGGTGCTGCCGCTGTGGCAGGGCAAGCAGTACGTCGCCGCGCGCGACGACATCACGGGTACCGCCTACGCGCTCAACTCCGCCTCGACTCTCCAGCTGTGGGAGCTCGGGCGGGGCGTGAGCGGCTGACGGACCCGCTGGATCCCCGGGGCCTGTGACCGCGGCCCCCGGGGAGCCGTGCCCCGGAGCCAGGGAGATGCTCCGGGAGTTCTCGAGAACCGACGACAAGGCACACACGTGAACATACGCAACCAGTGGCCGGTCCTGCCCATCGTGGCGGGCCTCGCCTCCGGACTGCTGACCGGCTGTGGCACGGAGAGCGGAGACTCCGCGGGGGACGGCTCCAACGTGGTGGTGGGGATGTCCGACGACGTCCTGGCCACCGACCCGGCCTCCGGCTACGACCCCGGCTCCTGGCTGTTGTTCAACAACGTCTTCCAGTCCCTGCTCAGCTTCCCCAAGGGCGCCACCGAACCGCAGCCCGAGGCCGCCGAGAACTGCGCGTTCACCGACACGCAGACGACGGTCTACAAGTGCACGCTGAAGGACGGGCTCAAGTTCAGCAACGGTGACGAGCTCACCTCCGAGGACGTCAAGTTCTCCTTCGACCGCATGCTGAAGATCAACGACCCCGACGGGCCCGCGATCATGTTCCCCATGCTCGACAAGGTCGAGACGCCGGACGCCAAGACGGTCGTCTTCCGCCTCAACACGGCCGACGCCACCTTCCCGAGCAAGATCGCCTCCGGCGCCGGCTCCATCGTCGACCACAGCGAGTACGACGCCGACGGGCTCCGCAAGGACGGCAAGGCGGTCGGCTCCGGCCCCTACCAGCTCGACTCGTTCGACGACGGGCAGGCGGTCTTCTCCGTCAACGAGCATTACAAGGGCACAGCAAAGGTGAACAACACCGGCGTGACGCTCAAGTTCTTCGACGGCGACCAGACCGCCCTGAAGCAGGCCATCCAGAACGGGGACGTCGACATCGCCTACCGCGGTCTCACCGCGGGCGACATCGCGGACACGGAGAAGGCCGACGACGGCACCGGCGTCGAGGTCGTCGAGGGCAGCAGCGCCGAAGTCCAGCACCTGGTGTTCAACATGGACGACCCGGTCACCGGAAAGCTCGGCGTCCGCAAGGCCATCGCCCACCTGCTCGACCGCGAAGCCCTCATCAAGGACGTCTACCAGGGCACCGCGACCCCGCTGTACTCGATCATCCCGGCCGGCATCGCGGGCCACAACACGGCATTCTTCGACACCTACGGCGCCCGCCCCTCCAGGTCCAAGGCCCAGGCCGCGCTGCGCGAGGACGGCATCACCGGCAAGGTGAACCTGACCCTCTGGTCGACCCCCTCCCGCTACGGCCCCGCCACCGACCAGGAACTGAACGCCATCGCCGCCCAGCTCAACGCCAGCGGCCTGTTCGACGCGAACGTCAAGTCCGTCCCGTTCGGCCAGTACGAGAAGGACATCGCCGCCGGCAAGTACGGCGTGTACGTGAAGGGCTGGGTGCCGGACTACCCGGACGCCGACAACTTCACGGCCCCCTTCTTCGGCAAGGGCAACGTGCTGAGCAACAACTACGACAACGACACGATCACCGGCTCGCTCATCCCGCGCACCGCCGCCCTGACCGACCGGGCCGCCACCGACAAGGAGTACGGGGAGCTGCAGGACATCGTCGCCGAAGAACTCCCCGTCCTGCCGGTCTGGCAGGCCAAGCAGTACGCCGTCGTCCGCGACGGCGTCTACGGCCTGGAGTACTGCCTCGACGCCTCGACGGTCTTCCGCTTCTGGGAGCTCAGCAAGGACGCCTGACGCTCAGCAACGCAGAAGGGCGCCCCCCCGCTCTACGGGGGGGCGCCCTTCTCGCAAACCTGCTCCCGGACGCTACTGCGCGCCGGGGCGCACCAGCCCGCTCTCGTACGCGTACACCGCCGCCTGCACGCGGTCGCGCAGACCCAGCTTGGTCAGCACATGCCCGACATGCGTCTTGACCGTGGTCTCACTGACGAAGAGGTCGGCGGCGATCTCCGCGTTGGACAGCCCACGCGCCACCAGCTTCAACACCTCGACCTCCCGGTCGGTGAGCGTGTGCAGAACGTCCGGCACCGGCTCGTCCCCCGACGGCAGATGCGTCGCGTACTTGTCGAGCAGCCGGCGCGTGATGCTCGGCGCGAGCATCGCCTCACCCCCGGCCACGACGCGGATGGCCTGCACCAGCTCGTTGGCGGGCGCGTCCTTGAGGAGGAACCCACTGGCACCGGCGCGCAGCGCCTCCACCACGTACTCGTCCAGATCGAAGGTGGTCAGCACCAGCACCTTCGCCGGGCCGTCCCGCCCCGGGCCGGTGATCTGCCGGGTCGCCTCCACACCGTCCATCCGCGGCATGCGGATGTCCATCAGAACCACATCGGGCTGTAGCGCACGCACCTGGTCGAGTGCCTGCAGTCCGTCACCGGCCTCCCCGACGACCGCGATGTCCTGCTCCGCCTCCAGAATCATCCGGAAGCCGGTACGCAGCAGCGGCTGGTCGTCGACCAGTAGGACGCGGATGGCCACGTGAGTCTCCTTCGCTAGTCCGGCCCCATTCTGCCCTGCACCGGCCCGGCCGACTCAGCCGCCCTCACCGGCAGCGCCGACACCGTCCGCCGCGCGCACCGGCAGCGGGTACGGCGGGGGAGTGCCGCCGAACTCCGGGCAGTGGGCCTGGTGGTCACACCAGCCGCACAGCTTCGTGGGACGCGGCCGCCAGTCGCCCGTCTCGGTCGCCAGCCGGATCGCCTCCCACAACGCCAGCAGCTTGCGCTCCACCCGCTCCAGATCGGCGAGCACCGGGTCGTACGTCAGCACCTGGCCACTGCCCAGATAGACCAACTGGAGCCGCCGGGGGACCACGTTCTTCAGCCGCCACACCACCAGGGCGTAGAACTTCATCTGGAACAGGGCACCCTCGGAGTACTCCGGCCTGGGCGCCTTCCCCGTCTTGTAGTCGACGATCCGGACCTCGCCCGAGGGCGCCACGTCGACCCGGTCGATGATGCCGCGCAACCGCAGCCCCGACTCCAGCTCCGCCTCGACGAACAGCTCCCGCTCGGCCGGCTCCAGACGGCTGGGATCCTCCAGGGTGAACCAGCGCTCGACGAGCTGCTCCGCCTCACCCAGCCAGCGCGCCATCCGCTCGCCCTGCGGATCGTCGGCGAACAACTCCACGACCTCCGGCCGCGTCTCGCGCAGCCGGTCCCACTGCCCCGGGATCAGCGACTTCGCCCGCGGCGGCGTGCGCTCGGCGGCGGGGGCGTCGAAGAGCCGCTCCAGAACCGCGTGCACCAGCGTCCCCCTGGTCGCCGCCTCGCTCGGCTTCTCCGGCAGCCGGTCGATGACCCGGAAACGGTAGAGCAGCGGGCACTGCATGAAGTCACTGGCACGCGAGGGGGACAACGAGGCGGGCGCTATGGCGGCGGAGCCGGTCACGAGGTCGCTCACGGCGGCGGTCTCGGCCGCTGCCTCCGCCACCGTCCGCGCCTCTGCCGCCGTCTCCACGGCCCCCGCCGGGAGCCCCGGATCCGCCGCCGCGCCAGTGCTGCTCCCGGACGCCGCCACGCCCTCGCTGCTCGTCTCCATGTCCCAGACCATACGGCCCGCCACTGACAGTGACCCAGCCGCGTTCGTGGGGGAAGCCGGGAGGGGAGGTCGACGTACGGGAAACACAGGGGTGCCGGGGCGAAACGCACCTCGACGGCCGCATACCATCGACTCGAGACCCTCCCGTCCGGCAGGCGCGGGAGACGCATCGACGAGGGGACACCGGTGGACGAGAGCGGCGGGCGCGGGGAGCCGCGGTCCGGCAACGACGAGTCGGCCGAGCGCCACACGGGGCTTCCGCCCCGGGCCACCGACCCGGCCCCCGCCGAGGAACAGCCCACGGACGAGCACGGTTCCGCTCCTGAGCAGCCCACCCCGGGACCAGAGCCGACCGGCTCGCCCACGTCCGCAGGCATCCCGGACGCCGGCACACCGGCACCCCCTCGGAACACCCCGGGGAACCACCCGACGCCGCCCCGGCCCTCCGCCGCCGGCGCTTCGCCGACCCCGCGGACTCCGGATGACGCCCCCGCCCGTGCAGAGGGCGAGAGCGACGGCCCGCCGGAAGCCGGCACACACCCCGACCGCACGGACGCCGACGGCCCGCACACGGGGCCTGCCCCCGCAGACGCCGATGCGAACCGGGTGACACCGGCCCGCGCCGAGGCCGCCGGCGACGCTTCACCGGAAGCCGGCACACACCCCGAAGGCCCGCACACAGCACCCGCCGGCACCGAGGGCGACAGCCCACCCGCGGCACCCGCCCCCGCCGAGGGCGACGGTGACGGTGCGCCGGAAGCCGGCACGCACCCCGACCGCGCCTACGCCGAACGTCCGCAGGCGGCAGCCGGGGACACCGGCGTGGCGTCGGCATCGTCGGTCCCGGCCGAGGGCGACGGTGACGGTGCGCCGGAAGCCGGCACGCACCCCGACCGCGCCTACGCCGGCGGTCCCCACGCGGCACCAGCAGCCCGTGAGCCCGAAGAGGACCGGCTGCGCAAGGCCCCGGCCCTGCCCCGGACCCCGGGTCCCGGTGACCCGCATCGCCGGCAGCAGCCCTCCGCCCCGGCCCCGGACCCCGGCCCCCCGAACCACCGCCCGGACACCCCCGCCCACGGCGACCGGCCCCTCGCCCACTCCGCCGACGGCAAGGGTCCCGCCCCCCAGCGCCCGGAGCCCCGAGGCGGGCTGCTCATGGGGCGGCCCTTCGGCGTGCCCGTGTACGTCGCGCCGAGCTGGTTCCTCGTCGCCGCGCTGATCACCTGGGTCTTCGGCGGCCAGCTGGAGCGCGTACTGCCCGACCTCGGCGGCGCCCGCTACCTGGTCTCCCTCTTCTTCGCAGTCGCCTTCTACGCCTCCGTGCTCGTCCACGAACTGGCCCACACGGTCGCCGCCCTCCGCTTCAAACTCCCGGTCCGCCGCATCCGGCTCCAGTTCTTCGGCGGCGTCTCCGAGATCGAGAAGGAGGCCGAGACCCCCGGCCGGGAGTTCGTCCTCGCCTTCGTCGGGCCCCTGCTCTCCCTCGTCCTCGCCGGCGTCTTCTACGCCGCCGCACAGGCCGTGGAACCAGACACCGTCCCCGGCGTCCTGCTCGCGGGCCTGGTGATCTCCAACCTCATCGTGGCCGCCTTCAACCTCCTGCCCGGCCTCCCCCTCGACGGCGGCCGCATGCTCCGCGCCGTCGTCTGGAAGATCACCGGCAAGCCGATGAAGGGCACCATCGCCGCCGCCTGGGTCGGCCGCGCCCTGGCCGTCTCGGTGCTCATCGGGCTGCCGCTGCTCACCCAGTCCGGCGCCCTCGGCACCGACGCCGCCGACAACGTCGGCATGGACACCGTCCTGGACGCCCTGCTCGCCGCGATCCTCGCTGCGATCATCTGGACCGGCGCGGGCAACAGCCTGCGCATGGCGCGCCTGCGCGAGCACCTCCCCGAGCTGCGCGCCCGGGCCCTCACCCGCCGCGCCGTCCCCGTCGAAACCCACACCCCGCTCTCGGAGGCCCTGCGCCGCGCCAACGCGGCCGGAGCCCGCGCCCTGGTCGTCGTCGACACCGACGGCCAGCCCCTCTCCCTCGTCCGCGAGGCCGCCATCGCCGGCGTGCCCGAGCACCGCCGCCCCTGGGTCGCCGTCAGTGGCCTCGCCCAGGACCTCACCGACGGCATGCGGGTCTCCGCGGAACTGTCGGGCGAGGAACTCCTGGACGCCCTGCGCGCCGCCCCGGCCACCGAATACCTGGTTGTGGAGGAAACCGGCGAGATCTACGGCGTCCTGTCAGCGGCCGACGTGGAGCGCGCCTTCGTCAAGGCGATGGCGAGGCCCTCCTAGCTCCGCCGCCCGAGTGGTCGGTGGCCCCCTCCAGGGCCGGTAGGCTGGTCACATGTCCGAACCGACCGGTGCCGCCCGCAGGCGCGGGCCCTTCAAGGTCGGGGACCAGGTTCAGCTGACCGACCCCAAGGGCCGCCACTACACGTTCACGCTCGAGGCCGGGAAGAACTTCCACACCCACAAGGGTTCCTTCCCGCACGACGAACTGATCGGTGCTCCCGAGGGCAGCGTTGTCCGTACCACGGGGAACGTCGCCTACCTCGCGCTGCGCCCCCTGCTCCCCGACTACGTCCTGTCCATGCCCCGCGGCGCCGCCGTGGTCTACCCCAAGGACGCGGGGCAGATCCTCGCCTTCGCCGACATCTTCCCCGGCGCGCGCGTCGTGGAAGCGGGCGTCGGCTCCGGCTCGCTCAGCAGCTTCCTGCTGCGCGCCATCGGCGACCAGGGCATGCTGCACTCCTACGAGCGCCGCGAGGACTTCGCCGAGATCGCCCAGGCGAACGTGGAGCGCTACTTCGGAGGCCCGCACCCCGCCTGGCAGCTCACCGTCGGCGACCTCCAGGACAACCTGTCCGACGCCGACGTCGACCGCGTCATCCTCGACATGCTCGCCCCCTGGGAATGTCTTGAGGCCGTCTCCAAGGCGCTCGTCCCCGGCGGCATCCTGTGCTGCTACGTGGCAACCACCACCCAGCTCGCCCGGACCGTCGAATCCATCCGCGAGATCGGCTGCTTCAACGAGCCGAGCGCCTGGGAATCGATGATCCGCAACTGGCACATCGAGGGCCTCGCCGTCCGCCCGGACCACCGGATGATCGGCCACACCGGCTTCCTGCTCACCGCCCGCCGCCTCGCCGACGGCGTCGAGCCGCCCATGCGCCGCCGCCGCCCCGCCAAGGGCGCCTACGGCGAGGACTACGCGGGCCCCAACGCCGACGGCGGCTCCGGCCGCTGAGGCAGTCCGTCACCCCACCCAACGCACCGGCGCCGTGCCGCAGTTCCCGGACCCGAACCGGAACTCCGCCACGGCGCCACCGCGTTACCGCCCCGGGTGAACCCCGCCAGAACGCCGTTGACCTGCCGCGAAGCCCGCAACCGCCAGATCCCGCCCCAGCAGCGGCCCAGCCCGCACAGGACCGCTGACACAGCGACAGGAAACCGCAACCCCTCTGACTTCCCCGGCACGGAACGTGCACACCCCGCCGTTCCCTCACGATGTGACGTGTGGCACCATGCTGGCCACCCCACCGGCACCGCCTCAGGAGACACTCCTAGTGCAGTCTTCCGCCGTCCCGGAGCTCGCCCACACCCACACCCGCCCCATCCACTGGCTCGCCACCGCGACGGCCGTCGCGGGCGTCGTGGCCTTCTCCTCGGTCCTGCAACCCGGCGCGGCGACAGCGGCCCAGCCGGCCGCCCCGCAGACCAGCAGCGCCCCGGCCCACACGACTCCACCCGACCCGGCCACGGTGACCTTCCCGATCGAGTGCGGCCCGGTGAAAGCCGTGGTGAAGAAGCGGGCATCCGCAGACCTCGACGGCGACGGCCGACCCGAGACGGTGGCCGTCGTCCACTGCGACTCCCCGATGGGCACCCCGCCCGACGGCGTGTACGTCCTCACGCGCGACACCGACGGCGGCAAACCGCGCGTCGTGGCCACCCTGCTGGACCCCAAGGACGGCACCACCGTCTCCGACTTCGCCCTCTCCGACGGCGCCGTCACGGCCACGCTCCTCGGCTACTCGTCGACCGACGTGCCGCGTTGCTGCCCCGACGAGAAGAGCGACGCGAAATGGCGTTGGCACAGCGGCTCGTTCGTCCGCTCGACCCCCGCCGGAGCTCGCAGCGTGTGAGGCCCCTGCGACGCTCTGTGTGAGATATCAGACAGCGGTGACAGAACGTAGAGAAGCAGTCACTCCGCGTCCGGACCGTAGACCTCGGCCCTGTCCGAAACGCGACGTACATGAATGCAGTCGCCCGGACACTCCTTCGCGGAGTCGATCACATCAGTGAGGAGCGGCAGCGGAACAGGCGTTGTCGCGCCCTTGCCCTGGAGCAACTCGTCGTCGGCGCTCTTCACATACGCCAGACCGTCGATGTCCAGCTCGAACACCTCAGGCGCGTACTGGGCACAGATGCCGTCGCCGGTACACAGGTCCTGATCGATCCAGACCTCCAGCTCCGCACCTTCGGCCCCGGCCACCTGCTCCACGCTCATCTCTCCTGCCGTTTCTCCGCCGAGCCGCATCGGGAATCCGGCCAGCTCCGACGGGTGTTGAACAGTTCGACCCTACCCCCGGCTGGGTTCCAATCATGTTCGCTGGGTATTCCCCTGGCGTGAGGGAGAGCGCAAGGGTGAAGATCGGACACACCCCGACCGTCTTTGTGATCTAGGGGTTTCAATCGACACCCGCCCAGGTAGGGTCTGGAAGCGTCCAGCTCCCCTTGGAGGAGGTGAGGACCGTGGCAGCCCACGACGACGACATGAACCGCGGCATCCGCCCGGGACGCGGGTCCGACGACCCGGCCGGGCAGATCGCCTATCTTGAGCAGGAGATCGCCGTCCTGCGACGCAAGCTCGCCGACTCTCCGCGACACACGAGGATTCTCGAAGAGCGGATCGTCGAGCTGCAGACCAACCTGGCCGGCGTGTCCGCGCAGAACGAGCGACTCGCCAGCACACTCCGTGAGGCCCGCGACCAGATCGTGGCCCTCAAGGAGGAAGTCGACCGGCTCGCACAGCCGCCGGCCGGCTTCGGCGTCTTCCTGACGGCCAACGAGGACGGCACCGCCGACATCTTCACCGGCGGCCGCAAGCTCAGGGTCAACGTCAGCCCCAGCGTCGAGCTCGACGAGCTCCGACGCGGCCAGGAACTGATGCTCAACGAAGCGCTCAACGTGGTCGAGGCCATGGAATTCGAGCGCGTCGGCGACATCGTCACCCTCAAGGAGATCCTCGAGGACGGTGAACGAGCCCTGGTGCTCGGCCACACCGACGAGGAACGGGTGGTGCGGCTCGCCGAGCCACTGATGGACGTCACCATCCGCCCCGGCGACGCCCTCCTGATGGAACCCCGCTCCGGCTACGTCTACGAGGTCGTACCCAAGAGCGAGGTAGAAGAGCTCGTCCTCGAAGAAGTCCCCGACATCGGCTACGAGCAGATCGGCGGCCTCGGCGGCCAGATCGAAGCCATCCGCGACGCGGTCGAGCTGCCGTACCTCTACCCGGACCTGTTCAAAGAGCACGAGCTGCGCCCACCCAAGGGCGTCCTGCTCTACGGGCCCCCCGGATGCGGCAAGACACTCATCGCCAAAGCCGTCGCCAACTCGCTGGCCAAGAAGGTCGCCGAGGTCACCGGCCAAGCCGCCGGCAAGAGCTTCTTCCTCAACATCAAGGGCCCCGAACTCCTGAACAAGTACGTCGGCGAGACCGAGCGGCAAATCCGCCTCGTCTTCCAGCGCGCCCGGGAGAAGGCCAGCGAGGGCACCCCCGTCATCGTCTTCTTCGACGAGATGGAGTCCCTCTTCCGCACCCGTGGCTCCGGCGTCAGCTCGGACGTGGAGAACACCATCGTCCCGCAGCTGCTCGCCGAGATCGACGGTGTGGAGGGCCTGCAGAACGTGGTCGTGATCGGCGCCTCCAACCGCGAGGACATGATCGACCCCGCCATCCTGCGGCCCGGCCGTCTGGACGTGAAGATCAAAATCGAGCGTCCCGACGCCGAAGCGGCGAAGGACATCTTCGGCAAGTACCTCACCGAGCGCCTCCCGCTGCACTCCGACGACCTCAACGAGCACGGCGGCAGCAAGACCACCACCGTCCAGAGCATGATCCAGACAGCGGTGGAACACATGTACACCGAGTCCGAGGAAAACCGCTTCCTGGAGGTCACCTACGCCAACGGTGACAAGGAAGTCCTCTACTTCAAGGACTTCAACTCCGGCGCCATGATCGAGAACATCGTCGGCCGCGCCAAGAAGATGGCGATCAAGGACTTCCTCGAGAAGAACCAGAAGGGCCTCCGCGTCTCCCACCTCCTCCAAGCCTGCGTGGACGAGTTCAAGGAGAACGAGGACCTGCCCAACACCACCAACCCCGACGACTGGGCCCGGATCTCCGGAAAGAAGGGCGAGCGGATCGTGTACATCCGCACACTCATCACCGGAAAGCAGGGCGCGGACACCGGACGCTCCATCGACACGGTGGCGAACACCGGTCAGTACCTGTAAAAGGCAGGGCGGCTGCGGGTGCCCTCGACGGGTACCCGCAGCCGACTGTTTTTCAGGCCACGGCTGGAGCAACGCAATGACGCAAATGATCTCCCCACCAGCGCAAAGGCGTTCTAGGCTCTTGCGTACCGCCAAGTCGCGCAGTGCGGGGACGGGCACCGCACACGCAACCGAGCGCCAGCGGTATCTGAGTGGCGCCCACGACCGAGGGCGCCGCCGGGCAAGGAGGGCCGCATGACCGTACGGCGAGTAATGGGCATCGAGACGGAGTACGGGATCTCCGTCCCCGGCCACCCCAACGCCAATGCCATGCTCACCTCGTCCCAGATCGTGAACGCCTACGCGGCGGCGATGCACCGGGCCCGCCGGGCCCGATGGGACTTCGAGGAGGAGAACCCGCTGCGGGACGCCCGAGGCTTCGACCTCGCCCGCGAAGCCGCCGACACCAGCCAGCTCACCGACGAGGACATCGGCCTGGCCAACGTGATCCTCACCAACGGTGCACGGCTCTACGTCGACCACGCACACCCCGAATACAGCTCCCCCGAGGTGACCAACCCCCGCGACGCCGTCCTCTGGGACAAGGCCGGCGAGCGGATCATGGCCGAGGCCGCAGAACGGGCCGCCCAGCTGCCCGGTGCCCAGCCGATCCACCTCTACAAGAACAACACCGACAACAAGGGTGCCTCCTACGGCACGCACGAGAACTACCTGATGAAGCGGGAAACCCCCTTCTCGGACATCGTGCGCCACCTGACGCCGTTCTTCGTCTCCCGCCAGGTCTTCACCGGAGCCGGCCGCGTCGGCATCGGCCAGGACGGCCACGAGCACGGCTTCCAGCTCAGCCAGCGCGCCGACTACTTCGAGGTCGAGGTCGGCCTCGAGACAACACTCAAACGCCCGATCATCAACACCCGCGACGAGCCGCACGCGGACGCCGAGAAGTACCGGCGCCTACACGTGATCATCGGCGACGCGAACCTGTCGGAAATCTCCACCTACCTCAAACTGGGCACGACCGCCCTCGTCCTGTCGATGATCGAAGACGGTTTCATCGCCGTCGACCTGGCCGTCGACCAGCCCGTGCGCACGCTCCACCAGGTCTCGCACGACCCGTCGCTGAAGCGCCTGGTCACGCTCCGCAGCGGCCGCACGCTCACCGCGGTCCAGTTGCAGATGGAGTACTACGAGCTGGCCCGCAAGTACGTCGAGGAGCGGTTCGGGGCCGACGCCGACGACCAGACCAAGGACGTCCTGTCCCGCTGGGAGGACACCCTCACCCGTCTGGAGCACGACCCGATGAGCCTGGCCGGAGAGCTGGACTGGGTCGCCAAGCGGGAGCTCATGGAGGGCTACCGGCGCCGGGACAGCCTCGACTGGGACGCCCCGCGACTGCACCTGGTCGACCTCCAGTACGCCGACGTGCGGCCCGAGAAGGGCCTGTACAACCGTCTGGTGGCCCGCGGGCGCATGAAGCGGCTGCTGACCGACGCGGACGTCGAGCGAGCCCGTACGGTGCCGCCGGAGGACACCCGCGCCTACTTCCGCGGCCGGTGCCTGGAGCAGTACGCGGACGACGTCGCGGCGGCTTCCTGGGACTCGGTGATCTTCGATCTGCCGGGCCGGGACTCGCTGCAGCGCGTCCCAACCCTGGAACCGCTTCGCGGAACGCGTAATCACGTCAAGGAGCTCCTGGACCGCTGCCGCACCGCGGAAGACCTGGTCAGGGTCCTGTCGGGCGGGTGAACGCGGTGAGCGGGTACTCGTCCGGAACCGGCCGGACAGGGTGGAAAGTCCCTGGTCCGGGAATCATCGAGATGGTCCCCGTACGTTGGAGCAACTGCGGGGCCATTGTCAGACCCGGCGAGTAGGGTCTGATCTTGACCGAGCAACTGTGTCGGGCGAACCGAGCGGGGTGAGGGATATGGCGACCAAGGACACCGGCGGCGGACAGCAGAAGGCCACCCGGTCCACCGAGGAGGTCGAGGAGCAGGCGGCGGAGACGCAGGCTTCCGAGGACCTCAAGGAGCGTCAGGAGAAGCTGAGCGACGACGTGGACTCGGTCCTCGACGAAATCGATGATGTACTCGAAGAAAATGCCGAGGATTTCGTTCGAAGCTTCGTGCAAAAAGGCGGACAGTGAAGGCGATTGGTGCGCTCTAGCCTTTGATCTGAAGGTGGCGGGGGATGGAAGCGGCCAGCGAGCCGAACGCGAAACAGTGCAGGAAGTGTCAGCGGTATCTGCCTCCTTCTGCATTTGCCCGTGACAAGAATCGGCGTGACGGCCTCCAGGTGCACTGTCGGGAGTGCGTGGCGAAGTACAGCGCCGCGCACTACCGGCGTCGCCGGGAGGCCGTGGGGAAACCGGTCCGGGAGCGGGTCGACGTTCCGGCTGGATACAAGCTCTGTCGGACGTGTGGCGAGATCAAGCCTCACAGCGAGTGGCACCGCAACGCGACGGCCTCCGACGGGCTGTCAACGCGCTGCAAGGCATGCCGGGCGGTGCAGGGTCGGCAGGGGCATCTGAAGCGCCAATACGGCATCACGGAAGGCGAACGCGACGGTCTGATCGCCTCTCAAGGAGGCGTGTGCTGTATTTGTCTGTCAGCCGTGCCCGAGCATGTGGATCACTGCCACAAGACGGGTAGGGTCCGAGGCGTACTGTGCTTCAGCTGCAACGCCGCACTGGGGCAGTTCAAGGATCGGCCCGATGCCATAAGGCGGGCTGCCGCTTATGTGGAAGGAATCGCGTGGAAGCCAACACTCGTAGCACCGGGCGTCTACCAGCTGCCTTCCTGACGCCAGGGTCTTCCTCCTTCATGGACTTCCTGTCCGAGCACCAGCCGGAGATCCTGCCCGGCAACCGGCAACTGCCCCCCACGCAGGGCGTGATCGAGGCACCGCACGGGACCACGATCGTCGCCGTGACGTTCCCCGGTGGTGTGGTCCTCGCCGGTGACCGCCGGGCCACCATGGGCAACGTCATCGCGCAGCGGGACATCGAGAAGGTCTTCCCGGCCGACGAGTACTCGGCGGTGGGCATCGCCGGTACGGCGGGCCTGGCCGTGGAGATGGTGAAGCTGTTCCAGCTGGAGCTGGAGCACTTCGAGAAGGTCGAGGGCGCGCAGCTGTCCCTGGAGGGCAAGGCGAACCGGCTGTCGACGATGATCCGCTCCAACCTCGGCATGGCCATGCAGGGTCTGGCCGTGGTGCCGCTGTTCGCCGGGTATGACGTGGACCGCGGCAGGGGCCGCATCTTCTCCTATGACGTCACCGGTGGCCGCTCCGAGGAGCACAACTTCGCCGCCACCGGCTCGGGGTCGATCTTCGCGCGTGGTGCGATGAAGAAGCTCTTCCGGGACGACCTCAGCGAGGCCGACGCCACGACGCTGGTGGTGCAGGCGCTCTACGACGCGGCAGACGACGACTCGGCGACCGGTGGTCCCGATGTCGCCCGCCGGATCTATCCCATCGTCACCGTGATCACCGACGACGGCTTCCGCCGGCTCACCGAGAGCGAGGCGTCCGAGATCGCGCGCTCGATCCTGGAGCGGCGGCTGGAGCAGCCGGACGGGCCGCGGGCCGCGCTGCTGTAGCGGCGATCGTCTTCGTGAGGGTGGTCCAGTGAACCGACGGAATCTTCAAGAGAGGGATGGATAACCGGTGTCGACGCCGTTCTATGTCTCACCTCAGCAGGCCATGGCCGACCGGGCGGAGTACGCCCGCAAGGGCATCGCCCGTGGTCGCAGTCTGGTCGTGCTGCAGTTCGCCGACGGCATCGTGTTCGTCGGCGAGAACCCGTCCCGTGCGCTGCACAAGTTCAGCGAGATCTATGACCGGATCGGTTTCGCGGCCGCCGGCAAGTACAACGAGTACGAGAACCTGCGGATCGGTGGGGTTCGGTACGCCGACCTGCGGGGTTACACCTATGACCGCGACGATGTGACGGCCCGGGGTCTGGCGAACGTCTACGCCCAGACGTTGGGCACGATCTTCTCCAGTGCCGCCGAGAAGCCGTACGAGGTGGAGCTGGTCGTTGCCGAGGTGGGGGAGACGCCCGAGGGTGACCAGATCTATCGGCTGCCGCACGACGGGTCCATCGTGGACGAGCACGGCTCGGTCGCGGTGGGTGGCAATGCCGAGCAGATCAGCAGCTATCTGGACCAGCGTCATCAAGAGGGCATGACGCTGGCCGAGGCGCTGAAGCTGGCGGTGCAGGCGCTGTCCCGTGACACCAATGGCAGCGAGCGGGAGATTCCCGCGGAGCGGCTGGAGGTGGCGGTGCTGGACCGTACGCGTCCGCAGAAGCGCAAGTTCAGGCGGATCAGTGGGCCTCAGCTGTCGCGGCTGCTCGGCGGCGGTGCGGAGGACTCGGCGTCGGAGGACGACGAGTAGCACTGAGGACGACGAGTAGTTCTGACGTGGTGCGATGTGCCCCGGCCGGGTGGTGGCCGGGGCGCGTCGTCGTATGCGGGTAGTTCGTCGTGGCGTCTTCTCGCCGGTGGTGGGTCGGGGCCGCGCCGGGGGGCGTCCGTTCTCGCATGCGTCCCGCTCCGCCGGGTTGCGGACTCGCCCGGCTCCGGCGTCGACGCCCAGCGCCGCTAACGCGGTCCGGCCGTGGAGCCTCGGAGTATCAGCTGTACCGGGATGTCGCCTGCCTCCGGGGCCCGGCCGTCCAGTACGGCGAGCAGGGCGCGCATGCCGCGCTCGCCGAAGAGTTCGGCGTTCAGGTGGACCGTCGTGAGTTCCGGGTCCATGGCCGTGGCGAGGGCCAGGTCGTCGACGCCCGTGACCGACAGGTCGTCCGGGATGCGCAGGCCCAGACGGCGGGCTGCCTTGTAGGTGCCGGCCGCGAGTTGGTCGTCGTCGCAGATGACGGCGGTGGGGCGAGGGCCGGGGGCCGAGAGCGCCGCTTCGGCGGCGGTGACGGCTCCTTCGATGTGGATGGGGGAGTGGGCCGTTCGGATCGACGTGCCCGGTACGTCCGACAGCCTTGCGGCGAGTTCTCGGGCGCGTACGTCGAAGGTCCAGGAGGGGACGTCGGCGGCCAGGTGGAGGAAGTGGCGGTGGCCCAGGGCCAGTAGGTGTTCCGTGGCTTGGCGGATGCCGTCGGCGATGTCCAGGTTTACCGTCGCCGCGCCGAGGCTGCCTTCCGGGTCGCTGTCGAGCATCACCAGTGGCAGTGCCTCGCCGCGGATGGCGGTCAGGGCGTCCGCGGCCATGGAGGAGGCGATCACGCCGTCCAGTGCGGCTTGTGCGGAGGCGAAGGGGTCGCGGGCGGGGCCGATGCCCTCGGGGGAGGGGTAGAGGACCACGCCGAAGCCGTGCTCGGCGGCGACCCGGGCGGCACCCGTGTAGACGCCTGCGAAGAACTCCGTGGTGAGGGCCGGGACGACGAGGAGGACGGTGCGGGTGCGGCCCAGGCGTAGGTTGCGGGCGGCCAGGTTCGGGCGGTAGCCCAGGTCGCGGGCGGCTTCCCGTACGCGCTCCGCGGTGGCCTCCGAGACGCGGCCGCGCCATTTGTCGCCGAGGACCAGGGAGACGGCCGCCTGGGAGACGCCGGCGGCCTGGGCGACGTCCCGGCTCGTGGGGCGGGTGCTGCCTCGTGCCACCGTGGGCCTGCTCCTTCGTCTGGACTCGTGAACAGCGGACATGGTACGTATGGAAGCTGACGTTATACGTAAAACCTAGCGCGGGGGGCGGCGGGGACATGGCCACGGGGTACCTGGAGATCCTTCGGGCGCGGCACGCCACGCGGCTGCTCGTCGGCACACTGGTGGGCCGGCTGCCCAACGCCACGGCCGCCATCGCGATCGTGCTGTTCGTTCGGGCGGAGGGCGGGACGTACACCCTGGCGGGGGCCCTGGCGGCCGTCTACGGCGTCGCCAACGCCGTGGGGCAGCCCGTGCTGGGCAGGATCGTGGACCTGCGCGGGCAGCCGCGTGTGCAGCTTCCTGCGGCCGTCCTGTCCGGGCTGGCCATGGCCGTCTTCGCCTTCGCCGGCATCGGGTCGCTGCCGCTGGCCTACGCCGCCGTGGCCGGCGCCGGGCTCTTCACGCCGCCTCTGGAGGGCGGGCTGCGTGCGCTGTGGCCGTCCGTGCTGCGCAGGGAGGACCAGGTGCACACGGCGTACGCCATGGACGCCGTGGCCCAGGAGGTGATGTTCACCGTCGGGCCGCTGCTCGTGACGCTGTGCGTGTCCCTCTGGTCGGCGCAGGCCGCGCTGCTCGTGCTGAACGTGATCGGGGTGCTGGGGGCGCTGTCCGTCGTGGTGTCGGAGCCCTCGCGCGCCTGGCGGTCGGCGCCGCGCGAGGCGCACTGGCTCGGCGCGCTGCGCTCGCCCGGACTGCTCGCGCTGCTGGCGGCGTTCCTGTTCATCGGGATGGCGCTCGGATCCATCACGGTCGCGTCGGTGCCCTACGCGGACGACCACGGCGGAGACGCCGTGTACGGCTGGCTGATGGCGGCCCTGGGCTTCGGGGCCCTGGTCGGCGGCACTGTCTACGGCGCCCGGCAGTGGGCGGGTGAGCCCGCGCGGCGACTGCGGATACTGGTGGCCCTGCTGGTGGTGTGTTACCTCCCGCTGATGCTCATGCCGGACGCGGTGCCCATGGTGGCGCTGACCGCGCTCGCCGGGGTCTTCCTCGCGCCCGCCATCGCCTGCGCGTTCGTCCTGGTGGACCGGCACGCCCCGCGCGGCACGGTCACCGAGGCGTTCTCCTGGCTGGTGACGACGTTCACCGTGGGCCACTCGGTCGGAACGGGCGTGGCGGGGCCCGTGGTCGAGGCGGGCGGGGCCCTGTGGGGCTTCGCCGTGCCGGGTGTCGCAGGTGGCGTGTCCCTGCTGGTTTTGACCGCCACAGGACGGGTAGTCGCAGCTCCCGGCCAGGGAGCGGTCGTTGCGGCCGGTTCGGAAAATGATCCAAACCGTGCCGTCGAACCCCGTTTCAGTTCAGGGGATCGGGCGTAATGTTCCCTCATGGACCGCCGCATTTTCGGGCTGGAGAACGAGTACGGCGTCACGTGCACGTTCAGGGGACAGCGCCGCCTGTCTCCTGACGAGGTGGCGCGGTACCTCTTCCGCCGTGTCGTGTCATGGGGCCGCAGCAGCAATGTCTTTCTGCGAAACGGCGCCCGCCTCTATCTCGACGTGGGATCGCATCCGGAATACGCGACACCGGAATGCGACAACGTGACCGAACTGGTCACCCACGACAAAGCAGGCGAGCGCATTCTCGAAGGACTCCTGGTGGACGCCGAACGACGCCTGCACGAGGAGGGAATCGCGGGCGACGTCTACCTCTTCAAGAACAACACCGACTCTGCGGGCAACTCCTACGGCTGCCACGAGAACTATCTGGTCGCCCGGCACGGGGAGTTCTCCCGGCTCGCGGACATTCTCATTCCGTTCCTGGTCACACGGCAGCTGCTGTGCGGTGCCGGCAAGGTGCTGCAGACGCCGCGCGGTGCCGTGTACTGCGTCAGCCAGCGGGCCGAGCACATCTGGGAGGGCGTCTCCTCGGCGACGACCCGCTCCCGGCCCATCATCAACACGCGTGACGAACCGCACGCGGACGCCGAGCGCTACCGCCGCCTGCACGTCATCGTGGGCGACTCCAACATGTCCGAGACGACCATGCTGCTCAAGGTCGGCGCCACCGACCTGGTGCTGCGCATGATCGAGGCGGGCACGGTGATGCGGGACCTCACCCTGGAGAACCCGATCCGGGCGATCCGCGAGGTCAGCCATGACATCACCGGCCGGCGCAAGGTGCGCCTGGCCAGCGGACGCGAGGCCTCCGCCCTGGAGGTGCAGCGCGAGTACTACGAGAAGGCCCTGGACTTCTGCGAGCGCCGGGGCATCCGCACCGGCACCGTCGAGCAGGTCCTGGAGCTGTGGGGCCGCACACTGGACGCGATCGAGGCCGAGGACCTCGACCGTATCGGTACCGAGATCGACTGGGTGATGAAGTACAAGCTCATCGAGCGGTACCGCGCCAAGCACAACATGACCATGTCGCATCCGCGGGTCGCGCAGATAGACCTCGCCTACCACGACATCCACCGCCGTCGTGGCCTGTACTACCTGCTCGAGAAGAAGGGCCAGGCGGCCCGTATCTGCAACGACTTGAAGATCTTCGAGGGCAAGTCCGTTCCCCCGCAGACCACTCGGGCCCGGCTGCGCGGCGACTTCATCCGGCGGGCCCAGGAACAGCGCCGTGACTTCACGGTCGACTGGGTTCACCTCAAGCTCAACGACCAGGCCCAGCGGACCGTGCTGTGCAAGGACCCGTTCCGTTCCGTGGACGAGCGGGTGGAGAAGCTGATCGCCGGAATGTGAGCCGGTTCCGGCCACTGCGTGAAGCCGGTGCCCGGAGGTTTTCACACCTCCGGGCATCCGGCTTTTCCCGCCCGTTCCGGCCGTCCCGAGCGGCCCGGGCGACGCGGTGTCGCGCGGTGAGACGAGTGCGGAGCGTGTACGCCGTAGAGTGGCGGACATTGCCCCCACACCACCGATCCCAGTTGGACTGATGAACTACAACACGAAACGACGCGTGGCCGCGTTGCTGGCCGTTCCCGCCCTGTTGTTCACCGCCGCGTGCGGATCGGACGACGGGAACAACGGCGACACGGCGGGAGGCGTCGCCGAGATCAAGGGGAAGGTCGGGGCGAAGCCCGAGATCTCCGTGCCCAAGGACGGCAAGCCGTCCGACAAGACCGTGGTCAAGACGGTCTCGGCGGGCAGCGGAACCCCGATCAAGGGCTCGGATTTCGTCCGCCTGGACTGGACCGTCGAGAAGTGGGGCGGGGGCCAGGAGCTCGGCGGCACCTGGGCCGCGGGAGCGACGGGTGACAAGGCTCCCCGCCGGCAGTCCATCGAGCAGATCGGCAAGCCGAGCCAGCAGCTCCCCGAGAAGGTCCTCGACGCGGTGAAGGGCAAGAAGCCCGGCAGCCGGGTCCTCGTGCAGGGCACGGCGGGCGATCTGATCGGCCAGAGCCTGAACACCTCCTCCGGGATCGCCGCCAAGGACGTGCTGATCTGGGTGGTCGACCCGGTCGGTGCCGCGAGCGTCGACACCAAGGCCGAGGCCAAGGGCGAGCAGGCGGCCTCCGAGGCGGGCATGCCCGAGGTGAAGTCGCCGTCGCAGAAGGCCGCGGACATCACCGTCCCCAAGGGCGAGAAGGCCCCCAAGGACCTCAAGGAGCAGGTGCTGATCAAGGGCGACGGCAAGAAGGTCGAGGCCGGCCAGGGCCTCATCGCCCAGTACACCGGCGTCAAGTGGGAGGACGGCAAGAAGTTCGACTCCTCCTGGGACCACGGCGGCGCAACCGCCTTCCAGATCGGCAACGGCTCCGTGGTGGCAGGCTGGGACAAGGGCCTGGTCGGCAAGCACGTGGGTGACCGGGTGCTGCTGGTGATCCCGCCCTCGCTGGGCTACGGCGCGAGCCCTCAGAGCGAGCTGGCCAAGAACACGCTGGTCTTCACGGTGGACATCCTCGGCACGGTCTGACCCGGCCGGTCTGTGAGACTGTCCCCGACGCAGGTCACGTAACAAGGAGAGATGAAGTGAGCATCGACAAGCCCGAGATCGACTTCCCGGGCGGCGAGCCCCCGGCGGACCTCGAGATCAAGGACATCTGGGAGGGCGACGGCCCGGTCGCGCAGGCCGGCCAGACCGTCACCGTGCACTACGTGGGTGTCTCCTTCAGCACGGGCGAGGAGTTCGACGCCAGCTGGAACCGCGGCACGCCCTTCCGCTTCCCGCTGGGTGGCGGCCGGGTCATCAAGGGCTGGGACCAGGGCGTGCAGGGCATGAAGGTCGGCGGCCGCCGCCAGCTGACCATTCCCGCCCACCTCGCCTACGGCAACCAGAGCCCGACCCCTCTGATCAAGCCGGGCGAGACGCTGATCTTCGTGGTCGACCTGCTCGGGGTCTGAGCAAGCTCCGAACAGACTCGATCATGTGGGGCCCATGCCTGTTCGGGCATGGGCCCTCGGCTTTTGCCGTGCCACCGTGTGGCGGTACGGTCATCGCTCGTAAGCACCATAGGGAGGCGAAGCGCGTCGATGGCCATTGCCAAGGCGGAGCGGCTCATGAATCTGGCGCTGTGTCTGCTCGGGACCCGGCGGCCGCTCAGCAAGCGTGAGCTGCGCGACTCCATCGAGGCCTACGTCGAGGCCTTCGGGCCGGGCAACGGCGCGTCCGGCTCCGATGATTCCTTCAACCGCATGTTCGAGCGCGACAAGGACGATCTGCGCGAACTCGGCCTTGTCATCGAGACCGTCGAGAGCCTCGACGGCGAGATCGGCTACATGGCCCGCCGTGACAGCAACCGCCTCCCGCCCATCACCCTGGACGCCGAGGAGGCCGCCGCCCTCGGGCTCGCGGCCAAGGTGTGGCAGCAGGCCCGGCTCGCCGGCGCGGCCAGTGGCGCCCTGCAGAAGCTGCGCGCGGCCGGACTCCCCGAGGACGTCGACCCGTACGGGTCGCACGGCGCGCTGGAACCGCGTATCCCCGTGCACGAGGCCGCCTTCGAGCCGCTGATGCTGGCCTGCCGGGACCGCCGGCCGGTCGCTTTCGAGTACCGCAAGGCGACCGCCGCCCACCCCGAGCAGCGGCACGTGGAGCCGTGGGCGCTGGAGTGCTGGCGGGGCCACTGGTACCTGGCGGGCTGGGACCGCGACCGGGGTGCCGAGCGGGTCTTCCGGCTGTCCCGCATCACCGGCAAGGTCCGCTCGCGCGGCGGCCGGTACACGGCGCCCGTCCCGGACGTCGTCACCGTCCGGGAGACCGTCGCGGGCTGGGCCGGGGAGATCGCCGACCGCTCGGCGCGTATCCGGCTGCGCGCGGGCGCGGGGTACCCCCTTCGGGCGAAGGCCACCTCCGTCCGGGAACTCGGCGGAGGCTGGGACGAGTTGGAGATTCCGTACGGCCATGGGCTGGACGCCTGGCTGGTGGAGTTCGGGCCGGACGTGGTCGTCCTGGAGCCCGCCGAGCTGCGGGCCGACGTGGTGGACCGGCTGCGGGCCGTGGCAAAGGGCTGAGGGGGAGCGGAAAGACAGTGGCAGGCAAACCGGTCAGGCCCGTGAACGCCATCGACCAGACCCGGCGGATGCTCTCGCTGGTGACGTATCTGAAGGAGCGCCCCGGAGCCCGGGTCGAGGACGTCGCGCGCGCCTTCGGCATCAGCGAGGACGAGCTGGTCTCCGACCTCGACGTGCTGCCCATGTGCGGCACCAGCTTCCGCGGCGGCGACCTGCTCGACATCGACACCGACGGCGAGCGCATCTGGTGGCACAACCCGGCCGCCCTCGCGGCGGAGGCCGCCGAGCCGCTCAGACTCGCCGCCGACGAGGCCACCGCCCTGCTCGTCGCCGCCCGGGCGGTCTCCACGCTGCCCGGACTGCGCGAGAGCGACCGGCAGGCGCTGCTGCGGGCGACGGCCAAGGTGGAGACCGCGGCGGGTGAGGCGGCGGGCGCCAGTTCGCGTCTGTCCGTGACCTTCGAGTCCGAGGGCGGCGTCTTCGCGGACGTCGACCGGGCGATCGCGGAGCGCCGCAGGCTGTGGATCCGCTACTACTCGCCGGCGCGCGACGAGGTCACCGAGCGGGAGATCGACCCTATCCGCCTGGTCAGCGTCGGGCACACGTACGTCGAGGCCTGGTGCCGCCGCTCCGAGGCGCGTCGCACCTTCCGGCTCGACCGGGTGGCCGAGATCAGGATCCTCGAGGAGCCGTCGGCGCCGCCCGAGATCGAGCTGCGGGACCTCTCGGAGGCCTTGGTGCAGCCCGCGGCGGAGGATCCGGAGGTCGTGGTCGAGGTCGGGCCCGGCGGCCGCTGGGTCGGGGAGTACTACCCGCACGACAGTGCGGATGAACTGCCGGACGGCGGGTTGCGTATCACCCTGCGGACCCCCGACCCGGCGTCGCTCCGGCGCCTGGCCCTGCGGCTCGGCCGGGACGGCCGGATCGTCTCGCCGGCGGAGCTCGCCGACAGTGCCCGGCAGGCGGCCCGTGAGGCGCTGGCGGCATACGACGGGATCGAGGTGGAGCGGACGGCTCGCGTCGCGGAGGCCGGTGCCCACGGGCCGCGGGCGGTGCGCGCGGTTCCGGACGGGCCCGGCGACGGACCCGGGTGAGCCGCAGGCGCCCACCGGAGTCCACGGCCGGTACGGCCGGACCGCGACACCGGCCGTGGCGCACCGGAGGCGAACCACCCCAGAAAGAGGAGCGAGGGCTTGAGCGAGTCGGCGACGTCCGGTGTGCGGGGCATGACGGTGGAGTCCGCGTTCGCCGGGATGAGAAGCGTGACCCCGGTCGTCTTCAAGGCGGGCTGCCCCGACTGCCGAGGGTGCTTCGAGCTCGCCGCGGGCGCCCTGCGCCTGGCCATCGGCGCCACCAGCCGCACCACCTTCTACTCCTTCACCTGCCCGGCCTGCGGCGCGGCCGTCCGCAAGCCCGCGGGCGAGCGGATCGTGGAGCTGCTCACCGGCGGCGGTGTGCGGACCCTGCGGCTGCATTCCACCGTCTAGTGGGCCGGAGCGTTCGCCCGTTCAGGAAGGTCTAGGCTCGGCGTCATGTTCTGGCCGATGTTCGCGGTTGCCGTGGGATTCGTGGGTCTCGTCGTCCTCGGGGTGCTCGCCGTGCGGGTGTTCGTGGAGGCACAGCGCCTGGGCAGGCAGGTCACGGACTCGGCGCGCCGTATCAACCGGGCCGCCGAGGACCTGGAGCGGGCGGCGGAGACCGCGGCCCGATCCGTGGACGCTCTCTGAGCCGTGCAGGCGCAGGCCATGGGTTGCTTTTGGGACACTTCGCCCTGTCACCCGGGCGGTTCGGACAGGTACGCTGCTGGTCGCGGCCCGGTTAACGAGGCACTGGTCGCGGACGGGAGTACGCACGGGGATGCAGAGGGATTGCCCCACGTTCACCCCCGAGCGTTACGATCGCTGCCAGCACGATCGTTCGGACATGTGTCCGACCGGTCGGACAGCACCCCACCACAGCCGCCTCGGTGAGAAGGTAAAGACTTATGTTCGGAAGGCTCGGAGCCCCCGAGATCATTCTCATCCTCGTCGTCATCATCCTGCTGTTCGGCGCGAAGAAGCTTCCGGACATGGCTCGGTCGCTCGGTAAGTCGGCCCGCATCCTCAAGAGCGAGGCCAAGGCGATGAAGGACGAGAGCAAGTCGTCCACCACCCCGGCCGGCCCGCCCAACAACGACGACGAGCAGTCCTCGCACCGCACCATCCAGGCAGCGCCCGGCGACGTGACCAGCTCGCGTCCGGTCAACGAGCCCACGGACACGACCAAGCGCTGACGCAGGGCCGGTGACCTCCGGCCCGCCGCACGAGATGGGAACGTGGGTTGCTGAAGTCTGCCCGCAAGCAGGAGAGGGATCCCGAGGGGCGCATGCCCCTCGCGGAGCACCTTCGCGAACTCCGCAACCGGCTCGTGAAGAGCCTGCTGGCGATCGTCGTCACCACTGTCGTCGCCGCCTTCTTCTACAAAGACATCATCCAGTTCTTCACGGACCCCATCCTTGAGTCGGTGGGATGCCAGTACAGCTTCGCCGAACTTGCGAAGGGCACTGATGAGACCCAGTGCGCGCGGATCGTCCAGAACGGTCTGCTGAGCCCCTTCACACTCGCCCTCACGGTCTCGCTGTCCTCGGGTGTGGCCTTTGCGGCTCCGATCTGGCTGTACCAGCTGTGGGCCTTCGTGGCGCCAGGTCTGCACCGGCACGAGAAGAAGTACTCGCTGGGCTTCGTGGCTGCGGGATTCCCGCTGTTCCTCATGGGCGGGTTCTTCGCCTACTGGTCGCTGCCCAAGATGGCGTCAGTGATGATCGAATTCTCGATCATCGGCAGTGACAACCAGCTTCCCCTTGATGATCTCCTCCAGCTGGTCATGCGGATGATCATCGTTTTCGGCCTCTCGTTCGAGCTGCCACTGCTGTTGGTCATGCTGAACTTCGGCGGGGTCCTCTCCGGCAAGAAGATCGCCGGCTGGTGGAGGGGCATGATCATGGGCATCACTGTGTTCGCCGCAATCGCCACGCCTAGCACCGACCCGATCTCCATGCTCGCGCTGGCGGGTCCCATCTGGGTCTTGTACTTCGGCGCGAGCGCCATCGCCCTCGCGAACGACAGGCGACGTGCCCGCCGAGAGGCGTCAGGCCCCGCCGACGACGAAGCCTCCGAGCTCGACCTCACCCCCGACGACATCGGCGAGATCGAGCCCGTGACCACTAGCCGGGCCGCGCTGCCCGAGCAGGCGGGCTCGGACCGCTCGGAGCGGGTCAACGGTTATGACGACGTGACCTGAGAAGTCACAAAAGCGGCCCACCGACGAGAATCGATGGGCCGCTGTTGTGTTTGTCAGAGGTCAGGCATCAGATGCTGGGAGAACCGCCCAGCCCCCAGGTGCCACCTCCCGCGCCATCGTTCTGAATGTCCCACGCGATGTGTCCGTCAGCCGTCCAGCCGCCCGTCGTGTTGCTGTGGTACCTCGCACCAGTAACTCGCATGCTTCCGGAGTCCTTGTAGTTGACGGACCCCGCGATGTTGATGTTTTCGTTCCTGTAGTCCGCGTCGTTGCGCTCGAGTCGGAGATTCAGGACCAAGTCCTCCATGCCGGCGCTCAGGCCGCCGCCACCGTCCTTCCAGGAGATGTCCGCGTACGAGTTGTAGTCGTTGCCGGAGCTACGGTGTACACACAGGGTGACGTAGAGGTCGAGATTGGCTCCGATCGTGTCGAATTCCTTGTGCTGAGACGCGCTGCACTTAGTCGCGGCAGCGGCTATGGCGGAGCCTGGCGTCATCACTACGCCCGTCAGGGCGGCTATGCCCACGGCGGTTGCAGTATTGACCAAGCGTACGATCTGACGCTTCACGGAGTTCCTCGTTTCACTGTCTGAACAAGTACATGCCATCTCTCGTATGTGATCGTTTCATGAAGATCGGCGTAGTTGTCAAGAATCTTTGATGGGGGGCTGAAAGTGCTCGCCATGTGGGGTGGTCGCCGACAGGTGCGTGAAGGAGCCCATCCGGATAATGATCGTCCTGTTGTCAGTGCGGCCCGGTACGCTCGAAAGCACGATGACAGAGGATCTCTCCCCGGCCGAGCGGTACGCGGCAGCCCGCCTGCGGGCAGCCGAGCAGGCCACCGCGCTCGCGGGCTTCCGCGAGATGTACGACTTCGGTCTCGACCCCTTCCAGATCGAGGCCTGCCAGGCGCTCGAGGAGGGGAAGGGCGTGCTGGTCGCCGCGCCCACCGGCTCCGGCAAGACGATCGTCGGCGAGTTCGCCGTCCACCTCGCCCTCGGGCAGGGCAAGAAGTGCTTCTACACGACACCCATCAAGGCGCTGTCGAACCAGAAGTACGCCGACCTGTGCCGCCGCTACGGCACGGACAAGGTGGGCCTGCTGACCGGCGACAACAGCGTCAACTCCGATGCCCCGGTGGTCGTGATGACCACCGAGGTGCTGCGGAACATGCTGTACGCCGGTTCCCAGACCCTCCTGGGCCTCGGCTACGTGGTCATGGACGAGGTGCACTACCTCTCCGACCGCTTCCGCGGTGCCGTCTGGGAAGAGGTGATCATCCACCTCCCCGAGTCGGTCACGCTCGTCTCGCTCTCGGCGACCGTGTCGAACGCCGAGGAGTTCGGCGACTGGCTCGACACGGTTCGCGGCGACACCGAGGTGATCGTCTCCGAGCACCGGCCCGTGCCGCTGTTCCAGCACGTGCTGGCCGGGCGGCGGATGTACGACCTCTTCGAGGAGGGCGAGGGCCACCGGAAGGCCGTCAACCCCGATCTCACGCGCATGGCGCGCATGGAGGCGAGCCGGCCGTCGTACCAGGATCGCCGGCGCGGCCGGTCCATGCGCGAGGCCGACCGTGAGCGCGAGCGCCGCCAGCGCTCCCGGATCTGGACGCCGAGCCGGCCCGAGGTCATCGAGCGGCTCGACGCCGAGGGGCTGCTGCCCGCCATCACCTTCATCTTCAGCCGCGCCGCCTGCGAGGCCGCCGTCCAGCAGTGCTTGCACGCGGGGCTCAGGCTCAACGACGAGGAGGCGCGCGACCGGGTCCGCACCCTGGTGGAGGAGCGCACGGCCTCCATCCCGCGCGAGGACCTGCACGTCCTCGGCTACTACGAGTGGCTGGAGGGCCTGGAGCGCGGCATCGCGGCCCACCACGCGGGCATGCTGCCGACCTTCAAGGAGGTCGTCGAGGAGTTGTTCGTGCGCGGCCTGGTCAAGGCCGTGTTCGCCACCGAGACCCTCGCCCTCGGCATCAACATGCCGGCCCGCTCGGTGGTGCTGGAGAAGCTCGTCAAGTGGAACGGCGAGCAGCACGCGGACATCACCCCGGGCGAGTTCACCCAGCTGACGGGCCGGGCCGGGCGGCGCGGCATCGACGTCGAGGGCCATGCGGTGGTGCTCTGGCAGCGCGGCATCAGCCCCGAGCACCTCGCGGGCCTGGCCGGCACGCGCACGTATCCGCTGCGCTCCAGCTTCAAGCCGTCGTACAACATGGCGGTCAACCTGGTCGAGCAGTTCGGGCGGCACCGCTCGCGCGAGCTGCTGGAGACGTCGTTCGCGCAGTTCCAGGCGGACAAGTCGGTCGTCGGCATCTCCCGGCAGGTGCAGCGCAACGAGGAGGGCCTGGAGGGCTACAAGGCCTCCATGACCTGCCACCTCGGCGACTTCGAGGAGTACGCGCGGCTGCGCCGCGAGCTGAAGGACCGGGAGAACGAGATCGCCCGGCAGGGCGTGGCCCAGCGACGCGCGGAAGCCGCCGTCGCGCTGGAGAAGCTGAAGCCCGGTGACGTCATCCACGTGCCCACAGGCAAGTACGCGGGCCTGGCGCTGGTGCTGGACCCGGGGCTGTCGGCGGGCCGTTCGAACGGCCACCGCGGCTTCGAGCACCACGACGGGCCGCGCCCGCTGGTGCTGACCGCGGAGCGGCAGGTGAAGCGGCTGGCGTCCATCGACTTCCCGGTGCCGGTGGCGCCGCTGGAGCGGATGCGGATCCCCAAGTCCTTCAACCCCCGCTCCCCGCAGTCCCGCCGGGACCTCGCGTCGGCGCTGCGCACCAAGGCCGGGCACATCCCCGCCGAGCGGCACCGCAAGCAGCGCTCCCAGGCGGCTGACGACCGCGAGATCGCCCGGCTGCGGACCGCGCTGCGCGCGCATCCCTGCCATGGCTGCAACGACCGTGAGGACCACGCCCGCTGGGCCGAGCGGTACCACCGGCTGATGCGCGACACATCGCAGCTGGAGCGGCGGATCGAGGGCCGTACGAACACGATCGCCCGGACGTTCGACCGCATCGTGGCGTTGCTGACCGAGCTGGACTATCTGCGCGCCGACGAGGTCACCGAGCACGGCAAGCGGCTCGCGCGGCTCTACGGCGAGCTGGACCTGCTCGCCAGCGAGTGTCTGCGCGAGGGTGTCTGGGAGGGACTCGGCCCCGCCGAACTGGCCGCGTGCGTCTCGGCCTTGGTGTACGAATCGCGTGTCGCCGACGATGCGATGGCCCCGAAGGTGCCGTCCGGCAAGGCCAAGGCAGCGCTGGGCGAGACGGTGCGGATCTGGGGGCGGCTGGACGCGCTGGAGGAGGATTTCCGGATCACGCAGACCGAGGGGGTCGGGCAGCGGGAGCCCGACCTCGGCTTCGCCTGGGCCGCGTACGAGTGGGCCTCGGGGAAGGGGCTCGACGAGGTGCTGCGCGAGGCGGAGATGCCGGCGGGGGACTTCGTGCGGTGGTGCAAGCAGGTCATCGACGTGCTGGGGCAGATCGCGGCGGCCGCGCCGCAGGGGTCGTCCGTCGTGAAGAACGCCCGTAAGGCCGTTGATCTGTTGCTGCGGGGTGTTGTCGCCTACTCGTCGGTGGGGTGAGCTTGTCGCGCGGGTGCCGGTGGTTCGTGGTTGCTCGCGCAGTTCCCCGCGCCCCTGAAGGTACGTTGTCCTGAAGGTCCCTCACCCGAGACGGTGAGGGACTTTCGTATGCCCGTTCGTAGCTACGCACAGTATTCGAACGATGTCGCACCGTGTAAACGACCGAGCGTACTATCCCTTCGCGTCCGGTTTCCGGCAGTTGCTGAATATGACACGGCGATGATCCGGTCGGACTAAGCTCGCCCGCAGCGCACCGGCTTGAGATGAATTCGTGCGCTTGTTCCCCAATGTGTGGAAGATCCCGACAGCTTCATGACATACCCCCCTGCAAGTCCTTCCGAACCTCAGTCGACTCCTGTCAGAAGGCCCACATGGTGAGTGTTCAATCCCCTCCCGGTCGCCGTGAACTTCCCTACGCGCGCGTGCTGTTGCTGCCGGCCATAGTCATGGCCGCGGCGACCGGAGCCGCCGTCGCCCTGGTGACGGAGCCGGCCCGGGGCGCCGTCGGCTGGTGCGGCGGCATCGCCACGGCACTGGTACTCGCGACGGCGGCCGAGGCGGTGCGCCGCAGCCGTGCGCTGCGCAACCAGCGTGCGGAGCACGCCCGGCACACCGCGCATCTGGAACAGCGGATCGCCGCCCACGAGAACGAACTGGTCCATTTCTGCAGGGAGATCGTGCCCGCCGCGCTCGATCTGCTGCGCACCGGAGAATCCCCCAGGGAGGTGATTCGCAAGCTCGGCCTCGCCAACCCCGTCTTCCGCAACCTCCCCGACCCGCAGGCCGAGACGCTGCTGACGGTCCTGAAGATCGTCGACCGCGAAGTGACCATGCGTGACGCCGCCGCGCGCTCCTTCGTCAGTGTCGCCCGCCGCGTCCAGGCGATCATCCACCAGCAGGCCGAGGAACTCCGGGAGATGGAGGAGGACCACGGCCGCAACCCGGAGGTCTTCGACGACCTGCTGCGCATCGACCACGGCAACGCCCTGATCGGGCGCCTGGCCGACTCCGTCTCCGTCCTCGGCGGCGGCCGCCCCGGACGGCAGTGGCCCGAGCCGGTGTCCCTCTACAGCACCCTGCGCGGTGCCATGTCCCGCATCCTGGAGTACCGGCGCATCCAGCTGTCCTCCATCGCCAAGGTCAGCGTCAAGGGCATCTACGTCGAGCCGGTCATCCACGCCGCCGCCGAACTCCTCGACAACGCCACGCGCTACTCACCACCGCAGACCAAGGTGCACGTCACCGCCACCGAGGTCCAGACCGGCGTCTGCATCGAGATCGAGGACGGCGGTGTCAACCTCAACGAGGAGGCACGCGCCCGCATCGAGGGCATGCTGGAGGCCGCCAAGGCGGGCGTCGACCTCCAGGACATCGGCGAGCACCCGCGCCTCGGCCTGGCCGTCGTCGGCCGCCTCTGCACGGCGTACAACATGCAGGTCTCGCTGCGCGCCTCGGCGTACGGCGGCGTCCGGGCCATCCTCATCGTGCCGAGCGAGATGATCACCCACGAGCCCGGTGTCGGACTCGCCCACGGCATCGGCGCCACCGGCATCCCCATGACGGTCGGCATCCCCGAGGGCCCGAAGCGCGCGCCCAAGAGGCGCCGTCCCACCAGCCCGAAGATCCCCGCCACGGTCTCCCTGGAGGACGACGACGTCCCCGAGGTCACCGAATGGACCGCGAACGGTCTGCCGCAGCGCCGCAGCCGGGTGAAGATGCCGCTCGCCGAGCGACTCGCCCAGCAGGCCGCCAACGAGAAGGCCGACCGGGAGGCCGCCGAGCGCGGCGAGTACAACCCCTGGGCGGCGACGCAGGAGCCCGAGATCAAGCCCCTGCGCGACATGTCGGCGCCCGACGCCCCCGGCAAGGGCCTGGAGGCCTTCTGGGAGGGACTCAAGCAGGGCATCGAGCCCGGCACCCACCCGACCGACTTCATTCGGAACCCGACCAAGTACCTGCATCTGCTCAACGACCCGGCTCCCACCGAGGCCGACGACGAGGGGGACCTCAAGTGATCCAGCAACGGGGCAACTTCGACTGGATGCTCAAGCAGCTCGCCGACGGCGTGCCGGGCATCGAGATGATCGTGGTGCTGTCGGCCGACGGTCTGCGCATCGCCCGCTACGGCGGGGAGCCCGACGCGGCCGACCGGGTCGCCGCGGCCTGCGCCGGCCTGCAGTCCCTCGCGGGCAGCGTCTGCCAGGAACTCACCGTCGGCGACGGCGAGATGAAGCTCGTCATGATCGAGATCGACCGCGGCTACTTCTACCTGATGAGCGCCGGAGCCAACGCCTTCCTGGCTGTCCTCTCCGACGTGCGGTGCGAACCCGGCCGGATGAGCGCGATGATGCGCGACCTGGTCGTCCGGATCGGCGGCCATCTCACCAGTCCGCCCCGGCGGAACGGGCAGATCGTATGACGCCTCCCCAACGCCAGAAGCGTGACCTCACCCCGGAGCCGGCCAAGCCCCAGGAGGGCGAGGGCAAGCCCGGGAATCCGGAGCGGATGTACGTGGTGGCAGGCCCGGACGGTGAACGGGCCGAACTCGACCTGGTGACGTTAATCGTGGCGCGTGCCACGGACCCGCCGCCCTCAGCCTCTCCCGAGCAGGCGGCGCTGCTCCGACTCTGCGCCGCCCCCCTGTCCGTGGCCGAGCTGTCGGCCTACCTCCACCTGCCGTTCAGCGCGATGGGCGTGCTGCTCACCGAGTTGCTGACGGCGGAACTGGTGCAGGCGCGTGCCCCGATCGTCCGCAAGGCGCGCTCCGACCGTTCCCTCCTCGAAGCGGTGATGAATGGACTTCAACGGCTCTGACACCATCCCGGGCCCCCGGACCGAGGACCAGCTGCCCCACACGGCACAGGCCGCGGCCAAGATCGTGATCGTGGGCGGCTTCGGTGTCGGCAAGACGACCATGGTCGGATCGGTCAGCGAGATCACACCGCTGACCACCGAGGAGACCATGACGCAGGCCGGCATCGGTGTCGACGACAACTTCGGCTCCGCGTCCAAGACGGCCACCACCGTCGCCATGGACTTCGGCCGGATCAGCATCACCGACCAGCTGGTGCTGTACCTCTTCGGCACCCCCGGCCAGCAGCGCTTCTGGTTCCTGTGGAACGGCCTGTTCGAGGGCGCGCTCGGCGCGGTCGTGCTGGTCGACACCCGGCGGCTGGAGGTCAGCTTCGACGTCATGGGACGGCTGGAGGAGCGCGGCGTGCCGTTCGTGGTGGCCATCAACTCCTTCCCCGACGCCCCTCGTTACGACGTCGAGGAGCTGCGCACGGCCCTCGACCTCACCCAGGACATCCCGATCATCGAGTGCGACGCGCGGCGGCGGGCCTCCAGCCGTGACGTCCTGATGACCCTCATGCGCTTCCTGCACTCGCTCGCCATGACGGGCTCGCGGACCTGATCCGTGTCCGTCCACCCCATCCCCCGACATCCCCCCGATGACACCTGGAAAGCTTCGGAGCGACCACTGTGACGCCTGAATCCCACGCCCCGGCCGGTACGGACGAACTCCGTCCCGGCCCGCCCCCCGGCTGCCCCGCGCACGGCCTCGGGCCAGGGGGGCTGCACCGGCTGCACGAGGCGGAGGACCTGGGAGCGCTGTACGAGCAACTGCGGGACCAGCACGGTCCCGTGGCACCCGTGCTGCTCCACGACGACGTGCCGATGTGGATCGTCCTCGGCCACGCCGAGAACCTGCACATGGTGCGCTCGCCCTCGCAGTTCTGCCGGGACAGCCGTATCTGGAACCCGCTCAGGGAGGGCCTCGTCAAGCCCGACCATCCGCTGATGCCGCACATCGCCTGGCAGCCGATCGCCTCGCACGCCGAGGGCGACGAGCACAAGCGGCTGCGCGGCGCGGTCATGGGCGCGATCTCCACCATCGACTTCCGCAGCCTGCGCCGCTACATCAACCGCAGTACGCAGGCGATCGTCAACCGGTTCTGCGAGGCGGGCGAGGCGGACCTCGTCGGCCAGTTCACCGAGCACCTGCCGATGGCGGTCATGTGCGAGATCCTCGGCATGCCCGACGAGTACAGCGACCAGCTCGTCGAGGCCGCCCGCGACGCCCTCAAGGGCACCGAGACCGCCATCGCCAGCCACTCCTACGTCATGGACGCCCTGAGCCGGCTCACCGCCACCCGCCGCGCCCGGCCGGAGGAGGACCTCGCCAGCTACCTGATCACCCACCCGGCCCGGCTCAGCGACGACGAGGTCAGGGAGCACCTGCGCCTGGTGCTCTTCGCCGCCTACGAGGCCACCACCAACCTGCTCTCCAACGTGCTGCTCACGGTGCTGATCGACCCGCGCTTCCGTGCCCAGCTCAACGGCGGCCAGATGACGGTGCCGGAGGCGGTGGAGCAGTCCCTGTGGAACGAGCCGCCGTTCAGCACGGTCTTCGCCTACTTCGCCAAGCAGGAGACAGAGCTGGGCGGGCAGCGCATCCGCCGTGGCGACGGACTGCTCTTCGCGCCGCTCCCGGCCAACGTCGATCCACGGGTGCGGCCGGACCTGCAGGCCAGCATGCAGGGGAACCGCTCCCACCTCGCCTTCGGCGGCGGACCGCACGAGTGCCCCGGGCAGGACATCGGCCGCTCCATCGCCGACGTGGGCGTCGACGCACTGCTGATGCGACTGCCCGACGTCGAACTCGACTGTGACGAGGAGGAGTTGCGCTGGACGGCCTCCATCGCCTCACGGCACCTGGTGGAATTGCCGGTGCAGTTCGCGCCCAAGCCGCCGCAGGACGTGCAGGAGGTGCCGAACCACAAGCCGGTCGCCGCGCAGCGCTCGGACTGGCAGATCGGCATGGCGCAGCCGCAGGCCGCACCGGCCGCGGCTCAGCCCCAGCCTGCCGCAGCGCAGCCGCAGCCGCAGCCGCCCCCGGTTCAGGTGCAGCCGCAGCCGCAGCCGGTTCCGGTGCAGCCCCAGCCGGTGTCGGGGCCGCCGCAGCCCGCCGTCGCGGTACCGCCCCGCCGCAAGGGCGCCTGGCAGCGGTTCCTGAGCTGGTGGCGCGGCTACTGACCGTCTGACGGGCCGTCGTACGTCGCGGTGGCCGACTGGACACAGGACGCCCAGGCCGCGAGCACCCGGCCGCTGCGGAACCGGTGCTCCTCGCCCGTGACCGGGTCGGTGAAGTCCAGCGACCGTGCCAGCAGTTGGAGCGGGCGCCGGAAGTCACCGGCCGGCACGGGGGCGGTCACCTCCGGGTAGAGCGGGTCGCCGAGGATCGGCAGGCCCAGGGCGGCCATGTGGACGCGCAGCTGGTGCGTCTGCCCGGTGGTGGGCGTGAGCCGGTACCGGGCGAGTCCGCCGGGCTCCCCGGGCCGGTCGCGGTGTTCGACGAGTTCGACATGGCTCACGGCGTTCGGCTCGCCCGGCACCTCCCGGGCGGTGAGCACTCCCCGCTCCTTGACGATCCGGCTGCGCACGGTTCGAGGCAGCGGGAGGACGGGATCGTGCGGGGCCACCGCCTCGTACTCCTTGCGGACCCGGCGGTCGCGGAACAGCGTCTGGTACGCGCCGCGCTCCCCTGGGCGCACGGTGAACAGCACGAGGCCGGCGGTGAGCCGGTCCAGGCGGTGCGCGGCGGTGAGCTCCGGGAGGTCCAGTTCGCGGCGCAGCCGGGCCAGTGCGGTCTCGGCGACATGGCTGCCGCGCGGCGTGGTGGCGAGGAAGTGCGGCTTGTCGGCGACGACGATGTGCTCGTCCCGGTGCACCACCTCCAGCGCGAAGGGCACCGGCACCTCGTCGGGCAGGTCCCGGTGGAACCACACGAACAGCCCGGGCACGAAGGGGGCGTCCGCCGCGACGGGCCGTCCGTCCGCCCCGACGACGCGGCCCGAGTCGAGCATGCCGTCGACGACCCCGGCACCCGCTCCGGACAGCCGCTCCACCAGGTGCTCGCGCACCGTCCCCCAGGTCCCCGCGACGGGCAGCCGCACCCGCACCGGGTCCACGCCGTGGCGCTGCGGCAGGGGAGAGGGCGGGGTGTGGCTCTTGCGTCTCATCGAGGCCCAGCGTACGAGGCCGGTGCGCGAGGGTGGAAAACCGGTGGGAGTGCCCGGCGGACCTTGCCAGGATGCGGGAATGCCGTTCCTCATCAGCCCGGTCATGACCGCCGGGACGCTCGCAAGCCGCCCCCAGCCCGCTCTCCCCGCCGACGGCGGACTCCTGCTGCGACCCTGGCGGGCCGGGGACGCGCCCGCGGTGTACGAGGTCTTCCAGGATCCCTTGATGCACCAGTGGCACGCCCGGGCCGCCGACTCCGTGGACGAGGCCGGTGCCTGGATCCGTGAGTGGCTTCAGGCGTGGGACGGGGAGCAGGCCGCGCACTGGGCCGTGGCCGACGCGGACTCCGACACGCTGCTGGGCCGGGTGGCGCTGCGCGAGCTACGGCTGTACGACGGGACGGCGGAGATGGCGTACTGGACCGTCCCGGCGGCCCGGGGCCGGGGTGTCGCCGCCCGGGCCGCGACCGCGCTCACGAACTGGGCCCTCGACGAGGCCGGCTTCCACCGGCTGGAACTCCTGCACGCCCTGCCCAACGAGGCGTCGTGCCGCGTCGCCACGAGAACCGGCTTCGCCCTGGAGGGCACCAAGCGCAGCGCCGTCCTGCACCCGGACGGATGGCACGACATGCATCTGCACGCGCGGATCGGTACCCGCACACCTCGTCCCTCGTGAGGACAAGCGTCCTCAGGCCGCGGACACCCTCTCCTGCTCCGCCTCGACCCGGGCGTTCCACTCGCGCTTGGATTCCTGCCAGCCGTCCTCGTTGTGGCCCTGGCGCCAGTAACCGGAGATCGAGAGGGATTCGCGCGGGACGGTGCGCTCGACGCGGAGCAGATGGCGCAGCTCCTTAACGAAGTGCGCCTCGCCGTGGACGAAGGCGTGCACGCGGCCCTCGGGGAACTCCAGGTTCCGTACGGCCTCGACCAGCGCCTCTCCGAGGGGGCGGGCGCCGCGGTGCAGCCAGACGACCTCCACGTCGGAGTCGATCTTCTGCTCCTCCTCGGGGCCGGAGACCTCCACGAAGGCGTACGCCCTGGCACCGCGCGGCAGTGCCTCCAGGGCACAGGCGATCGCGGGGAGCGCGCTCTCGTCACCGGCGAGCAGATGCCAGTCGGCGTCCCGGTCGGGGGCGTAGGCACCGCCGGGTCCGCTGAAGCGCACGGTCTCGCCCGGCTGGACGCGCCTGGCCCACGGGCCGGCCAGGCCCTCGTCGCCGTGGATGACGAAGTCCAGCGTCAGCTCGCGGTGCTCGGCGTCCCAATGGCGAACCGTGTAGGTCCGGGTCACCGGCCACTGGTCGCGCGGCAGCTCGTCCCGGATGCGCTGCAGGTCGAAGGGCTCCGGATAGGTCACGCCCTCCGGCGGGAACAGCAGCTTCACATAGTGGTCGGTGCACGCGCCCGCCACGAAGTCGGCGAGGCCCTCGCCGCCGAGCACGACACGCTGCATGTGCGGGGTCAGCCGTTCGGTGCGGACGACCTGGGCGGAATGTGCCCTGCGCTGCTGTCGTCCCGGTCGCTCAGCCATGAGGACCTCCCTGTCTCACATAGTTAGGGTCACCTAAGTTAGCACCTCGGCCCCGCATCACACCTCTTGTGCTGACACTTCACGTCGTCCTCTTACGAAAGGGTCAGGTCGCGAGAGTCGTCAGCAGGCGCTCCAGTGATCCGCCCAGCCCCCAGCGGGCCGCCAGCGCCTCCAGCGCCGCCGGATCGCGTGGCGCCCGCGGCAGTGCCGTGGAGACGTCCGGCAGCGGCACGTCGTCCGCGACCCGGACCACCTTCGGCGCGACCGCGAGATAGGGGCGTGCCTCGTCCAGCCGCCTGCGCTGCGTCGGCGTCAGCTTCGACCGCCGGTCCTCGACCGCCGCCAGGATCCCGGCCAGGTCCCCGAACTCGGCCAGCAGTTTGGCGGCCGTCTTCTCACCGACGCCCGGCACCCCCGGCAGGCCGTCGCTGGGGTCGCCACGCAGCAGGGCCAGGTCCGCGTACCCGCTGCCGCCGACCCCATACTTCCCACGGAGCCATGCCTCATCGGTGAGCTGCAGCGTGCCCACGCCCTTCAGTGGGTACAGCACGCGCACTCCGCGCGCGTCGTCCACCAGCTGGTACAGGTCGCGGTCGCCGGTGACGATGTCGACCGGGCCCTGCGCCTGCGCGGTGAACGTGCCGATCACGTCGTCCGCCTCGTAGCCGGCGACGCCCACGCGCGCGATGCCCACCGCGTCCAGCACCGCCTCGATGACCGGGACCTGCGGCGACAGTGTGTCTGGCACCTCCTCCTCGTCCGGGCCCACCGCGTGCTCCTCCGCGACGCGGTGGGCTTTGTAGGACGGGATCAGCTCCACGCGCCACTGCGGCCGCCAGTCGGCGTCCATGCAGGCCACGAGCCGGCCGGGCCGGTGGTCCCGGACCAGGCGGTCGATGAAGTCGAGCAGTCCGCGCACGGCGTTCACCGGCGTGCCGTCCGGGGCCCTGACCGAGTCCGGGACGCCGAAGTAGGCGCGGAAGTACAGGGAAGCGGTGTCGAGGAGCATCAGTCGTCCGGTCACGCCAGGCATCATGCCGTACGCCACCGACAGTCACCCGTCTCATGTGTGACGCGCCCCACTTGTGCGTTTGGGATCCGTGATCGGGGGGAGGTGCCGCCCCGCAGCGAGGGTGGTTGCGTATTTCAACTTTTGCATCCTGCTCTCGCGCTGTTCAGTTGCCGTGGAAATCGAGGTGCACGTGTCAGCAAGGCTGCAGGCAGAGAGCCTGTACAAAGTGTTCGGCCGGAGACCGGACCAGGCGGTCCAGCGGCTCCGCGACGGAGCCGACCGGGAAGAGCTGCGCGCCGAGGGCGCGACCGCCGCCGTCATCGACGCGTCCTTCACCGTGGAACCCGGCGAGATCTTCGTCGTGATGGGCCTGTCCGGCTCCGGGAAGTCCACCCTGCTGCGCATGCTGAACGGCCTGCTCGACCCCACCGCCGGGCACGTGCGCTTCGACGGCCAGGACCTGACCACGCTCGGCGACCGTGAACTGCGCGAGGTCCGCTCCAGGAAGATCAGCATGGTCTTCCAGCACTTCGCGCTCTTCCCGCACCGCAGCGTGCGCGAGAACGCCGCCTACGGTCTGGAAGTGCAGGGCGTGCCCCGCGCCGAGCGCGTACGCCGCGCCGACGAGGCGCTCGCCCTGTGCGGCCTGGCCGGCTGGGAGAAGTCCTGGCCCGACGAGCTGTCCGGCGGCATGCAGCAGCGCGTCGGACTCGCCCGCGCGCTCGCCACCGACGCCGACCTGCTGCTGATGGACGAGTCCTTCAGCGCCCTGGACCCGCTGATCCGCCGCGACATGCAGGACCAGCTGCTGGACCTCCAGCAGAAGCTGAAGAAGACGATCGTCTTCATCACCCACGACCTGAACGAGGCCATGCGCCTCGGCGACCGCATCGCCGTCATGCGCGACGGCCGCATCGTGCAGAACGGCACCGCGCAGGACATCCTGCTGCGGCCGGCCAACGACTACGTCGCCTCCTTCACCCAGGACGTCGACCGCTCCCGCGTCCTGACCGCGGGCGAGCTGATGGACACCTCGGTCACCGCCGACGACCCCGGCTGCCACTGCGAGACAGCCACGACCGGCACCCCGTTCACGGAGCTGTGCGCGATCAGCGCCCGGCTCTCCCACCCCGTCTCCGTCGTGGACGAGGACAACAAGCTGATCGGCGTCGTCCCCCTGCAGCGCCTGGTCGGCTTCCTCGGGGACGAGCGGGACGCCACCCCGGAGCCCTGCGACTCGCCGCGGGACAAGGGCGGAGAGAAGGTGACCGCCCGTGCCTAGGATTCAGCTCGGCACCTGGGTCAACGACGCCGTCGACTGGCTCACCACCCACATGGGGTGGCTGTTCGACTTCTGCAAGACCGTCTTCCTCGGCCTCTACGACGGCATCAACGCCGTCCTCCAGGCCCCCCAGCCGCTGCTCCTCGCGGGCATCTTCGCCGTGATCGCCTTCTGGCTGCGCGGCACCCTCGCCGGTGTCCTCGCCTTCGCGGGATTCGCGTTCATCGACTCCCTCGATCTGTGGGAGAACGCGATGATCACCCTGGCGCTCGTCCTCGTGGCGACCGTCATCGCACTGGTGATCTCCATACCGGTGGGCATCTGGGCGGCCCGCTCCGACCGCGTCAGCGGTCTGGTCCGGCCCGTCCTGGACTTCATGCAGACGCTGCCCGCGATGGTCTACCTCATCCCGGCGATCCTCTTCTTCGGCACCGGCGCCTCCGCCGGCATCGTCGCCACCCTGATCTTCGCTCTCGCCCCGGGTGTGCGCATGACCGAACTCGGCATCCGCCAGGTCGACAAGGACCTGGTCGAGGCTGCCGACGCGTTCGGCACCACACCCCGCAACACCCTGCTGCGCGTCCAGCTCCCCCTCGCCCTGCCCACGGTCATGGCCGGCGTCAACCAGGTCATCATGCTCGGACTGTCCATGGCCGCCATCGCGGGCATGGTCGGCACCGGCGGGCTCGGCGGCGACGTCAACCAGGCCATCGGCCAGCTCAACGTCGGCCTCGGCGCCGAGGCCGGTGTCGGCATCGTGATCCTCGCGATCTACCTCGACCGCATGACCAGTGCGCTGGGCACCCAGGTCTCCCCGCTCGGCCGCCGCACCGCCGCCCGGCTGCGCGCCGCCCAGGGGCTGAAGATCTGGTCGTACCGGCCCCGGCCGGCCGTCGCCGTGATCGGTGTCGTCGTCCTCGCGCTCACCGCGGGCGGCATGGGCGTCCTCGGTGGCGGCGCCGGCACCGAGGCGGCCGCGAATGGCAAGAACGTCGGCCAGGGCAAGAAGATCAGCATCGGCTACATCCCCTGGGACGAGGGCGTCGCCTCCACCTTCCTGTGGAAGGAGGTCCTGGAGCAGCGCGGCTACCAGGTCGAGGCCAAGCAGTTCGATGCGGGCCCGCTGTACACCTCCCTCGCCCAGGGCGACGTCGACTTCCAGACGGACGCCTGGCTGCCCACCACCCACGCCCAGTACTGGAAGAAGTACGGCAAGCAGCTCGACGACCTGGGTGCCTGGTACGACAAGACGTCCCTGGAGCTCTCCGTGCCCTCCTACATGAAGGGCATCGACTCCCTCGCGGACCTCAAGGGCAAGGCGTCGCAGTTCGGCGGCAAGATCACCGGCATCGAGTCCAGCGCCGGCGAGATGGCCCTGCTCAAGAGCAAGGTCCTCAAGGAGTACGGCCTGGACAAGGAGTACGACGTCGTCGACAGCTCCACGCCCGCGATGCTGGCCGAGCTGAAGCGCGCCTACGCCAAGAAGGAACCGATCGTCGTCACGCTCTGGTCGCCGCACTGGGCGTACAACGACTACGACCTGAAGAAGCTCAAGGACCCCAAGGGCGCCTGGGGCAAGGGCGACGGTGTGCACACCCTGTCCCGCAAGGGCTTCGCGGACGACGACCCGACGGTCGCCGGGTGGCTGAAGAAGTTCAGGATGAGCGAGAAGGAGCTCACCGGCCTCGAAGCCGAGATCAACAAGGCCGGCAAGGGCAACCAGCAGGACGCCGTGCGCGCCTGGCTGAAGCAGAACCCCGGCTTCGCCGACACGATGGCCCCGGTCAAGGACACCGGCGGCAGCACGCCCGCCGAGGCGAAGCGGCCGCTGGACGTGGCGTGGTTCCCCTGGGACGAGGACATCGCCGTCACCTACCTCTGGAAGAACGTCCTGGAGCGGCGCGGCTACCGGCTGAACCTGAAGCAGATGGACGTCGGCCCCGTCTACACCGGCCTGGCCTCGGGCGATCTCGACCTCAACTTCGACGCCTGGCTGCCCTACGCCCAGAAGAACTACTGGGACAAGAACAAGGACCGGCTCAGGGATCTCGGCACCTGGTACGAACCGACCTCCCTGGAGATCGCCGTACCGTCCTACATCAAGGGCGTCGACTCCCTGGAGGACCTCAAGGGCAAGGCCGGCACCTTCGACGGGAAGATCATCGGCATCGAGCCGGGCACCGGTGAGATGGACCTCGCGAAGAACAAGGTCCTGCCCGCCTACGGCCTCGACAAGGAGTACGAGGTCGTCGACGGCTCCACGCCCGCGATGCTCGCCGAGCTGAAGCGCGCCTACGCCAAGAAGGAGCCGATCGCCGTCACCCTCTGGTCGCCGCACTGGGCGTACAGCGACTACGAGCTGACCAAGCTGAAGGACCCGAAGAAGGCCTTCGGTGAGGGCAACACGATCCGCACCATCTCCAACGAGAAGTTCCCCGCCGAGTACCCGCAGCTCACGAAGTGGATCAAGAACTTCAGGATGAGCGAGGACGAGCTCGGCAGCCTGGAGAGCGAGATCAAGAACCGCGGTCAGGGCCATGAGGAAGAGGCCGTGGCCGAGTGGCTCCAGCAGCACCCGGACATGGTGCGGCGGATGACACCGCAGTAGGGTTCCGGGGTGGGACGCGCGACACGCCGCGTCCCGCCCCGACTCCCGATCCACGAGCGGGATCCGGACAACCACAGAACGCTACGTCACCCCCAGAACCCCCTCTCCGCGCCTGTTCCTCCGGCAGGCGGACGGCATGCGCCGCCCCCTTCGGCGGCGGATCGCCTGGCGCGAAGTGTGAGGTCGCGCACCGTCCCGTACGAGGTCGATGTGACGGGCGCATGAAACGGTTTGCCGAACATGCGTAGGGTGCAGACAACTCAACAGGAGCAGTGCGCCGGGACACCGCCGCACGGGGAGCGGATCGACGGGCGAAGGAGGGAGCCGGAGCGATGGGCGACCACAAAGAGCAACCCCTTCGGGTGGGCGCGGCCGTGCGCCGACGGCGCCGCGCGCTGGAGCTCACCCTCGCCGTCGTGTCCGCGCGCAGCGGCCTGTCGGTCCCTTTCCTGAGCCAGATCGAGAACGACCGGGCGCGGCCCAGCACCAGCTCCCTGGAGAAGGTCGCCGACGCCCTGCGCACCACGGCGGTGGAACTCCTTGCCGCGGCCGATCCGGCGTGCAGCGTGGACGTCGTCCGCGGCGACGACGGCGAGCCGCTGCCCCGTCCCCGGTCCCGCTCCCTGGTCCGCGGACACCATCAGATGCACGCCTCCGAGTTCACCGGCGACCACGACGCGGGCCGTGAATTCCAGTACCGCAACGACCAGTTGATGTACGTCGCCGACGGCGCGGTGGAGATCGAGGCGGAGGGCCGCGCCTACCGCCTCGGCCGTGGCGACACGCTGTACCTGACCGGCGGCGTACGGCACCGCTGGCGGGCGGCCGAGTCGGACACCCGCGTGATCGTCGTCGCCGTGGCGGAGCACATCGAGGCGGTCCGCGACCGGCCACGCCGGTGAGAGTGGTCTCGCTGGTCCCCTCGCTGACCGAGGCCGTGGCCCGCTCCGCGCCCGGAGCCCTGGCCGGCGCCACCGACTGGTGCACACATCCGCCCGGCCTGGACGTCGTACGCGTCGGCGGCACCAAGAACCCGAAGACCGAGCGGATCATCTCCCTCGCGCCCGATCTGGTGATCGCCAACGAGGAGGAGAACCGCGCACCCGACCTCGCGGCCCTGCGTGCGGCGGGCGTCGAGGTGCTGGTGACGGAGATCCGCGACGTGCCGCAGGCCTTCCGGGAACTGGCCCGGGTGCTGACCGCCTGCGGGGTGACGGTCCGCCCGCGCTGGCTGGACGAGGCGGAGGAGACCTGGTCGTCGCTGCCGGAGCCGCAGACTCGGCTCACGGCGGTCGTACCGGTCTGGCGCCGCCCCTGGATGGTCCTGGGCCGCGACACCTTCGCCGGCGACGTCCTCGCCCGCCTCGGCGTCGACCACGCGCACGCGACCCACCCCGACCGCTACCCCCGAGTTCCGCTGGAGGAACTCCGCGCCTCGGCACCGGACGTGGTGGTCCTCCCGGACGAGCCGTACCGCTTCACCGCGGACGACGGCCCCGAGGCCTTCCCCGGTCTGCCCTGCGCGCTCGTCAGCGGACGGCACCTGACGTGGTACGGGCCGTCACTGGCCGAGGCGCCGCGGGTACTGGGCCGGGCGCTGCGAGCAGCTCGCCCCTGAGCAGCCCGCGCGCGGTGCCCACGACGGCGGTGACCCACGCCGCGACCAGCACCGCGTACAGCACGACCGCCGGCCCTCCGTAGGCCACGAGCCCGGTGTGCCGGGCCAGCGCCTCGGCGCCCGTGACACAGGTGCCGACCGGGAAGGTGAACGACCACCAGGTCATCGAGAACCGCATCCCGTGCCGCCGGGCGCGCAGCACATGGGCGGCGGCCAGGCAGAACCACAGCAGCGCGAACCCCATCACGGGCACGCCGTACAGCACGGCGAGGGCTGCGAGACCCTCGCCGTACGGCTCCGGTACGACCCCGGGCGCGACGTCCGCGAAGGCGCCCACGGCCGTGGTGGACTGCCCGAGAGGGCCCAGCACCAGGAACAGCGTCGGGGTGAGGGCGAGGGGCAGCGGCCCGCCGGTGAGCGACCGGGCGAAGACCAGCGGCAGCATGACCAGGGTCGCCAGCAGGCTCAGACCGAACAGTGCGAAGCAGACGAGCAGCATCGTCTCCCGGGCCTGACCGGGCGGAAGATACGGCACCAGTGGCGGCCCGACGGCGGCGGACACCATGGGCGCGACGAGCGGCAGCAGCCACACGGGCGTCGCCTGCCCCGGCTCCACGCGATGCCGTACGGCCATCAGATACGGCACGGCGACGGCCGCGGCCAGGCCGGTCGCCGTACCGGCGGTGAACAGCACGGCGTCGAGCGCCACGGCCGCCCGCAGGCCGATCACGTCCCGGCCGACGGTCAGGGCACCGCCGCCCACGGCCAGCAGGGCCATGGCGAGGCAGCCGTAGAAGGGCGCCGTCGCCGGGTCGAGGAGGTGGGCGCGGGCCTGGTCCCGGTGCCGGTACCAGTGCACGGCCCGTCCCGCGAGCAGGATCAGGAGCAGGGCGAGCGACAGGGCCCACGCCCCCACGAGCACCCCGCGCAGCCCCGGGACGTGCGGCGGGAGGGAGGCTCCGGCGGTGGCGACGACGGCGGTGCCCATCACGGTGGCGTACCAGTTGGGTCCGAGGTGACGCACGGAGAGCGGGTGCGCGAGGGGCCGGGCTGTGGTGACCATGACTTCCACGGTGGGGCCGCGGCAGGCGCACCACCAGGGACTATGCCTCTATGGCGGCATAAGCTGGGTTTATGAGCAACGCGGATGAGCAGACCGGGCCGACCGTCTCCGCTTCCCTGGGGCACCGGGTGCCGGATCTGGGCGCCCTGGAGCTGCTGCTGGCGGTGGCGCGGCTCGGCAGCCTCGGCGGCGCGGCGCGGGAACTCGGCATCACCCAGCCCGCGGCCAGCAGCCGGATCCGGTCGATGGAGCGGCAGCTCGGTGTGGCGCTGGTCGACCGGTCGCCCCGCGGGTCCCGGCTCACGGACGCCGGGGCGCTGGTGACGGACTGGGCGCGGCGGATCGTGGAGGCGGCGGAGGCTTTCGACGTGGGGGCGCAGGCGCTGCGCGTACGCCGTGACTCCCGGCTGCGGGTGGCCGCGAGCATGACCATCGCCGAGTACCTGCTGCCGGGCTGGCTGCTCGCGCTCCGGGCGCAGCGGCCCGACACGGCGGTGTCGCTGCACGCGGGCAACTCGACGGTGGTGGCCGAGCGGCTGCTGTCGGACGAGGCGGATCTGGGGTTCGTGGAGGGGCTGTCGGTGCCGGCCGGTCTCGACTCGGCGGTCATCGCCCACGACCGGCTGATAGTGGTGACCGCGCCGGGGCACGCCTGGGCCCGGCGGCGGCGGTCGCTGGCCGCGGAGGAACTGGCGTCGACGCCGCTGATCCTCCGCGAGAAGGGGTCGGGGACCCGGCAGGTGCTGCACGCGGCGCTCGGCGGGCTGGCCCGGCCGCTGATCGAGTTGTCGTCCACGACGGCGGTGAAGGCGGCGGCGGTGAGCGGGGCGGGGCCGGCGGTGCTGAGCGAACTGGCGGTGGGGGAGGAGCTGGCGATGCGGCGGCTGGTGCCGGTGCCGGTGGAGGGGGTCGCCCTGGCGCGAGACCTGAGGGCGGTGTGGCCGACGGGGCACCGCCCGACCGGGCCTGCGCGGGACCTGCTGTCGCTGACGCGGGGGTAGTCCCCCGGCCCCGCCGCCCCTGCGCTCCCTCAAGTTCCCGGCTTCGCTCCAGCAGCGTCATCCCCAGGGGCACTGCCCTGCCCCTTCGACCGCGGGCTTCAGCCCCTTGCTGCCGCCTCCACCAGCGCCCTCATCACCCGCACGTCCTCCCCCATCTCCGGATGCCACTGCACGCCCAGGACCCAGCCGGACGAGGGGAGTTCCACCGCCTCCACCGTGCCGTCCGCCGCGTACGCCGAGGGGACCAGGCCCTCGCCCAGGCGGTCGACGGCCTGGTGGTGGTACGTCGGGACGAACGACTCCTCCGGCACGACCCCGGCGTACAAACTCCCCGGCACCGGCTTGACGGCATGCCCCCCGAAGACGCCCACGACCTCCGCGTGCCCGTCGATGTGCTGCACGAGCGTGCCCCCGAGAGCGACGTTCAGCAGCTGCATGCCCCGGCAGATCCCCAGCAGGGGCACGCCCGACGCCAGCGCCGCGTCGATCAGCGCCAGCTCCCACGCGTCCCGGTCGGGCGCCGGCGGCCCCGTCCGCTCCTCGCGCTCCGCCCCGTAGCGGACCGGCTCGACGTCCGGCCCGCCCGCGATGACCAGCCCGTCCAGCCGGGCCACGGCCTCGGCGGCCAGCTCCGGGGCGTCGGGCGGCAGCATCGCGGCCAGGCCGCCCGCCCGCTGCACCAGCCTGGGATAGCCGACCGGCAGCAGTGCGGCCTCCAGCTCCCACACGCCCCAGCGCGCCCCGGACTCCAGATAGGTGCTGACCCCGATCAACGGCCTGGCCACGACAACGCCCTCTCCACTCGACAGCTAGTCCCGTGCCAACTCTGCCTCGGCCGCGGCCAGCGCCGCGAACTCCTCCTCCGGCGCCTTCGCCACCAGCCGCTTGCGGCTGTACAGGCCGAAGTAGCCGACGGCCACCGCGTAGACCACGAGCGCGATCAACGCCGCCGTCACGTCCACGAGGAACGTGGCCACCAGCGCCGCGCACGCCAGCACCAGGGCGACCGAGGAGGTCAGGACCCCGCCCGGCGTCCGGTACGGCCGCGGCAGCTCAGGCTCGCGGCGCCGCAGCACGATGTGCGACAGGGACATCAGCGCGTAGGAGATGGTCGCCCCGAAGACCGCGATGTTCAGCATCCGCGCGCCGTTGCCGGAGAGAGCCGCCAGCAGGAAGCCGATCGTGCCGGGCACCAGCAGGCCCAGGTACGGCGCCTTGCGGCGGCTGGTCAGCGACAGGAAGCGCGGCAGGTAGCCCGCCCGGGACAGCGCGAACAGCTGGCGCGAGCCGGCGTAGATCAGGGAGAAGAACGACGCCACCAGGCCGGCCAGGCCCGCGTAGTTCACGATCCGGCTCAGTGTCGTGGCCTCGCCGTTCGGCTGGAGCGCCTCGACCAGCGGGTTGCCCGCCCCCTGGATCGCGTCGGAGCCGCGTGCCCCGGCCGCCGCGAAGAACGTGACCACCGCCAGCACCACCAGGATGCCCATCGACCAGCGGATCGCCTTCGGCAGCGTACGGGCCGGATCCTTCGTCTCCTCGGCGGCCAGCGGTACGCCCTCCACGCCCAGGAAGAACCACATGCCGAACGGGAACGCCGCCCAGATGCCGAGCAGGCCGAACGGCAGCCAGGAACTCGCCCCGGCGTCGGAGGCGTCGACCGGGATGTCGTCCAGCGACGCGAAGGAGAAGTCGGGCAGGGCTGCCAGCGCGAACACGATCAGGGCGACCACGGCGATGCCGGTGACGACGAAGCTGAAGCGCAGCGCCTCGCCCACGCCCCACAGGTGGATGCCGAGGAAGATCGCGAAACAGACCAGGTACATCGGCCAGCCGGACTCCAGCCCGAACAGGCCCAGCGACTCGACGTAGTCGCCGATGAAGATGACGATGGCGGCCGGCGCGAGGACGTACTCGATCAGGATCGCCGTGCCGGTCAGGAAGCCGCCCCACGGGCCGAGCGCCCGCCGGGCGAAGCCGTAGCCGCCGCCGGCCGTGGGCAGGATCGAGGACAGCTCTGCGAGGGCGAAGACCATGCAGGTGTACATGGCGCCCATGAGGACCATGGCGATCGCCAGGCCCCCGAAGCCGCCTTCGGCCAGGCCGAAGTTCCAGCCCGAGTAGTCGCCGGAGACGACGTAGGCGACGCCGAGGCCGGTCAGCAGCACCCAGCCGGCGCTGCCGCGGCGCAGCGCTCTGCGTTCCAGATAGTCGTCGCCCTCCGGGGCGGCGGGTGTGAGAGTGGGTTCCTGGGACATAAGCAGACTCCCGACGGGGCGGCGGCGGTCAGGGGGGGCGAGCGGGCTCCGACTCAATGGAATGGAGCCATACCTTTGCGGTGCCGACCCGGGAAGGCAATACCCCTGCGTTAATCGCCCGTAAATCCTCACCGCGCCACGACAGCGCCCGGCTCAGCCGAGGAACCCCCGCAGCAGCGCCGCCGTGCCCCCGCAGTGCTCGCGCATGATCTCCCGCGCCTGGTCGGCCTCGCCCTCGATCACCGCCTCCACCAGGGCGGTGTGCTGCCGCTGGGAGTGCTCCAGGTTGCGCACCAGCAGCGGGATGCAGTCGAGCAGGTCGTTGACCCTCGCGCGGACGGCCGCGTACTGGGCGGTGAGCGTGGGGGAGCCGGACAGCTCGGCGATCGTGAGGTGCAACAGCGTGTCCAGGCGGCGGTAGTCGGCGAGCGGCGCGTCGTGTGTGCGGGCCAGGGCCTCACGGAGCCGGCCGGCCTGCCTCCGCTCCAGCCCGTGCGCCGCGCACAGCCCGGCCGCGCCCACCTCCAGCACCTCCCGGAAGCGCAGCACGTCCTCTATGTCGACCTCGGCGATCCGGCGCCGCAGCTCGTCCTCCCCGACGGCGTCGGCCCGCGGCAGCACGAACGTGCCGCCGTACCGGCCGCGCCGCGACTCGACCAGACCCTGGTCCTGGAGGACCTTCAGCACCTCGCGCAGCGTCACCCGGCTGATCCCCAGCCGGTCCGCCAGCTCCCGCTCGGCCGGCAGCCGCTCGCCTCCGGGCACCAGCCCCAGCCGTACGACCTGCAGGATCTGCTCCAGCGCCTCCTCGAAGCCGTTGCCCGCGCGCACCGGCCGCAGCACCGGCGTCAGCCCGTCGCGCTCCACCCCGCCGCCGTCAGCTTCCTCCGGCATGTGGCCGCACCCCCTTCCCAAGCAATGGTTCTCCGCAATACCTTATGGCTCCCGGCGGACCCAAGGAGCCTAGGAGGCCCTCCCGTGGCAGACCGCACACCCCCGCTGAGCGTCGAGGAGCTGCACACCCTCGTCGCCGGCGGTGAGATCGACACTGTCGTCCTGGCCTTCCCCGACATGCAAGGGCGGCTCCAGGGCAAGCGGTTCGCCGCACGCTTCTTCCTCGACGAGGTCCTCGAGCACGGCACCGAGGGCTGCAACTACCTGCTCGCCGTCGACACCGAGATGAACACCGTCGACGGCTACGCCATGTCCTCCTGGGACCGCGGCTACGGCGACTTCGCCATGCGCCCCGACCTCGCCACCCTGCGCCGCGTCCCCTGGAACGAGGGCACGGCCATGCTCCACGCCGACCTCGCCTGGAGCGACGGCTCCCCGGTCGTCGCCGCCCCGCGCCAGATCCTGCGCCGCCAGCTGGAGCGCCTGGCCGAGCTCGGCTACACCGCCCAGGTCGGCACCGAGCTGGAGTTCATCGTCTTCAAGGACACCTACGAACAGGCCTGGGACTCCGGTTACAAGGGCCTCACCCCCGCCAACCAGTACAACATCGACTACTCGGTCCTCGGCACCGGCCGCATCGAACCCCTGCTGCGCCGCATCCGCAACGAGATGGCCGGCGCCGGCCTCACCGTCGAGTGCGCCAAGGGCGAGTGCAACCCCGGCCAGCACGAGATCGCCTTCCGCTACGACGAGGCCCTCGTCACCTGCGACCAGCACTCCGTCTACAAGACCGGCGCCAAGGAGATCGCCGCCCAGGAGGGCATGTCGATCACCTTCATGGCCAAGTACAACGAGCGCGAGGGCAACTCCTGCCACATCCACCTCTCGCTCGCCGAAGCCGACGGCACCAACGCCATGGCCGGCGACCTCGAAGGCGGCATGTCCGAGGTCATGCGCCACTTCCTGGCCGGCCAGCTCGCCGCCCTGCGCGACTTCTCCCTCCTCTATGCCCCCAACATCAACTCCTACAAGCGGTTCCAGCCCGGCTCCTTCGCCCCGACGGCCGTCGCCTGGGGCCAGGACAACCGCACCTGCGCGCTGCGCGTGGTCGGCCACGGCCGCTCCCTGCGCTTCGAGAACCGCCTGCCCGGCGGCGACGTCAACCCCTATCTCGCCGTCGCCGGACTGGTCGCGGCCGGACTGCACGGCATCGAGCAGAAGCTCGAACTGCCCGAGCCCTGCCCCGGCAACGCCTACGCCGCCGACCTGGACCATGTCCCCACCACCCTGCGCGAGGCCGCCGAGCTCTGGGAGAACAGCACCGTCGCGCAGGCCGCCTTCGGCGACGAGGTCGTCGCCCACTACCGCAACATGGCGCGCGTCGAACTGGACGCCTACGACGCCGCGGTGACCGACTGGGAGCTGCGCCGCTCCTTCGAACGCCTGTGAGGTCCCTCTTGTCTTCCGAGCACCTTCTGGAAGTACTCAACCCCGCGACCGAGGAGGTCGTCGCGGCCGTCGCCGGGGCGAGTCCCGCCGACGTCGACGCGGCCGTCACCCACGCCGCCAGGGCTCAGCGCATCTGGGCCGCCCTCGCGCCCGGGGACCGCGCCCGGCTGCTGCGCCGCTTCGCGGCCACCGTCGACCAGCACCTGGAGGAACTGGGCCGGCTGGAGGTCCGCGAAGCCGGGCACCTCATCGGCAACGCCCGCTGGGAGGCCGGCAACGTCCGCGACCTGCTGGACTACGCCGCCGGGGGAGTGGAGCGGCTCACCGGCCGGCAGATCCCGGTGCCCGGCGGCCTGAACGTCACGATCCTCGAACCGCTCGGCGTCGTCGGCGTGATCGCGCCCTGGAACTTCCCCCTGCCGATCGCCGCCTGGGGCACCGCTCCCGCCCTCGCGGCCGGCAACGCCGTCATCCTCAAGCCTGCCGAGACCACCCCGCTCACCGCCCTGCGCCTCGCCGAACTCGCCCTGGAGGCCGGGCTCCCGGAGCACCTCTTCCAGGTCCTGCCGGGACGCGGGGACATCACCGGCGACGCCCTGGTCCGGCACCCCGGAGTCGCCAAGATCGTCTTCACCGGCTCCACCCGGACCGGGACGCGCGTCGCGGCCCTCGGCGCCGAGCAGGTCAAGCCCGTCACCCTCGAACTGGGCGGCAAGAGCCCCAACATCGTCTTCGCCGACACCGACCTCAAGACCGCCGTCGACCCCTTCTCCTTCCTGGACAACTCCGGCCAGGACTGCTGCGCCCGCACCCGCTTCCTGGTCCAGGAGTCCGTCTACGACGAGGTCCGCGAGCTGCTCGCCGAGGCGCTGGAAGCCGTGGTGGTGGGTGACCCGGCCGACGAGAAGACCCAGATGGGCCCGCTGATCTCCCGGCAGCAGCTGGACCGCGTCCGGAGCTTCGTGCCCGACGACGCCCCGGCCCTGCGCGGCAGCGCCCCCGAGGGACCCGGCTTCTGGTTCCCGCCGACCGTCCTCACCGGGGAGAGCCCCGACTCGCCCGCCGCCTGCGAGGAGATCTTCGGCCCCGTCGCCGTCCTCCTGCCGTTCACCGACGAGCAGGACGCGATCCGCCTGGCCAACGACACCCCCTACGGCCTCTCCGGCTCCATCTGGACCCGGGACGTCGGCCGGGCCCTGCGCGTCTCCCAGGCCGTCCGCGCCGGGAACCTGTCCGTCAACTCCCACGCCAGCGTCCGCTACTGGACGCCGTTCGGCGGCTACAAGCAGTCCGGTGTCGGGCGCGAGCTCGGCCCCGACGCCCTGGCCGCCTTCACCGAAACCAAGAACGTCTTCATCAGCACGGAGGGCCCCGCACAGTGACTGCCCAGGAAAACTTCTGCCGCCGCCTGGTCGGCCGCACCGCCGTCGTCACCGGAGCCGGCAGCGGCATCGGCCTCGCCGCCGCCCGCCGCCTCGCCTCCGAGGGCGCCCACATCGTCTGCGGCGACGTCGACGACACCCGCGGCAAGGCCGCCGCCGAGGAGACCGGCGGCACCTTCGTGAAGGTCGACGTGACCGACCCCGAGCAGGTCGAGGCCCTCTTCAAGACCGCCTACGACACCTACGGCAGCGTCGACATCGCCTTCAACAACGCCGGCATCTCCCCGCCCGACGACGACTCCATCCTGGAGACGGGCCTCGAGGCCTGGAAGCGCGTCCAGGAGGTCAACCTCACCTCCGTCTATCTGTGCTGCAAGGCCGCCATCCCCTACATGCGGCGCCAGGGCCGGGGCTCCATCATCAACACGGCGTCCTTCGTCGCCAGGATGGGCGCGGCCACGTCGCAGATCTCGTACACGGCCTCCAAGGGCGGCGTCCTCGCCATGTCCCGTGAACTGGGCGTGCAGTTCGCCCGCGAGGGCATCCGCGTGAACGCCCTGTGCCCCGGCCCGGTCAACACCCCGCTCCTCCAGGAACTGTTCGCCAAGGACCCCGAGCGGGCCGCGCGCCGCCTGGTGCACATCCCACTGGGCCGGTTCGCCGAGGCCGAGGAGATCGCCGCCGCCGTGGCCTTCCTGGCCAGCGACGACTCCTCCTTCGTCAACGCCACCGACTTCCTGGTCGACGGCGGGATCGCCGGGGCGTACGTCACACCCCTGTAGGCGAGTGCCCGCACGGTCCGGGTCGCGCCCTACAGTGCCGGGATGAGCATGACGCCGCCGCCCGGCTGGTATCCCGACCCGCACGCCCCGCACCTGCAGCGCTGGTGGGACGGCACGGCCTGGACCGCACACCACCGCGCGACCGAGGCCACCGCCGCCCCGCCACCGGGCGGCGGCACCGGCCGGACGAAGGCGGTCGCCCTGACCGCCGCCGGCGCCGTCCTGGTCGCGGTGATCGTCACCGGAGCCGTGGCCCTCGGCGGGGGCGACGGCGGCGGCACGGAGACCAGGACGGCCCCGACCTCCGCGCCCGGATCCACGCCCGGCTCGCCGGAGCCGACCCCCGAGGCGTCCACGTCACAACCGTCCGCGGACGACCCCGCGGTCGTCGAGGACCAGCTCAACGGCATCACGTTCCCGCTGCGCGACGGCTGGGTCCGCCCGCAGCACGTCGCCCAGGACGACGTCGTCATGACGACCGACGGCACCTACGACTGCCCGGCCGGCGTCGGCCTGTGCCGCCACGGCATGGTCTTCTCCCGCACGGTGACCGAGAACGACGAGAAGTCCCCCGAGGCCCTCGCCAAGGCGGACATCTCCGAGGCCGCCGACGAGGCCTACGACCGCGACCGGCTCGACCGCGAGCTCTACGGCGGCCTGGAGTCGCACCAGGTCGTCAAGTCCGGGCCGGTCGCGGTGGCGGGCCGCGCCGGGTACCTCGTGCGCTGGCGCGTCAAGACCGCCAAGGGCCCCGGCGGCTACGTGCAGTCGCTCGTCTTCCCCTCCAGCGTCGGCACCGAGTCACCCGTCCTCGTCCGGTACGTCTTCGACGCCGGCGAGGACGGACCGCCACTCGCCGACATGGACCGCATCACCAAGGGCATCCGCCCGGTCGGCGACGCGGACACGGGCGGCGGCGTCGGCAGCAGCATCGGTCCGACGGACTGACGCCACAGGCCCCCAGGCCCTCTACAGGCCTACAGGAACGTGTGGCCCTCGCCGCGGTAGGTCGGCACGGTCGCCGTCACGGCGTCGCCCTCGATCAGGTGCAGCCGGTCGAACCGCTCGCACAGCTCCCCGGCCTTCGCGTGCCGGAACCACACCTTGTCCCCGATCAGCAGGTCGTCGGCGGGCGAGCCCAGCAGCGGCGTCTGCACCTCACCGGCACCCTCCTGCGGGTCGTAGCGCAGGCCCTCGGGCAGATACGGCACGGGCGACCGGTCGGCCCCCGCCGCGCCGGAGGCGGGATAGCCACCGCCGAGGACCGTCACGACCCCGACCCCCGGCCGCCGTACCACGGGCTGGGCGAACAGGGCCGACGGACGGCCGCTGAACGACGTGTAGTTGTCGAACAGGCGCGGCACGTACAGCCCCGACCCGGCGGCGATCTCGGTCACCGCGTCCTCGGCCGCCGTGTGCTGCACCGAGCCGGTGCCGCCGCCGTTCACGAACTCCAGACCCGGCACGACGGCCCGCACCGCGCGCACCACCTCCGCACGCCGCGCGGCGAGTTCACGCTTGGCGGCCGCCTGCATCAGCCGGATCGCGCGGGACCGCAGCGGACGCCCCGCCACCGCGTCCCCGACACCGGCGACATGCCCCTCGTACGCCATGATCCCCACGACCTCGAAGCCGGGCCGCCGGGACACCGCCCGCGCCACGTCGGCGACCTGGGCGGCGGAGTGCAGCGGCGAACGCAGGGCCCCGACCCGGACCCGTCCGCCGAGCAGCTTCAGGGACGTGTCCAACTCCAGGCACACCCGCACCACTTCACGCCCGCCGCCCCGGGAGGCGTCGATCAGGTCCAGCTGGGCGACGTCGTCGACCATCACGGTCACGGCGGCGGCGAGCTTGGGGTCACCGGCCAGTTCGGCGTACGCCGCGCGGTCGGCGGACGGATAGGCGAGCAGCACGTCCTCGAACCCGGAACGGGCCAGCCACAGCGACTCGGCCAGGGTGAACGACATGATCCCCGCGAAGCCGTCCCGGGCCAGGACGCGCTCCAGCAGCGCCCGGCAGCGCACGGATTTGCTGGCGACCCGGATCGGCTTGCCCTCGGCACGTCGGACCAGATCGGCGGCGTTGGCGTCGAAAGCCTCCAGGTCCACGATCGCGAGGGGGGCATCGAGATGGGCGGTGGCCCGGTCGTATCGGGCCCGGTCGGCGGCGCGCGCAGTCATGAACGCAGCCTGCCAGACGGGATTACCGCGGGGTAGGGGGACGTTCCGGGCAGATGCCCCGGCGTTGCGGACTGGTTCCCGTTCGCCCAGGAACAAGCCGTAGAGTGACGCGAACGTACGACGGACGCCGCCGGCCGGGGATCTCCGCCGGGATGACGCTCCGTTCGTACGGGTATGTGTGCTCGGGACGATTCCGTACCGGGCCTCGGGCAGGACGCCAACGGCCCGCGCGAGACGAGCGGCCCGGGCATGAGGAAACGGGGGGTGCATGAGCACGGAAGCGCCACGCGCCTCCTTCCCCCCACCCCCCGCCACGCCCCCGCGTCCGTCGCACCCCCCGGCCCCGCCGGAAGCGCCGACGGCGGATGAGCGGGACACCCCGGGCAGCACGTCCGCTCCTGTGGCGGGACCGGCAGCCACCCCGGACGGCCCGTCCTCCGCCAGGTCGAACGGCCGCCCCCGCTTCCCGTCGCTCGGGGCCACGAACGTCGGCCCCGCCGCACCCCGGCGCACCGAGCCCGCCGCCCCGCCCCCACCCCACGCCTCGACCCGCTTCCCGGACGCGCGGCCCAGCGCCGGCCGCGAGACTCGTGCTGCCTCGGACCGGCCGTCGGGTGTCGGCGGTGAGACCGGCTTCGGCTCGGACCGGCCGCCCCGCGCCTCCACTCGTGTCCCCGAGGCGCAGTCCGGCGTCGGCCGCGAGACTCGTGCTGCCTCGGACCGGCCGTCGGGCGTCGGCCGCGAGACCCGCCCCGGCTCGGGTCGGCTGTCCGGCCCAGGCGGTGCGACCGGCTTCGGCTCGGACCGGCCGTCGGGTGTCGGCGGTGCGACCGGCTTCGGCTCGGACCGGCCGTCGGGTGTCGGCGGTGCGACCGGCTTCGGCTCGGACCGGCCGTCGGGCGTCGGCCGTGAGACCCGCCCCGGCTCGGACCGGCCGTCCACCTCCCCGGCACCCGGCACACCCGACACTCCTCCGCCGCCGCGTCACCTTCCCACGCCGGGCTTCTCCGGCCGGGCGGGGCGTCCGGACGCCCCGGAGGGGTCCTCGCCGGAGACGCCCGGCCGGCCCTTCCGCCTAGCCGCCCCCGGCGGTTCCGGTGCTCCGGCCGGAGCACCGTCGGACACGCTCGGCCGGCCGTTCCGGCTCCCCCCGCCCCGCCGTACCGGCGCCCCCGGCGAGAACACGTCCGAGACGACCGCCCGCCTTCGCCCGGTCCCCGCCGACCCGGCACCGGACAAGCCCGCCGGGCCCTTCGCCCGCCCTGCCGCCTCGGGGGTGACGGCAGCCCGCCCCGCCGCTCCGCCGCGCCCCGCACACGAGCCGCAGGGGACGGCAGCGGCCCGTCCCGCAACCCCGCCGCGCCCCGCACACGAGCCGCAGGCCCCCTCCGCCCCACCGCACCGGGGCCCGGCCCCGGTCTCTCCCGACCCCGCCCTCTCCTGGAGCGCCACGCGCCCCATGGTGTCGTTCGGTGAACCCGAGGGGTACGACGCCGACGCCCGGCCCCGGCCGCTCGGCCGGCGCGGGGCGCCGCAGGCCGCCGCTGCCGCCGTCTGCCTCGTACTCGGAATGGGACTCATCTCGGGTGCGCTCACCGGCAGCTGGCTCGTCGGCGGCTCGGGGGAGGAGGGCACGCCCAGCACCTTCGCCGCGGCCGGAAGCCTCTGGCACAGTGTCCCGGTCGACCAGCTCTTCCCGCCCACCGTGCAGGGCCGGGGCGCCGGCCCCGGCGGAGCCGACCGCACCTGGACCCGCATCGCCGTCGCCCCGGACAGCGGCTGCAAGAACGCCTTCGACCCGCTGCTGCGCAAGGCTCTCGCCCCCGTCGGCTGCGAACGCCTCCTGCGCGCCACCTACACCGACGCCACCGAGAGCTACGTGACCACCGTCGGCCTGCTCTTCACCACCGCCGACGCCCCCGGCATGACCGCCCTCGCGAACCGTTTCCGCAAGGAGCGCCTGGACCGCCGCAGCGACCTGATGCCCCTGCCGTACGCCGCGAAGGGCACGCTCGCCGCCGGCTTCGGCGCCGGCCAGCGCGCGTCCTGGACCGTCTCCGTGCTCACCGAGGCCCCGGTCGTCGTCTACGCCGTCTCCGGCTGGGCCGACGGCCGTACCGTCGACGACCCGCAGCCCGCCGAGGACGCCCTGGAGGCCGACGCCACCACCGCCGCCGCGCAGGCAGGCCTCGGCAACGAGGCGCAGGGCCTCGCCGACCGCGTCGAACGCGACTTCCGCAGAAACGTCCGCTCGGCCTCGGAGCAGCCCTCGTGACCGCCACGCACCCCCCGGCCGGGAAACGCCCCCGCAGGCCGTCCCGCAGGGCCGCCGCCCTCGGCGTCCTGCTCACCGCCGGTCTCGTCCTCCTCCCCGCCGCCACCGCGCACGCCGACGGCATCCGCGCCCAGCAGTGGGCCCTGGAGGCCATGCACACCGAGGAGGCCTGGCAGACCACCAAGGGCCGGGGCGTCACCGTCGCCGTCCTGGACACCGGCGTCGAGGAGGACCACCCCGACCTGGCAGGCAACGTCCTGCCCGGCAAGGATCTGATCGGCTTCGGAGCCGAACCCGGCGACCGCGCCTGGGCCCGGCACGGCACCGCCATGGCCGGCATCATCGCCGGTCACGGACATGGCCCCGGCGACACCGAAGGCGTCCTCGGTATCGCCCCGGAGGCGCAGATCCTTCCGGTCCGCGTGATCCTGGAGGACGGCGACCCCTCCCGGGCCAAGGCCCGCAGCACGCGCGGCAACGCCCTCGCCGAGGGCATCCGCTGGGCCGCCGACCACGGCGCCGACGTCATCAACCTCTCCCTCGGCGACGACTCCGCCTCCGCGCACCCCGAACCCGGCGAGGACCAGGCCATCCAGTACGCCCTGAAGAAGGGTGTCGTCGTGGTCGCCTCCGCCGGCAACGGCGGCGAGAAGGGCGACCACATCTCCTACCCGGCCGCCTACCCGGGCGTCATCGCCGTCACGGCCGTCGACCGCGCCGGCACGCGTGCCTCCTTCTCCACCCGCCGCTGGTACGCCACGGTCAGCGCCCCCGGCGTCGACGTCGTCATCGCCGACCCCGACCACAAGTACTACGAGGGATGGGGCACCAGCGCCGCCGCGGCCTTCGTCTCCGGCGCCGCCGCCCTGGTCAAGGCCGCCCACCCCGGTCTCGCCCCGGCCCAGATCAAGACGCTGCTGGAGGACACCGCCCGCAACACCCCGGCCGGGGGCCGCGACGACTCCCGCGGCTTCGGCTTCGTCGACCCGGCCGCCGCCATCGAGGCCGCTCGCCGGATCGAGCCGGAGGGCCTGCAGTCGGCCTCCTACGGTGCCAAGTACTTCGGCAGCGGACCGGACGCCGACGCCTCCGGCGACGGCACCGCCGACTGGGCCGCACCCCTCGCGGGCGGCTCCGGCGGCGTCCTGCTGGTCGCGGCGGTCGTCCTGTGGCGCGGCCGCCGCACCGGCCGTGAGGACTTCTGAGCCCCTGCGGGGAACGCACCGCCCGGCCGACAGGGACCGGCGGGGAGCGCACCGCCCGGCCGATAGGGTCGACGCGTGGCGAACAAGAACATCCCGGACTCCGGCTTCTCCGACGACGACGGCTCCGCCGACCCCCGGCTGAGCGCGGCGCTCACCGCCTGGTCCGCGGACCGGGGCGCCGTGGGTGAGGTCCTGGCCGCCCTGAGGGACGCCCGGCTGCTCGTCCCGGTCGTCGCCGTGCTCGGCGAGGTCGAGGAGGACGAGCGGGGACTGCGCCGCGAGAAGACCAGCGACATGGCGGTCCCCACCCTGAAGGCCGGCGACCGCACGGCCCTGCCCGCCTTCACCTCCACGGACTCCCTCGCCCGCTGGGATCCCGAGGCCCGCCCCGTCGCCGTACCGCTGCACCAGGCCCTGCAGGCCGCCGCGCACGAGAAGGCCGACACGGTCGTGCTCGACATGGCCGGACCGGTGCCCTTCGAGCTGACCGGCCCCGCGCTGCTGTCGCTCGCCGAGGGCCGCACCACCACGGACCCGCTGGCCGACCCGGCTGTCGTGGACGCCGTGCGCTCCGTGGTCGCCGACGTGCGCGCCGTGGTCAGGGCCTACCTCGGCCCCGGCCGGGCCGACGGCATCCTCGCCCTGGTCTTCGAGCCGGCCGTGCCGCACGAGGCCGGCGTCCACGCGGTCGCGCGCCGCCTCGCCGCCGACGAGACGCTGAGGGCCCGCCTGGTGCACGGCCTCGACCTGGCAGTCCTGCCGGCCGGGGCGACGCCGCCGGGCGAGCCCTTGTACGTACGCGGATGATGCGTACGCGGATGAAGCGGATGAACTAGCCGTAGACCGGGCCCGTGTACTTCTCGCCCGGCCCCTGGCCCGGCTCGTCCGGGACGAGCGAGGCCTCGCGGAACGCCAGCTGGAGCGACTTCAGACCGTCGCGCAGGGGCGCCGCGTGGAAGGAGCTGATCTCGGTCGCCGTGGCGTCCAGCAGACCGGCAAGGGCGTGGACCAGCTTGCGGGCCTCGTCCAGGTCCTTGTGCTCCTCGCCCTCCTCGGTCAGACCGAGCTTCACGGCGGCGGCGCTCATCAGGTTGACGGCGACCGTCACGATCACCTCGACCGCCGGGACCTCGGCGATGTCGCGGGCCATGGCGTCGAAGTCGGGGGACTCAGGAGGGGTCTCACTCATGCCCACACGATAGGCGCAGGGAGCGGGTGCTCCCCACGTGCCCCCGGCCCGCCCCGATTGGCTGTCGCCTGCCGATACTGGTAGCCTCGTGTAACGACCGGTCGGACACGTGTGCCTCACAGCCCGCGGGCCCGGCCCACAAGTGGAGGCTTTCGAACTCCCACCCGATCACCCTCAGGGCGGCGGGTCACCGGTCAGACGGCCCCGTCCCAGCGGCGGGTGATCCGTCCGAAAGCGCGCCCCGCGGCTTCCCGCGGCGGTGCTCCGGTAGTTCGAGGAGCCCCGCCTGGGATCGTCCGGGGCATTTTTGTTGCTTCGGCGCGGTTAGGTCTATCGATCACAGACGTTACGCGGCCGTCCGCCAGACCGCCGCGTGGTGCTACCGAGGAGGATCCATCAGCGCCGAGCCCCGCATCAACGACCGGATTCGCGTTCCAGAGGTGCGACTTGTCGGTCCCAGTGGCGAGCAGGTGGGCATCGTCCCCCTGGCCAAGGCACTGGAGCTTGCGCAGGAGTACGACCTGGACCTGGTCGAGGTGGCGGCGACCGCCCGTCCGCCTGTGTGCAAGCTCATGGACTACGGGAAGTTCAAGTACGAGTCGGCCATGAAGGCCCGTGAGGCGCGCAAGAACCAGGCGCACACGGTCATCAAGGAGATGAAGCTCCGGCCGAAGATCGACCCGCACGACTATGACACCAAGAAGGGTCACGTCGTTCGGTTCCTCAAGCAGGGCGACAAGGTCAAGATCACGATCATGTTCCGTGGTCGCGAGCAGTCCCGGCCCGAGCTGGGCTACCGGCTGCTGCAGCGTCTCGCGGAGGACGTGGCCGACCTCGGGTTCGTGGAGTCGAACCCGAAGCAGGACGGCCGCAACATGATCATGGTTCTCGGTCCGCACAAGAAGAAGACCGAGGCGATGGCCGAGGCTCGCCAGGCGCAGGAAGCCCGCAAGGCGGAAGCGAAGGCCAACCCCGGCAAGTCGCAGAACGCCGCGGAAGCCGACGCGGACGCCGAGACGATGGCCGAGGCGCCGGCTGAGGAGCCCGCCGAGGCGTGACTCCCCGGGACGCCAGTCCCAGGAAGCAACCGATACAAGACGACGCTCCACCGTGCCCGGTTTAGCGACCGGGCACCGGAGTGCCGACGACGAGGAGAGAACGGCGCTATGCCGAAGAACAAGTCGCACAGCGGTGCCAGCAAGCGCTTCAAGATCACCGGCTCCGGCAAGGTGCTGCGCGAGCGCGCCGGCAAGCGCCACCTGCTCGAGCACAAGTCGTCCCGTGTGACGCGTCGCCTCACCGGCAACGCCGAGATGGCCCCGGGCGACGCCGCGAAGATCAAGAAGCTTCTCGGCAAGTGACGTCCCGGCGCGTGAGCGCCGTACAGGACGCCGGACCGGGACCCAATCGATTCCGGGTCGTGTGAGCACCCCCCACGGCCCCGCTGCAAGGAGTTAACAAGTGGCACGCGTCAAGCGGGCAGTCAACGCCCACAAGAAGCGCCGGGCGATCCTCGAGCAGGCCTCCGGCTACCGCGGTCAGCGCTCGCGCCTTTACCGCAAGGCCAAGGAGCAGGTCACCCACTCGCTGGTCTACAACTACAACGACCGCAAGAAGCGCAAGGGCGACTTCCGTCAGCTGTGGATCCAGCGCATCAACGCCGCTGCCCGCGCCAACGGCATGACCTACAACCGCTTCATCCAGGGTCTGAAGGCCGCGAACATCGAGGTCGACCGCAAGATCCTGGCCGAGCTGGCCGTCAACGACGCCGGTGCGTTCGCCGCGCTCATCGAGGTCGCCCAGAAGGCGCTGCCGAGCGACGTCAACGCGCCGAAGGCCGCGTGACGCCGGCTCAGAGCCGATGTGACTGAAGGACCCGCAGGCCGGACGGTCTGCGGGTCCTGCTGTGTAGCCACCGAGAAAGCGAACAGGATGCCTGCCACCCCCGAGCTCGTCTCCCCCCGCTCCCCCCGCGTCCTGGCCGCGCGGCGGCTGGCCAAGCGGAACTTCCGGGGGAAGGACCGGCTGTTCCTGGCGGAGGGGCCGCAGGCCGTCCGGGAGGCCGCCGGGCACCGGACCGCGGACGCGGCCACGCTCGTGGAGCTGTTCACGACGCTGGAGGCCGCCGAGCGCTACGCCGACATCGTCGGGGCCGCCCGGGACGCCGGAGCCAGGGTGCACCTCGCCGCCGAGCAGGTCATCGCCGACATCTCCACCACCGTCACCCCGCAGGGCCTCGTCGGCGTCTGCCGGTTCCTGGACACGCCCTTCGAGGAGGTCCTCGCGGCCCGTCCCCGGCTCGTCGCGCTCCTCGCCAACGTCCGTGACCCGGGCAACGCCGGGACCGTGCTGCGCTGCGCCGACGCCGCCGGTGCCGAGGCCGTCGTCCTGACCGACGCCTCCGTCGACGTGTACAACCCCAAGGCCGTCCGCGCCTCCGTCGGCTCCCTGTTCCACCTGCCCGTCGCCGTCGGCGTCCCCGTGGAGCAGGCCGTGGACGGACTGCGGGACGCCGGTGTCCGGATTCTCGCCGCCGACGGGGCCGGCGACCGCGACCTCGACGACGAGCTCGACAAGGGCACCATGGGCGGGCCGACCGCCTGGGTCTTCGGCAACGAGGCCTGGGGCCTGCCGGAGGAGACCCGTGCCCTCACCGACGCCGTCGTCCGTGTCCCGATCCACGGGAAGGCCGAGAGTCTGAACCTCGCCACCGCGGCCGCCGTATGTCTCTACGCGTCGGCGCGTGCACAGCGCGCCTCCGGAGGGTGCCGCTCCGTCACCGGGAACTAGTAGGGTGACCAGCTCAGGACCCCTCTGCGGAGCCTTGGAGGTGGGGTACGGGGATGAGTGTCGGTACGAGCAGCGCGCCAGGGGCCCAGGACGCCGGGCGCCCACCCGCCGCGTCCCGGCCACCCGGTGATCCCGCCGGCCTCGGCATCGACCCCGACCACCTGCCCGACGGGCTCGTCGTCGCCGACGAGCAGGGCCACGTGATCTGCTTCAACGCCGCCGCCGAGCGCATCACCGCCGTCCGCGCCCGGGACGCCCTCGGGCAGCGGCTGGAGAAGGTCCTGCCGTTAGAGGACCTGGAGGGCCGGCGCTGGTGGCAGCTGACCGATCCGTACGGCGGCCTCGCCATCCGCGTCGGACAGCCCGAGCGCAACCTTCTCCTGCCCGGCGGCCGTGAGGTGCTGGTCTCCGCGCGCTACGTCCGCACCCGGCCCACCGGCCCCGTCCGGCGCCTCGTCGTCACCCTGCGCGACACCGAGGCCCGCCGCCGCACCGAGCGCAGCCACGCCGAGCTGATCGCCACCGTCGCCCACGAACTGCGCTCCCCGCTCACCTCCGTCAAGGGCTTCACCGCCACGCTGCTCGCCAAGTGGGAACGCTTCACCGACGACCAGAAGCGGCTGATGCTGGAGACAGTCGACGCCGACGCCGACCGGGTCACCCGGCTGATCGCCGAGCTGCTCGACATCTCCCGGATCGACTCCGGCCGGTTGGAGTTGCGCCGCCAGCCCGTCGACATCGGCGCCGCCGTCGGACGGCACATCCAGGCCTACGTCGCCGCCGGGCAGCCCGCCGACCGGTTCCTGCTGCGCGTCCAGCAGCCGCTGCCCGACCTGTGGGCCGACCCCGACAAGATCGACCAGGTGCTCAGCAACCTGCTGGAAAACGCCGTGCGCCACGGCGAGGGAACTGTCACGATCGACGTCACGGCCACGGCGTCCCTCCGCGAGGGCGAGTACGCCGAGAACGCAGCCACGTCGGTCACCGTGAGCGACGAGGGCCCCGGCATCCCGGAGGAGTCCATGAACCGCGTCTTCACCCGCTTCTGGCGGGGCAGCAAGCGCGGCGGCACCGGCCTCGGGCTCTACATCGTCAAGGGCATCGTCGAAGCCCACGGCGGCACCATCACGGTCGGTCGCGCCCCCGGCGCCGGCGCCGAGTTCCGATTTACGTTGCCCGTGAGCGCTCCGGCCTATCTCGCCTGAGCCCCCCACGGGCGCATTCGCATACCTCCACCCCGTTAGACTCGGCCATTGGCACCTTTGTGTCCCTTCAGGCAGCCGTCCGAGTCGGTGACGGGGACCTTCAGCCAGCCAACCGGAAGCACGGGAAGAGATGTCGGCACCGAATAAGTCGTACGACCCGGTCGAGGTCGAGACGTTGAAACCGGAAGAGATCGAGCGCATGCGGGACGAGGCGCTCGCCGCCTTCGCCGCCGCGGACTCCCTCGAAGCGCTCCACGAGGCCAAGGTCGCCCAGACCGGCCCCGCCTCCCCGCTGGCCCTCGCCAACCGCGAGATCGGCGCGCTGCCCCCGCACGCCAAGGCCGAGGCCGGCAAGCGCGTCGGCCAGGCCCGCGGCGCCGTGAACAAGGCCCTCGCCGCCCGCCAGGTGGAACTCGAGGCCGAGCGGGACGCGCGTGTGCTCGTCGAGGAGGCGGTGGACGTCACGCTGCCGTACGACCGCGTACCGTCCGGCGCCCGGCACCCGCTCACCACCATGATGGAGCGGGTCGCGGACGTCTTCGTGGCCATGGGCTACGAGGTCGCCGAAGGTCCGGAGGCCGAGGCGGAGTGGTTCAACTTCGACGCCCTCAACTTCCTGCCCGACCACCCGGCCCGGCAGATGCAGGACACCTTCTTCGTGCAGGGCCCCAAGGGCACCGAGGAGTCCGGGTCCGGCGTCGTCCTGCGCACGCACACCTCCCCGGTGCAGGCCCGCGCGCTGCTCGACCGTGAGCTGCCGGTCTACATCGTCTGCCCCGGCCGCGTGTTCCGCACCGACGAACTGGACGCCACGCACACGCCCGTCTTCCACCAGATCGAGCTGCTCGCGATCGACGAGGGCCTGACCATGGCGGACCTCAAGGGCACGCTCGACCACATGGTCCAGGCTCTGTTCGGCGCGGACATGAAGACCCGGCTGCGGCCGAACTACTTCCCGTTCACCGAGCCGAGCGCCGAGATGGACATGCTCTGCTACGTCTGCAAGGGCGAGTCCATCGGCAACCCCGACCGCCCCTGCCGCACCTGCTCCTCCGAGGGCTGGATCGAGCTGGGCGGCTGCGGCATGGTCAACCCGCGGGTGCTCACGGCCTGCGGCGTCGACCCCGAGAAGTACAGCGGGTTCGCCTTCGGGTTCGGCATCGAGCGGATGCTGATGTTCCGCCACAACGTCGAAGACATGCGAGACATGGTCGAGGGTGACGTCCGGTTCACCCGGCCGTTCGGGATGGAGATCTGATGCGGGTCCCGCTTTCTTGGCTGCGGGAGTACGTCGACCTGCCGGAGACGGAGACCGGTCGGGACGTGCAGGCCAAGCTCATTTCGGCCGGTCTGGAGGTCGAGACCGTCGAGCAGCTCGGCGCCGACCTCAAGGGGCCGCTGGTCGTCGGCCAGGTGCTGACCATCGAGGAGCTGGAGGGCTTCAAGAAGCCGATCCGCTTCTGCACCGTCGATGTCGGCCAGGCCAACGGGACGGGTGAGCCCCAGGAGATCGTCTGCGGCGCCCGTAACTTCGCGGTCGGCGACAAGGTCGTCGTGGTCCTGCCCGGCGCCTCGCTGCCCGGCGGTTTCACGATCTCCGCGCGCAAGACGTACGGCAGGAACTCGCACGGCATGATCTGCTCCAGCGACGAGCTGAACATGGGCGACGACGGCACCAAGGGCATCATCGTGCTGCCCCCGGAGACCGAGGTCGGCAAGGACGCGATCGAGCTGCTGGAACTGGTCGACGAGGTCCTCGACATCGCCGTCACGCCCGACCGCGGCTACTGCCTGTCCATCCGCGGCGTCGCCCGCGAGACCGCCATCGCCTACGGCCTGCCGCTGCGCGACCCGGCCCTGCTCGACGTGCCCGGCCCGAACGCCTACGGCTACCCGGTGCAGGTCTCGGACCCGACCGGCTGCGACCGCTTCACGGCCCGCACGGTGACCGGCCTCAGCGCCGAGGCCCGCTCCCCGATCTGGCTCCAGCGCCGGCTCCAGAAGGTCGGCATGCGCCCGATCTCCCTCGCCGTCGACGTCACGAACTACGTGATGACGGAGCTCGGCCAGCCGCTGCACGCCTACGACCGCGGCCTGGTCGAGGGCACCATCGGCGTGCGCCGGGCCGAGGCGGGCGAGAAGCTCACCACCCTCGACGGTGTCGAGCGCACGCTGGACACCGAGGACCTGGTGATCACCGACGACCGGGGCCCCATCGGGCTCGCCGGCGTCATGGGCGGCGCCAACACGGAGATCGCCGACCACGACGACGTGGAGAACGCCACGGCGGACGTCGTCATCGAGGCCGCGCACTTCGACGCGGTGTCGATCGCGCGCACCGCCCGCCGCCACAAGCTGTCCTCCGAGGCGTCCCGGCGCTTCGAGCGAGGTGTCGACCCGCAGGCCGCCGCTGCCGCCGCGCAGCGCACCGTCGACCTGCTGGTGCTGCTCGCGGGCGGCACCGCCGAGGCCGGCGTCACCGAGGTCCTCGCTCCCTCCGCGCCGCGCACCATCGCCGTCCCGGCCGACCACCCGGACAAGGTCGCGGGCGTCGCCTACGGCCGCGAGACCGTCGTGCGCCGCCTCCAGGAGGTCGGCTGCGACGTGTACGGGCAGGACGACCTGATCGTCACCGTGCCGTCCTGGCGGCCCGACCTCACCGACCCGAACGACCTGGCCGAAGAGGTCATCCGGCTGGAGGGCTACGAGAACCTGCCCTCAACGCTGCCCAGGCCGCCGGCCGGCCTCGGCCTGACCGAACGGCAGCGGCTGCACCGCCGCGTGGGCCGTGCCCTGGCCGGTGCCGGGTACGTCGAGGCGCTGAACTACCCGTTCATCGGTGAGCAGGTCTTCGACCAGCTCGGCCTGGAAGCGGACGACCCGGCCCGCCGCGTCGTGAAGCTCAGCAACCCGCTGAACGACGAGGAGCCCGCACTGCGCACGTCGCTGCTGCCGGGCCTGCTCGCCGCCCTGCGCCGCAACGACGGCCGCGGCTCGCACGACCTCGCGCTGTTCGAGTCCGGCCTGGTCTTCCTGCCGCGCGCGGAGCAGCGGATCGCGGCCGTGCTGCCCGTCGACCGCCGTCCGACCGACGAGGAGCTCGCCGAGCTGAACGCGGCGCTGCCCGAGCAGCCGCGGCACGTGGCCGTCGTCCTCGCCGGTGCGCGCGAACAGGCCGGCTGGTGGGGCAAGGGCCGTCCGGCCGACTGGGCCGACGCGGTCGAGGCCGCCCGGTCCGTCGCCCGTGAGGCCGGTGCCGAACTCGTCATCCGCAAGGGCCAGTATGGACCGTGGCACCCCGGGCGGTGCGCCGAGCTGGTGGTCACCGTGGACGGCGCCGAGCGGGTCGTGGGGCACGCGGGCGAGTTGCACCCGCGGGTGGTGAAGGCCCTCGGACTGCCCGCGCGCAGCTGCGCGATGGAGATCGACCTGGACGCGGTGGAGGCCGCCGGTGACGCCACGGCCGCGGCGCCGCGGATCTCCACGTTCCCCGTCGCCACGCAGGATGTCGCCCTGGTCGTCGACGCGGTGGTTCCGGCGGCGGAGGTCGAGGAGGCCCTGCGGGCCGGCGCCGGGGAACTGCTGGAGTCCATCCGGCTGTTCGATGTGTACGAGAACGCCGAGCAGTTGGGCGAGGGGCGGAAGTCGCTCGCGTATGCGTTGCGGTTCCGGGCGGCTGACCGGACGCTGACGGTGGATGAGGCGTCGGCGGCCCGGGACGCGGCGGTTGCTCTTGCGGGTGAACGCGTAGGGGCTGAGTTGCGGAGTTAGCGTCGTGGGGGACTGCGCTGTCTTGCCGGCTGCGAGTTGGTGGTGGCTGGTCGCGCGGTTCCCCGCGCCCCCTACGGGGCGTGGCCGGCGGAGCCGTCCGCCCCGCCACGGAGTGTCGGGCAGGCGGCCGGGCGGACGGCGGTAGCGGGCCGCCGCACTGTACGAGGGGGAGTCGGCGGCCCGGCCGGCCTCTTTCGAGGCATCTCAGTCAACCCGTCGGCGACTCTCAGCGACAGTGCGCGCACCGTGCGGATTCGAGTACTCCGTTCACACCCCGTGTGAAGGCGGAACCACTAACCTGGCCGCACCGAGCCACCCGGGGGGCCCACATGCAGCCCAACACTCTGCTCGACGCGATCCTGGACGAGGCGGGGATCTCGCACGCGGGGCTGGCCGCACACGTCAATCAGGCGGGACGGGCGCGTGGCCTGTCCCTGAGGTACGAACACACCGCCGTCGCCCGGTGGTTGAAGGGGCAGCGCCCCCGCGGTCAGGTGCCCGACCTGATCTGCGAGGTGCTCGCGGCCCGGCTGCAGCGGCCGGTGACCCTCGACGACATCGGCCTCGGCATGCCCGGCGAGCCGTCCGCCCCGCACACCGGCTCGCTGTCCGGGTTCGTCGAACGGGCCACCGCGCTGTGGCGATCCGACCAGCAGCAGCGCCCGCACCTCCTGGGCGCACCCGCGCTCACCGGCACGCCGGCCGTGATGCCGGTGTGGGAGTGGGAGAACCCGCCCGAGGACGTGGACGTCTCCCGCGGCGGCAGACACCGTGTCACCCCGGGCGACCTGGAGACGCTGCGGGCCGCCCGGACGCACTACGAGCAGATGTACCGCAAGGCAGGGGGCATCGCCACGCGCGCCCGCATCGTCGGCTTCCTCAACGCCGAGGCCGCGCCGCTGCTGCGCGGCAGCTACACCGACGAAACCGGCCGCCAACTGCACCGGGCCACCGGCGGGTTGGTGGCGGTCGCCGGTATCTGCGCCTACGACTCCGACGCGCACGGCCTCGCCCAGCGCTACTTCCACCAGGCTCTGCGGCTGGCCAAGGCCAGCGGGGACCGGGGTCTCGGGGCGTATGTGATCGCCCTGCTCGTCAACCAGTCGCTGTTCATGCGGGAGTACCGGCAGTCCGTCGCCTTCGCGGAGGCGGCGCTGCGGGCCGCCGGCAAGCACATCACCCCGGCGCTCGCCTCCGACCTCTACGCGATGCAGGCCAAGGCGTACGCGCATCTCGGCGACGGCGGGAGCGCCCTGTCCTGCATCCGGCGGGCGGAGCAGGCCGCCGAGCGCATCCGGCGCGGCTACGAGCCCGACGAGACCGGTTATGTCCAGCCCGGGCTCGTCAACGTCCAGGTGGCGGAGGCGCTGCTGAGCCTCGGGGAGATCGCGGCCGCCGGGGAGCATGCCGCGGCCGCTGTCGACAACCCGGCGCACGACCGCGGCCGGGTGCACCGGCTGGCCATGCTCAGCACCATCGAGCTGCGGCAGGGCAACGCCGACAAGGCGGTGGTCATCGCCGTGCAGATGGCCGAGCAGGCCCGGGGCATGGAGTCCCAGCGGCTGCGCGACCGGCTGCGCGCGGTGCGGGAGCACCTGGTGCGCAGTGGCTGTGCGGGCACGGCCGAGGCCGCCGAACTCATCGACGGGGCCCTGCGCGTACCGTTGTAGACCCGGGCGGTGGTGCCCGGTCTCGCTCCGAGGCGCTTCCCGTGCGCCTGCTGTCCCTCCGTCCCTGCTGCGATATTGCCACTTACTCGACGGAAGGTGGCAGAACCGTGCAGTGGACGAAACACAACGAGCAAACTGTGTACTCAAACCGCTGGTTCAGCGTCAATCTCGCGGATGTCGAACTGCCGGACGGCAGGCACCTGGACCACTTCCTCATACGGCTGCGGCCCGTCGCGGTGGCCACGGTCGTGAACGAGGCCAACGAGGTGCTGCTGCTCTGGCGGCACCGTTTCATCACCGACAGCTGGGGGTGGGAACTCGCGGCGGGCGTCGTCGAGGACGGCGAGGACGTCGCCCGCGCGGCCGCCAGGGAACTGGAGGAGGAGACCGGCTGGCGGCCGGGACCCCTGCGCCACCTCATGAGCGTGGAGCCGTCCAACGGGCTCACCGACGCCCGGCACCACGTGTACTGGGCCGACGAGGGCGAGTACGTCGGGCACCCGGTGGACGACTTCGAGTCGGACCGCAGGGAATGGGTGCCTCTCAAGCTCGTCCCCGACATGGTCGCCCGCGGCGAGGTCCCGGCCGCCAACATGGCGGCCGCGTTACTGCTGCTGCACCATCTCAGGCTCGGTCAGGACACGCTGCCCTGAGTCAACGGCCCAGGGTCTGCCAGATCGCCATGACGAGGGCACCCACGGCGGTGAGGGCGGCGACCGCGGGCAGCGGCCAGCGCGCGTGTTCGAGCGTGTGGATCCGGGTGTTGAGCTCCTCGATCTCCTTGGCGGTCTCCTCGGTGCGGTGGCTGAGCAGAGCCAGTCCGCCCTCGACGCGGGCGTAGGCCACATCGAGGCGGCGTCGTAACTCTGCGAGTTCTCCGTGGACGACGGGATGCTCGGGATCGGCGGTCACGAGTCCGCTCCTTTCCGTAGTCGTTTCACATCCCTTGCCTGCGCTGTGGAGTCAACTCGCCTGGTGGGCGCATGGGGAGAGTGTGCGAGGGGCATATGCGAGCCCGGCGCGCACACGGTGTGTGAATGCCGCGAGCCCGGCACCAAATCCGGTGCCGGGCCCGCAGCATGGCCGAAATCTGACCGTCCGTAATCGGCCTCGGGGGTACCCGGGACTCATGACGAAGTGGCAGAAGAACGCGGCGTATGCGCTGGCGCTCTACGCGCTGTTGGTCGTGGTGTTCCGGTACTCCTCCGGCGGACAGGGGTGGGGCACGGCGCTGTTGGTCGCTCTCGTGGCCACTCCGCTCGCCTTCTGGATGGGCTGGCTGCGCCGCCGCATCAGCGAGCAGGCGCAGGAATGGGGACGCCGCCGGTTCCGGCCGTGGCCGGAGGAGCGGCGGCGTTGAGGCGGCTGTGTCAGCCGGACGGTCAGGCGTACGTGTAGAAGCCCGAGCCCGACTTGCGGCCCAGCCGGCCCGCGTCGACCATGCGCTGCAGGAGCGGGGGAGCGGCGTACAGGGGCTCCTTGTACTCCTCGTACATGGACTGCGCGACCGAGACGACCGTGTCCAGGCCGATCAGGTCGGACAGCTTCAGCGGGCCCATCGGGTGGGCGCAGCCCATCTCCATGCCGTTGTCGATGTCCTCGCGGCTGGCGATGCCCGTCTCGAACATCCGGATCGCGGAGAGCAGGTACGGGATCAGCAGCGCGTTGACCACGAAGCCGGAGCGGTCCTGGGCACGGATGGCGTGCTTGCCCAGCAGCTTCTCCGTGAACAGCTGGGCGCGCCCGATGGTGCCCTCGGACGTGGTCAGCGCCGGGATCAGCTCGACGAGCTTCTGCACCGGAGCCGGGTTGAAGAAGTGGATGCCGATGACCTGGTCGGGCCGCGACGTCGCCACCGCCAGCTTCACCAGCGGGATGGACGAGGTGTTGGAGGCCAGGATCGCGTCCGGCCGGGTCACGACCTGGTCCAGGACCTGGAAGATCTCGGTCTTGACCTGCTCGTTCTCGACGACGGCCTCGATCACGAGGTCACGGTCGGCGAACTCGCCGAGGTCGGTGGTGAAGCTCAGGCGGGCCAGCGTGGCCTCCTGCTCCTCCTCGGTGATCTTGCCGCGCTCGGCCGCCTTGGCCAGGGAGGTGAACAGCCGGGTGCGGCCGATCTCCAGGGCTTCGCCGGTGGTCTCGGCGACCATGACGTCCAGGCCGGCCCGGGCGCACACCTCGGCGATCCCCGCGCCCATCTGACCGCAGCCCACGACTCCGACGCGTGCAATGTCTCCCGCTGGGATGTCCGTCACATCGTCCCTTTCGCTGCTGATCCACATCCGGGCAGGTTCGCCGGGTCCCGGGGCCTGCTCCGTTCGTGCACGTTACTCCGAAGTATCGATGATCGATCGCGGGGGTCGGGTCCGCGTCGGGCATGCTGGGCCCGAACGATCCGCGACCGGCGGATCCGCGGCTTTTGGGGCATGCGGATGGGACGAGTGTCACGCAGGGCGTTCGCGGTGGCGGCGCTGTCGGCCTTCACGATGATGCCTCAGGCGTCGGCCGCGACCGGACGCCGGGGCGGAGCACCGGACTCCGAGATGCGGGGCGTCTGGATCGCGACCGTGGCCAACCGCGACTGGCCCTCGAAGGCCGGGCTCACCGCGTCGCAGCAGCGCGCCGAACTGCTCACCCATCTCGACACCGCCGTCCGCAACCGGCTCAACACCGTGTTCTTCCAGGTCCGTCCCACGGCGGACGCCCTGTGGCCCTCGCCGTACGAGCCCTGGTCGCAGTACCTCACCGGCACCCAGGGCAAGGACCCCGGCTGGGACCCGCTGGGCACGGCGGTCGAGGAGGCGCATGCGCGGGGCCTTCGGCTGCACGCCTGGTTCAACCCGTACCGGGTCGCCACGCACGCCGACCCGACCCGGCTCGCCGCGTCCCATCCCGCCCGCGAGAACCCCGACTGGGTGGTGACGTACGGCGGGAAGCTCTTCTACGACCCGGGGCTGCCCGAGGTCCGCGCCTTCGTCGAGGACGCGATGCTGGACGCGGTGGCGAAGTATCCCGTGGACGGCGTCCACTTCGACGACTACTTCTACCCGTACCCCGTGGCGGGGCAGAGCTTCGACGACGACGCGGCCTACGACGAGCACGGCGGCGGCTTCCCGGACCGTGCGGCCTGGCGGCGGGACAACATCGACCGGCTGGTCCGGGAGACGGCGGACCGCATCAAGGAGGTCCGGCCGGATGCCCGCTTCGGCATCAGCCCCTTCGGCGTGTGGCGCAACGCCGCGACCGACCCGCTCGGCTCGGACACCCGGGCGGGCGTGGAGACGTACGACGATCTGCACGCCGACACGCGGAAGTGGGTGCGCGAGGGCTGGATCGACTACATCGTCCCGCAGCTGTACTGGAACATCGGTTTCGCCGCCGCCGACTACGCGAAGCTGGTGCCCTGGTGGGCGGAGGTCGCGAACGGCAGCCCGACACAGCTCTACGTGGGGGAGGCGCTGTACAAGGCCGGTGACCCGGCCCAGCCCGCGGCGTGGCAGGAGGCGGGCGAACTCTCCCGGCACCTGACGCTGGCCGGGGAGTACCCGCAGGTCCGCGGACACGCCTACTTCGCCGCCAAGGACGTGGCGTCCGACCGGCTCGGCGCGATGGCGCGGGTCGTCGCCGACCACTACGGGCAGCCGGCGCCGCCCCCGCGCTGAGGGGGCGACCCGGACGGGCACAGGGACCCCTGAGTCACGGCCCGGTGGTGGTCTCCCTGTGCCGGATCTCCGTGTCCGGCCCGGGCGAGCACACGCCCTCGTGCCCGTCCTCGAACCGGACACGGTACGGGGGGCCGCCCTCCTGGCCGAGCACTTCGACGATCTCGCCGACCTTGTCGTGCTGACCGACCACCCTGCCGTGCTGGACAAGCTGGTCGCCCACGGTTGCGCGCATCTGGGGCCTCCTCACGAGGTGCGGAGCAGCGGTCCGTGGCCTGGCGAGTCCACGGCGCGGGGCGCCTGCCGACAGGCGCCCCGCGCCGTCCCGCTCAGCCGCGTGATCGCTGTGTGACGGCGATGCAGACCAGCACCGCCGCGGCCGTCAGCGGGGCGGCGACCGTGAGGTGCTCGCCCAGCAGCAGCACCGACCACACCAGTGTGAGCAGCGGCTGGGCGAGCTGCAACTGGCTGGCCTTGGGGATGCCGATGGCCGCCATACCGCGGTACCAGACGACCAGCCCGACGAACTGGGAGCCCGCCGCGACCCACAGCAGTCCGGTGACGCTGTGCGCGGTCAGCCGCACGGGCTCCTGCGTCAGGGCGAGCGCGGCGACGGGCACGGTCAGCGGCAGGCACAGCACCAGAGCCCAGCCGATCACCTGCCAGCCCGGCATGACCCGGGCCAGCCGGCCGCCCTCGGTGTAGCCGGCCGCGCAGACCAGCAGCGCGGCGAAGAGGTACAGGTCGGCGGTGGTCAGGGCGCCGCCGCTCTGCTGCGCGGTGAAGGCCAGCACCGCCGCCGCGCCCGCGCAGGCCGCGATCCAGAAGGTGCGCGAGGGCCGGGTGCCCACGCGCAGCGCGGAGAGGAGAGTCGTCGTCAGCGGCAGCAGCCCGACCACGACGGCGGCGTGCGCGGTGGTGGAGGTCTCCAGCGCGAGCGTGGTGAGCAGGGGGAAACCGAGGACGACACCGGCCCCGACGACCGCGAGCCCCGGCCAGTGCCGACGGGCCGGCGGTGGCACGCGCAGCAGCAGGAGCGCGGTGCCCGCGATCACCGCGGCCAGGACGCTCCGCACGGCGACCAGCGACCAGGGCCCGAAGCCCTCCAGCCCCCAGGCGGTGGCCGGGAACGTCAGGGAGAAGGCGACGACGCCGAGGGCGGCCTGAAGGGTGCCGAACCCGGGGCGCTCCGGGCCCGGGGTGGCGACTGCTATCGGTGATGCCGTAGTAGCGCTACTCTGTGCTCTCATGCAAGAGCGTAGCAGCGTAGGTGAGCTGGCAGAGCAACTGAGGCGGGAACTCGACCGCTACTCACCCGGTGGAAAGCTGCCGTCGAGTCGAGCGCTCGTCGAGCGGTTCCGGGTGAGCCCGGTGACGGTGTCGCGGGCCCTGGCGCAGCTCGCCGCCGAGGGACTGGTGGTCACCCGGCCCGGCGCGGGCGCCTTCCGCGCGCAGGCCCGTTCGGCGCCGGCCCCCGCCGGGGACACCTCCTGGCAGGAGGTCGCGCTCAGCGCCGACGGTGCCGCCGACCTCGTGCCGCGCTCGGTCGACGCCTCCGGGGTGCTGGTGTCGCTGGCCGCACCGCCGCCCGGCGTGATCGAGTTCAACGGCGGCTATCTGCACCCGTCGCTGCAGCCGGAGCGGGCGATGGCCGCCGCCCTCTCGCGGGCCGGGCGCCGTCCCGGTGCCTGGGGACGGCCGCCCATGGAAGGGCTGCCGGAGCTGCGCGAGTGGTTCGCGCGGAGCATCGGCGGCGCGGTCACGGCCGCCGAGGTGCTGATCACCGCAGGCGGGCAGTCCGCGCTCACCACCGCCCTGCGCGCCCTCGCCCCGCCCGGCGCCCCCGTCCTGGTCGAATCGCCGACCTACCCCGGCATGCTCGCCATCGCCCGTGCCGCCGGCCTGCGCCCGGTGCCCGTCCCGGTGGACGCCGACGGCGTGCGACCGGAGCTGCTCGCCGACGCGTTCCGGGCCACCGGCGCCCCGGCCTTCGTCTGTCAGCCGCTCTTCCAGAACCCCACCGGCGCGGTCCTCGCGCCCGGGCGGCGCGCCGAGGTGCTGCGCATCGCCCGGGAGGCGGGCGCGTTCGTCGTCGAGGACGACTTCGTACGGCGGCTGGTGCACGAGGACGCGGGGCCGTTGCCGCGCCCGCTGGCCGCCGACGACCCCGACGGCGCCGTCGTCCACGTCTCCTCGCTCACCAAGGCGACCTCGCCCAGCTTCCGGGTGAGCGCCCTGGCCGCGCGCGGGCCGGTCCTGGAGCGGCTGCGGGCCATCCAGGTCGTCGACACGTTCTTCGTGCCGCGCCCGCTCCAGGAGGCGGCACTCGAACTCGTCGGCTCGCCCGCCTGGCCGCGGCACCTGCGGGCCGTCTCCGCGGAGTTGAGGGCACGCCGGGACGCGATGACCGGCGCCCTCGCCCAGCACCTGCCGGAGCTCGCCCTGCCGCACATCCCGTCCGGCGGCTACCACCTGTGGCCCCGTCTGCCCGACGGAACCGACGAGGCGGCCCTGGTGTCCGCCGCCCTTCGCGCCGGCGTCGCGATCACCCCCGGCCGCCCCTACTTCAGCGCCGAGCCGCCCGCCGGGCACATCCGCCTCAGCTTCGCGGCGGTCGCCGGGACAGGGGAGATCGCCGAGGGCGTACGACGGCTGCGCACGGCCTGCGACGAGGCGCTGGGATAACCGTTCGACGCACCTGAGGGCCGCCTGCGAGCATCGCGGCATGACCGACACCCCGAGCCTGCCCGAGGGCTGCGAGATCTCCACCGACCCCGGCCGCGTGGACCGCGAGCGCGTGCACCACTGGCTGTCCACCGACGCGTACTGGGCGCTGGGGCGTACCCGGGAGAAGCAGGACCGGGCGATCGAGGGGTCGCTCAACTTCGGTGTGTACGAGACGGTTTCGGGGGAGCAGGTCGCCTACGCGCGGGTGATCACCGACCGGGCGACCTTCGGGTGGCTGTGTGACGTGTACGTCGATCCGTCGGTGCGCGGCAAGGGCGTCGGCGGCGCGCTCGTGGCCGCCGTGCGGGACGAGCTGCGGTCGTACGGGGTGCGGCGGGTGCTGCTCGCCACGCACGACGCGCACGGGGTCTACGAGAAGTTCGGGTTCGCCCCGCTGGAGCGGCCCGAGCACTGGATGGCGCTCGTCTTCGGCCGGTGAAGGCCGGCACACCCTCGGTAACTCGTAGGTAACACCTCTTGACCTGCGCACTTGCTGCGCCCACGATCTCCGCATGCCACTTCGGGTCACCTTTGTCGCCGCCGCGCGCAGTTCCCCGGTGCTCGCCGAGCGCGCCGCGGCCGAACTGCGCTACTGCTCGCCGACTCCGCGCAGCCGGGCGACGGGGGAGGGCCTCGGGTACGCGCCGCTGGTGCAGCTGGGCCTGCGCGACTGTGACATGGGCCGGTGGCGCGGGCTGACCCTGGGCGAGGCGATGGCCAGGGAGCCGGATGCCGTGGACGCCTGGCTGGCCGACCCGCGCGCCACACCGCACGGCGGGGAGTCGCTGGTCGACTTCATCACCCGGGTCGGCGGCTGGCTGGACACCCGGCCCGTCGAGGACGGCTGCCGGGTCGTGGCGGTGGCCGAGCCGTCCGTGATCCGGGCGGCGCTGGTGTACGCCCTGAAGGCGCCCCCCTCGACGTACTGGAACATCGACGTCCGCCCGCTGTCGACGACTTCCGTGACGGGCCGGGCGGGGCGCTGGAACCTGCGCTTCGAGGGGGCGTCCACTCAGGCCTCGCGCGCGTAGCCGGTGCGCAGGAGCAGGTCCTTGGCGGGGCCGCGGACGTGCCACACCGTCCGCCAGTGGTCCGCGTCCAGAACGGTGAACTCTCCGCGGTAGAGGTCCGCCGAGCAGGGATGACAGGCGGCATGGCGGCCGGACGTCAGGTCGAGGTCGTGGAACGGCCTCCCGTCGGCGAACCGCACGTCCGCCGTGCCGCCCTGACCGGGCAGGAACCGCAGGGTCCGCTCCGCGGGCCGGGCGACGCCCTGCCAGACGAAGGTGCCGGACTCGTGGTGCAGCAGCCCGCCGGTCTTCTCCGCGCGGAACTCGGTGGTGCCGGTGAACTCCCCCTCCGCGCCGCTCGCGAGATCCCGCACCGACCGTGTCACGCGCCAGCACCCGGCCAGATATGCCAGCACGTCCGGCACTGGCCAGAACTCGCCCATGCGGTACCGCTCTCCGTCCCACGGGTTGCTGCACGACCCATTGACGCGCATCCGTCCCCTCCCTATCTTGCCGTTCGAAGTGCTGATCAATGTCTGATATTTCGAACACTCCTCTATCAGAGAGCCGCGGAGTATCCATGCCAAGCACCACCGCCAGCACCCGATGGAGAGTGGGTCTCACGACCACAGCCCTCCTGACGGCAGCAGCCCTCGTACCGGCCCCCGCGCACGCCGAGGACGTCGCCGACTACGCGATCACCGTCGACCCGTCCGCCAGGGGCGCCGCGATCGACGACACGATGTACGGCGTCTTCTTCGAGGACATCAACCGGGCCGCCGACGGCGGTCTGTACGCCGAGCTCGTGCAGAACCGATCCTTCGAGTACTCCACCGCCGACAACGGTTCCTACACGCCCCTGACCTCGTGGACGGCCGGCGGCACGGCCGAGGTCGTGAACGACGCGGGCCGCCTCAACGAGCGCAACCGCAACTACCTCTCCCTGGGCGCCGGCTCGTCCGTCACGAACGCCGGCTACAACACCGGCATCCGGGTCGACAAGGGCAAGCGGTACGACTTCTCCGTCTGGGCCCGCGCCGCGAGCGGCACCACGCTCACGGTCTCGCTGAAGGACACCGCGGGCACGCTCGCCACCGCCCGCCAGGTCGCCGCGAAGGGCGGCTGGGCCAAGTACAAGGCCACCTTCACGGCGACCCGCACGAGCAACCGCGGTCGGCTCGCCGTCGCCTCGTCGAACGCCGCCGCGCTCGACGAGATATCGCTCTTCCCGCGCGAGACGTACAAGAACCAGCCGAACGGCCTGCGCAAGGACCTCGCCGAGAAGATCGCCGCCCTGAAGCCCGGCTTCGTGCGCTTCCCCGGCGGCTGCCTGGTCAACACCGGCTCCATGGAGGACTACAGCGAGGCCTCGAACTGGCAGCGCAAGCGCAGCTACCAGTGGAAGGACACCATCGGGCCCGTAGAGCAGCGCGCCACCAACGCCAACTTCTGGGGCTACAACCAGAGCTACGGTCTCGGCTACTACGAGTACTTCCGCTTCTCCGAGGACGTCGGCGCCATGCCGCTGCCCGTCGTCCCCGCCCTGGTGACCGGCTGCGGCCAGAACAAGGCCACCGACGACGACGCCCTGCTCAAGCGGCACATCCAGGACACCCTCGACCTCATCGAGTTCGCAAACGGCCCGGCGACCTCCAAGTGGGGCAAGGTCCGCGCGCGGATGGGCCACCCCAAGCCGTTCCACCTGACCCACGTCGGGGTGGGCAACGAGGAGAACCTCCCGAAGGAGTTCTTCGCCCGCTTCGAGCAGTTCCGGACGGCCATCAAGGCGAAGTACCCGGACATCACCGTCGTCTCCAACTCGGGCCCGGACGACGCCGGCACGACCTTCGACACCGCCTGGCAGCTCAACCGCGAGGGCAAGGTCGACATGGTCGACGAGCACTACTACAACAGCCCGACCTGGTTCCTGCAGAACAACGACCGCTACGACTCCTACGACCGGAACGGCCCGAAGGTCTTCCTCGGCGAGTACGCCTCCCAGGGCAACGCCTGGAAGAACGGCCTCTCCGAAGCCGCCTTCATGACCGGCCTGGAGCGCAACGCCGACATCGTCAAACTCGCCTCGTACGCCCCGCTGCTCGCCAACGAGGACTACGTGCAGTGGCGGCCGGACATGATCTGGTTCAACAACCGGGCCTCCTGGAACTCGGCCAACTACGAGGTCCAGAAGCTGTTCATGACCAATGTCGGCGACCGCGTCGTCCCGTCGAAGGCCACCACGACCCCGGACGTCAGCGGCCCCATCACCGGCGCCGTCGGCCTGTCGACGTGGGCGACCAGCGCCGCCTACGACGATGTGAAGGTCACCTCGGCGGACGGCTCGACGCTGCTCAGCGACGACTTCTCCGGTGACGCCTCGAAGTGGACCACCAGCGGCCGTGGCAGCTGGAGCGTCCAGGACGGGAGCTTCGTCCAGACCGACACCGCCGCCGAGAACACCCTGGTCACGGCGGGCGACCCGGCCTGGAAGGACTACGACCTGCATGTGAAGGCCACCAAGAAGTCCGGCAAGGAGGGCTTCCTCGTCGCCTTCGGCGTCAAGGACACCGGCAACTACTACTGGTGGAACCTGGGCGGCTGGAACAACACCCAGTCCGCGATCGAGCAGGCCGTGGACGGTGGCAAGGGCACGCTGATGACGAAGGCGGGGTCGATCGAGACCGGCCGCGCCTACGACATCGACATCAAGGTCCGCGGCCGCCAGGTCACCCTCTTCCTCGACGGCAAGGAGTGGGGGAGCTTCAAGGACGACAAGCCGGCCGAGCCGTTCCGCCAGGTCGTCACCAAGGACGCGAAGACCGGTGACCTGATCGTCAAGGTCGTCAACGCCCAGTCCGCCGAGGCCCGTACGGCGGTCGACCTCGGTGGCGTCAAGACCGCCTCCACGGCCCGTGTGACCACGCTGGCCGCCGACGAGGACGCCGTGAACACCGAGACGGACACCCCGGTGACACCGGTGACGTCCACGCTCCGGGGCGTGGCCGCGAAGTTCACTTACACCTTCCCGGCGAACTCCGTCACGTTCCTGAGGATCAAGCAGAAGTAGGACCCGCCGGGGGGGGGGGGGGGGGCCGCGGGGGCCGCCCCCCCCCCCCCCCACGGGCGCGCGGGGGGGCCCCCCCCCCCCCCCCCCCCCCCCCCCCCCCCCCACTGCGGCGCCCCGGAGACCAC